>JALOQB010000029.1 GCA_025453595.1 Polyangiaceae bacterium
CGCAGCCGCAGCCGCAGCCGCAGCCGCAGCCGCAGCCGTGATCGGCATCGATCTTTCTGCAGAGAGATGCATCGAGATGTAATGGTATATGGTGATCTTCTATAGATGATTTCTATCTATGGAATATTAGAACCATCGAATCATTCTGTTGACCTCAAACCAACAAGAAGAATCGGCTGCGGCTGCGGCTGCCGGAGAGGGACGGCTGCGGCTGCAGGAGAGGGTCGGCTGCGAGTCAACGTTGCCAGCTTGATTTGTTGGTCGTGTCAGGGCTTCAGTCGCCAGAGTATTTCTTCATCGCCACGCCGGGCCCGCAGCGTGTTGCCGCGCGGATTGAAGACCAGCTGATCAGGCACCCCTCTGGCGAGGGATGCAGCGCCGCTCGACAGCTCCGCCAGGGGACGCCCCCAGAACTCCTTGCCCGAGCCGGTGTCGAAGAGCGCGAGGCGGCCCCGGGCGACGATGGCGGCAAGGTTACCGCCGGGGCAGAGGGCCGCGCGGTAGGGCTCTTCTGGCCGGAGCGACAGCGCGAGCGTTGCGCCCCCTTGCACGGTGAACGAGGGGGACCACTCCCCGCCAGGAGGACGGTGAGGCACAACCAGCAGCGTGCGGCCATCGCGGCTGACCAGGGTACCTGTAGGGACCTGGGTCCAGTCGACGTGAAACGCAGGTTCATGAACGACGCGACCCACGAAGGAGATGTGCTTGCTGCTGGCGAGTAGCAAGATCCCCGTGGCCTCGATCTGGTAGCGGAGTCCGGCGCCGGGCCGCGGCTCGGCGAACGTGAGCTGCCGTCGCTCGACGGTATCGAAGACCGAGGGCTGCGCGGCGATGACCAGGAAGCGTCCGTCGTGCGACATCGTGGCGACCCGCTCGGCAGCGGCCGCCACCGAGGCGCCTTCGACCTCGAACTCGGGCTTCTCGGGCTCGACGATCTTCACCAGGCTGCCAGCAAAGACCGCCTGCCGCAGGCCATCGAACGACCAGGCGATGGCATCCGGTGACAGCCCGGCTGAACCCAGCATCTCGTAGCGATCGGTGGCGTAGCGCGCGACCGTGCGGAGCGGGGGAGCGTGGCGAATCAGCATCGACTCGCTGGCGCCATCGAGCGCGTAGCCTGGCGGTTCCGAGCCGACCTGGCGTACCGCCTCGATCGTGATCGCACGAGGGGTCAAGCAGCGGGGCGCTGCGGGTGCGGGGGGGATCGGGACGCGCGGCCTGGCCTCCGCGGTGGAGGCAGCAGGCGAAGGCGCGCTGACGGTGGGCCCCGGTGTGCCTGTCGGCGCGCTGACAGCGGTGGAGGGGACCGTCGACTGCGGTGGTCCTGCCGGGGCTGCACAACCGGTCAGGAGCAACGAAGCGATCATGCAGGGTCTCATTCAATCAATGATGATACGGCAGCATGCCATATCCCTGTGACCGACTGCTCCAGGAGGGCGGCGAGGTGCCCTTGCGGTCCGGCCCGGCGAGCCCCGGGAGGATCGCGCATCGGCGTTGCGGCTGGTGGAGGCGTCGAGGGTTACCCAGGGGCAACGGGGGGCGGGGATCAGGTTCCGGAAAAGATGCCGAGGCGGGGGGCCAGCAGGAGATCGGGATCGAAGCGTTTTTTGCAGGAGACGGCCTGTTCCCAGAGGGGACCGAAGTGCCTGGCCCAGCCCTCCCGATCCGTGGGCGCCGGTACCCCGTCGACCGGGTAACGGAAGCCGCCGATGGCGACGGCGCGCCGGTAGATCTCGACGTTTTTCTCGGTGAGGGAGGCGAGCTGTTCGGCGGATTTTGCGGCGCGCATCAGGCCCACGAGCCAGCACCGTTGCTCGGAGGGGATGCGGAAGAAGGGGGCGTGGATGGGGGAACGATCGAGGGGGATGATGAGGACAGGCCCGCCTCCCATGTCCTCGATCTGGGTCTCTTCCATAACCGCGGCCATGAAATCCGGGAAGCGAGCGTGCGGCAGGAACATGGTGAGTTCCGGGTGCGGAGCGATGCCTTCTCGCTGGTCGCGCTCGACGATGGGCGGGACGCGAGAGAGGTAGGCCATGAAATCCCAGGATCTGGAGAGGCGGAGGTCGGGGACGTCGCGGAGTCCGTCCGGGAGGGGGCCTGGAAGATCGGTCGCGTCGTCGTGGTACCGCAGGACCTCGAGGTCGTAGACCCACTTGCCCCGGGCAGGCGAGCGGGTGAGCCCCTGGGCGCGGAAGTCATGGGAGGTGGAGTGGGAGATCAGCTCGAGGGTGTTGCCGACTGCATGGGCCAGGAGGCCGTCGACGGAGGGGCAGGCCATGAGCCGCTCGATGTCGGCGTTGAACGCCTCGAGATCGTCGAACACGAGGTGATCGAGGGTGACCCGGCGAGGGGCCGGGATGACCCGCATCGTGGCACGGACGATGATGCCGTACTGTCCCAGCCCGCCCCGGGTCGCGTCGAACAGCGCCCGGTTCTCCGAGGCAGAGCAGGTGACCACCTCGCCCTCGCCTGTGACCAGCGTCATCTGCTCGATCAGGTCGGCCTGGATACCGTGCTTGAAGCTCTGGGAACCCACGCCGCCCGCGATGATGGTGCCGCCCAGGGTCAGGTGCAGCCAGTCGGTCACCACGGCAGGCACCAGCCCGAGCGGCACCAGCGCCTCGATGATCTTGCCCCACTCGATCCCGGCGTCGGCGGTGAAGGTGCGGGCGCCCAGATCGATGTGGTGGAGGTGGTTGAGGGCGGTCATGTCGATGACCAGGCCGTCCCGGACCTGCGACTGACCGCCGGCGCTGTGCCCCACGCCCTTGGCGGCGACCTTGATGCCGCGGGCGCGGGCCCAGCGGACCGCCTCGGCGACCTGCTCGATGCTCTCAGGGCGAAGGACAAAGGCCGGTACATCGCGGGCGACGCCGCCAAAATCCTGGGCGATTGCGGCGCGTTCAGCGGGGTCTTCGATGAGGCGCGGGGCGGGGGGCGAGGAGTGCAGCATGACGGATAGTGGGGCCGTGCGCTCGTGGATGGCAAGGGCTGCTCGCAAGGCTGACTCCACGCCTCCCTGGAGCCAGCGATGCTGGAGCGACGCATGCTCCCCGGCCAGGTAGATGCGACCCTCCGGGGCGACGATGTGCTCGTGGAGCTGCGCCTCCTGGTGCGGCTGGAAGAAGGCGTAGGCCCCCCCCGCGAACTCGTCCTGGCTCCAGACCACCGAGGCCCCGGACTCCACGTGGCGGGGGGCAGAGGGGTGCACCTCGGCCAGGTTCTCGAGGGCCTGGACGTGGCGCTCGTGGGGCGGGAGCGCCCCCCACCGGAGGGCGTCCTGGCCATGGGAGTAGGAGGCGAGCAGCACGCCCCGGCCGCTCTCCCTCCCGTGCTCGGGGTAGTAGATGTTGCGGATCGCCAGGTCCGTCACCGAAGCTCCGCCGAAGATCCTGTCCTCGGTCTCCCAGAATCGCTCCCGGGACTCGAAGAAGATCTTGGTGGCGGACTCGTAATGGAGGTTCCGGATGGCGCGCTCCTTGGCCCAGGAGAAGGGTTTTTCTATCTCGATGTGACGCAGCACCGAGAAGGGGATGGTGCAGATAACATGGTCTCCACGCACCACCCGCGGCCCGCCGAGGCCACGGACGCGGATGTCTACCCCGTCCTCGCGCTGGTCCATGGACGTGACCATCGCCCCGTACTGGATGTCCTGGTCAAGCTCCCGCAGGAAGGCCCTGGGGAGCAGGTCCATGCCCCCGTCGATGGCGACCGTGTGCTCGCGGAGCCGGGCGGCGAACTCTCGTACAAACTCGAAGGCGGAGGCGAAGAGGAGGGTCTCGAAGCCAGCAAAGAGCCCGTAGCGCTCGATGGCCCCGTCGGACCAGCCTTCCCCGTGGAGGAAGTCGCGGAGAGAGAGGCTCTGGAGCCGCTCTCGCAGCCGCTCCGGGCCAGCCCCGTCGCCCTCCATCTCGGCCGAAATCGGGTCGAGGAGCCTGCCCCATAGCTCCTGAAATGGCGCCGCGAGCTCGTGGGACGCAAGCTCGAAGCCGAGCCGGTGGCTCTCGCGCATCGCGTCCTCAAGGCGACGCCGCTGCTTGCGAAAGTAGGACCACCCCCGGGGGTTGGACGAGCAGAATGGCCGCACGCGGAGGCCGAATTTCTCGACGTAGCTCATCACGAGCCGGTGGCGCGTGGGGATACGCATGGCCCCCGCCTCGCCGTACTGTCCGTCGCTGAAGGGCGCGCGAAGGGTGAGGATGCGGCCGCCCACCCGCTGGCGGGCCTCGAGGAGGGTGACCCGGTGGCCGGCTCGCTTGAGCTCCAGCGCGGCCACCAGCCCGGCGATGCCGGCGCCCAGGATGACCACGTGGGAGGGCGCTACCGCCCGGGCAGGGAGGCCCTGCTGAGCGATGCGGAGCAGGGCGGGGGGGTTGACGTAAGAAGATTCCAGCAAGGGAGCGCCTCCGGTGGTTACCAGGCGATGGGGTGCCCGATGATCTCGATCGTCTCTGCCCACGAGACCCCGAACCGCTGGCCAAGCTCGCGGATCACGCCGAGCTCGGCGTCGCTGATGGCCCCGTCGGCGCTGGCCATCGCGTAGGCAAAGCGCAGCACCTGCCGCTGGTCTGCCGCGGAGAGCTCGGCGGCCGGGAGCTCCTGCACGCCGGCGACCGGCACGATGACGCTCCGGAGCGCCGCCGCCCGCTCGTCCGGGGGGAGCTGGAGGCCGTCGATGACCTGGAGGAAGAACCGGGCCTCCCCCGGCATCAAGACTCCGTCCGCCCAGGCGACCAGGCCCAGGGCCGCGATCAAGAAGAGAGCGAGGTTCGAGGAAGGCATGGTCACAGACCGATCCTTTGGTGAACTTCCAGGTGGTACTCGTCGAGCAGGGCGCGGAGCGTGGGGGAGAAGGTCTCCGTTCGACCTTCCAGATGGCAGGCGAGCAGGTCGAGCTCGGCCTGGATGACCTTCGCCGTCCGCGCGAGACGCGCCGGGGGGAGCGGCGGAAGGTCGACCCGCACCGAGGTTCGATCTGGCGCCTCTTCGGCCACAAAGAAGGGGATCTCCAGCGATCGATCCCCCTGGGCCCACCGGTACACGATGGCCCCTCGACTTCGATCCTCGGTCACCGTGAGCGGGAGGTCACCCGCGAGGCGTACCTCCACGACCTGCCCCTCGACCCGCCGGATGCACCGGTGCACCGTCCAGCGAGGCAAATGGAAGGGGTCCAGAAGAAACGCTCGGACCTCCCCCGGGGACGCCTTGATCTCCACCTGCGGCGCCAGCGTTTCGGTCGGCGCTGCCTCCCCCCCCTGCTTCAGGTACGAGATCATGGTGCGCGCGAGCGCCGCCATGTTGTCGTTCGTGAAATGCCCCGCGGTGGCCTTCGGGTTTCGCTCGATCAGCTCGATGAAGTAACCCGCAAATTCACGGTTGATGAAGATCTGGCGGAGCCCCGTCAACGGGTCGTTCAGCACGCGCTCGGAGGTGGTCCCGATGCCCGCCTTCCGCAGCGCCTCCACCGCGCCATCCAGGTCGGCCACCTCGTAGGCAACATGATGCACCCCGGGCCCGTGCTTCTGCAGGTACCGACGGAAGATCGAGGTCTCCGTCAGCCCCTCCGTCACCACCAGGACCCGCTTGGACGTCCCGGGGATCTGCAGCACATGGTTCAGCATGTCGTGCCCCCCGGGCGGCGCGGTCCCGGCGTTCACCAGCTGGATCCGCAGCGGCTCGAAGCCCAGCACCTCCGTGTGGAACCTGGCCACCGCCGCGGCGTCTTCCACGATCAGCGTGTAGTGGTCGAGGGGCCCCAGCTCGAGCGGGAGCGTGATCGTCATCTTCTTCGTCCTCCGCAGATCGGTCTCTTCACCACCCTTCTTTCTAACCAACCTCATCCGCGCACGTCCACGCATTTTCCACGGACGTCGGCCTAGGGCGGCAGGAACACCTCGATGGACGCCACCGGAACCCCCGCCCCGTCGACCCCCCCGACCACCACGACCCGCCTGTCTGGAAGTTCTATACTCGACGCGCCCCGGCGAGGGGTGCGCAGGGGGACCTGCCGGGGCGGGTCGGCCAGGGAGAGCAGGACCGCCTCGGTGCCGGCGTCGGTCTCGCCCAGGACCAGCGCCTTGCCGTCGCCGAGGGGGTAGCCCCGGAGCGAGGCAAAGGGCAGCTCGTCGCCGAGCGGCGTCGGCGCGGTGCAGCCGCCGGTGCAGCCGAGGGAGAGCTTCACCGAGGGGCGAGGGGCGCCGTCCGGGTCCGTGCCTCCGAGGAGCCGCATTTCGTTTGAGGTCAAAGGGACAAGGGTGGCACCGAGGGTGGCCGGGACGAGGAGGCCGGTGGAGACGAAGGCGGAGGCGCCGGGAGGGAGCACCTCGACGGAAGCCTCGGGGAGGCCACCGGCGACGATGAGTCCGGTGCCGTCGAGCCAGGCTGCGGAGGCGCCGCGGCGGGGGGTCTGGAGGGAGAGCTGGGAGAGCTTTCCCTGGGCATCGAGGCGGAGGATGGCGGCGGAAGGGTCGCCGTCGAGGCGCGTGGCTCCGAGGAGGAAGGCGCCGCCCTGGCCGTCGCGGATCACGGTGCCGCCGAGGACTCCCTGGGTCAGGTTCGAGGGGACCTCGCTGGTGTCGCCGGTGCTCAGGTCGAGGAGGGTCGCCCCCTGGGCGTTGACCAGCAGGGTCATGCCGCTGCGGCTCGCCAGGAGGGCGTCGGGGGCGCGAGGCAAGGGGTTCTGGCCCGCGAGGGGGGTGAGGGTGGCGAGGTCGTAGAGCTCGCTGGGCAGGCCCGAGGGCTCGGGCGTGCTGGAGGCGAGGAGCAGGTAACGATCGAGGACAAGGCCCAGGGCAGGGGCCTGCCAGCCGCCCAGGGTGCCGCGGGCAGGGCGGGCGAAGGCGCCGACGCGGCCGCACAGGATCGGGATCGTCTGCCCCGGGAGCTGGTCCGAGGAGAGGGGAGGGGAGAGGCCCAGCAACGCCACGGCGCCGGTGCCGTCGCGGAGCTCGACGCGGAAGGCCCCCCGGGAGCCGGCGGTCAGCTCCGGGAGCTCGATGGAGAGGGCCGGCCAGGGGGCGCGGGTGAGGGCGTTCGCGGCGCCCTCCTGGACGTGGAAGACCTGGGCCTCGGAGGGGAGCGGGGCGGTGGTCCAGGCGTCGACCTCCTGGCCCGGGTCGAGGGCCAGCGTCGCGGGCCGGGGGGCCTCGTCGTTGTTGCATGCCGCCGCCAGCAGAAGGGCGCTAAGAAGAGGGCGTGCGACCTCCCTTCTGGATGCTGCTGCTCGCGCTCCCGCTCGTCTCGGGGCCTGGATGCCGTTGTTCTTCATCGACGCCGGAGGAGCCTGCCCCGACCGGCTCGACAAAGCCACCCTCGACGCCCCGGTGCCCCGCCCAGCCTTCCTGGGCCGGGGATCCGGCGGAGCCCGAGAAGCTGGTGGTCGAGCTGCTGATGCAGCCGCGGTACGAGTCGACCAAGAAGGGGACCGGGATCCGTATCTACGAGGATGGCCGTGTCTTTGCGTACGATGACGTCTATTTCGAGACCCGGGACGGCAAGATGACGCCGCGGCCGATCGAGGGGAAATGGCGCCAGCACAAGACCCTGGGCCAGCCCCGGGTCGAGGCGCTGAAGGCGCTGGTGGCGCAGCTGCCGCGGGGGGAGCTGGTGGACTGGCAAGGGAAGGAGCGGACCGGCAAGGGGAAGCCGAGCCTGATGAACGTGCGGCACCAGGGCGAGGTGCTGCGCTCCTGCTACCGCGGCGTCGAGGGAGGGGAGGCGCAGCAGCGCGTCGACAAGCTCACCAAGACGCTGATGGGGGAGGCCTACGACGACGCGGTGAACCGCTGAGCGCGGGGGCTACCCCGGCCTCGAGCGGTTTCAGTCGGCGGTGGCGGCGAGGGCCTTGGGGCGCTGGGCGGGGGCCGGGTTCTCTTCGGGTTCGAGGTCGTCAAGCTCGGGGAAGGGGTCGGCGCGCCAGGGGCGGCGCATGTACATGCCCACGATGAACATGGCCAGCACCACGAAGACCACGGACATCGCGGTGAAGCGATCGTCGAACCAGCCGAAGCTGCGGTGGCACACCTCGGTGAGCAGGGCGCCCAGGATGAGGGCAATTTCGATGGGCCGTCGACCCTTGCTGAGCAGAGCCCCGAAGAGGAAGTAGGAATAGTAATAACAGGTGACCTCGACCATCGCGATGGCGGGGAGGATGCCGAGGGCCTGCACCACCCAGAGGTTCTTGAGGCGCCAGCAGGCGTAGCCAAACATCGCGAGCATGAGGATGCGGCCCGCCCACTTGACCAGCTTGAGATCTTTCTCGGCTCGGTCGGTGCGCATCTTCTTCCACTTCTCGAAGGGGTCCTGCAGCCGTGGGTCCTTGGCGATCTGCATGCGGCCCTCGGCGGAGTGGGCCACGATGGTCTTCCAGCCCATGTTGTTGGTGAGGGCCGTGTTGCCGTGGGTGCTGATCGTGTGCTTGAAGAAGTCGGGCCACGAGTTGAAGCCGTGGACGGCGCAGCTCAGGCTGAACAGGGCGATGGTGGCGGTGACCAGGCCCAGGCCCAGCTGGCGGTGGGCCGGGTGCGTCATGCGGCGCCAGCCGGCGAGGAATCCGTTGCCCCAGAGGTCTTTCTCGGTCCTCAGCTTCTTGGTGATGTAGGCCGCCGCGACCACCGCCCAGCCGAAGAAGAAGAACAGCGGGAACACCCGGAGCATGGCCCCGTAGGTGAGCATCGCGCTGCCCAGGAAGTACTTCTTCTTCCGGATCATGCAGGCGCTGGAGATGGTGTAAAAGAGCCAGTCTTGCCGCAGGAAGGCGCCGCCGGTCCAGTAGAAGGGGCTCGCGTCCTGGGTGCCCCAGAACACGATGGCGACGCACATGACGCGCCACCCGAAGGCCCAGGCGATGAGGCCAAACATCGCGGAGAAGAAGCCGATGTCGATGGCGCTGAGGATCTTGCAGTAGGTGGCGGTGGCGGGGTGCAGGTTGGCGAAGAGCCAGCCGGTGACGCCCCAGACCGGCGGCGGGTTGTAGCCGTGGTCTTTCTGAGAGTCGCGCCAGTAATTGCCCCACATGACGCGCCGGAAGAAGGCCACGTCGGTCTTGAAGGAATCCCAGGTCGCCTGGTCGAAGGAGCCGTCGGATTTCTTGAACCCGTCCTTGCACCGGTCCGGGTTCTCGACCCATTCGCTCGAGTTGACGATCAGGTTGACCCGCAGGTCGCGTAGCTTGCGGGTCTTGATGTCGCGTTTGGGGTCGGTATCGGAGGGGCCCGCCGAGCCCGGCGGCAGCTCGCTCTCGGCCACCGCGGTGCAGGTGTAGATGCCCTTGTACCCGATGTTCCGGTAGTACTTGGAGCCGATGTAGTAGTGGTAAAATTCCCACCGGTGGTAGAACTCCTTGTATCCGATCTGGAAGAACTGAAAGTACGAGACCACACCGACCACGGCGAGCGTGGCGGCGATGATCTTCTTCCAGCGGAGCGACACCGGGTTCCCCTCGGCTTCGCGGCTTGCCTCGTAGAGCAGGGCTCCGAGCGCCACGATCGCGATGAGGAGCTTGGCCACGGCCAGGTTGTCCTCGTCGTAGCCTGGTCGATTGAGCAGCGACGACACCGAGAATGGCGCCGAGCCCAGGAGAAAAAGCATGGAAGGCATGCGAGTCGCGGCACCTTAGCACCCCTCTTCCGCGACCTGAACAGCTACTTCACCCGACGCTAGCCCCCACCGGCGCCGCCCTAAGCCGGAGGATGCGCCCTCGAACTGCTGCACCTTGCTGCGAATCTCGAGGCGGTAACGGCTGTTCGCTGTCTCGACGTAGAAGGTCTCCTTGCCGACGACCTTCATCACCCGCTTCACCGGCGTGGTCACGTACTCGTGAACCCCATCGGCAAACTCGACCACGATGACCGAGCCTCGGCGAGGCAATCGGACCAGGCGCCCGATGATGGCGCGTGAGTTGCGGCCGAGTTTGATGAGGACAGCGTGCACGGTATCGTGGAACGTAGCACGGCACCGGGTTGCGTCTAGCCCCTTCCCTCCCCCTGCGAACAGGGGGAAGGGAGGGGCCGGAAACCGCGACGCGCAAGCAAGATCAAGCGAAGCAAGCGCAAGCCAAGAGGGGCCGCGTCGGGCGGTTTAAGGGGGACACCAGCCCCTTCTGCAACGGCCAGGCCAGCGCCTCCAGGCGGATCTCGTTGCGAGAATTACCGGGCCATCCGGGGGGAACCGGCGAGGCTCCCTGACAGCGATGTCGCACCTGGGCCAGCGGTCATCCGGTGCGCTAGCTCGAGGGCGAGCAAAAGACCCCGCGCATCCGCGGCCCCCGTCCCCGCGCGATCGTAGCCTGTGCCGTGATCCACGCTGGTGCGCACCACCGGCAGGCCCAGCGAGACGTTCACCGCCTCGCCAAACCCCAGCAGCTTCATCGGGATGGTCGCCTGGTCATGGTACATGGCCACCACCCCGTCGAGCCCCCGGGATGCCCCCTGGCGGAAGGCCGTCTCGGACCCGAGCACCCCTTGCCAGCGGATCGCCAGGCCCGCCCGGTCCGCCCGCTCCTTCGCCTGCTCGAGCCCAGGCTCGAGGATGCGGCGCTCTTCGTCGCCCAGAAGCCCGCCTTCCCCCGCGTGGGGGTTCAGCCCCGCCACCGCGATCCGCGGCGCCTCCTGGCCCAGCCTGGTCAGCAACCAGCCGAGCCAGAACGCCGCGCTTGCCACGCGCTCCGGAGAGAGCGCCCCGGGGACCTCCCGCAATGGCAGGTGCGTCGTGGCCAGCGAGGTGCTGAGCGCCGGGGACCAGAAGGCCATGATCACCTCGTCGGCGCCCAGGCGGCGCTGGAGGTGCTCGGTGTGTCCGGTGAACGAGGCGGCCCCCGGCGCGCCGCTGCTGGCGATGACCTTCTTGCTCACCGGCCCGGTGGTCAGCGCGCGGGCCTCCCCGCCTTGCACCAGGTCGAGGGCGGCGTCGATCCACGCAAGCTGCGCCGCGCCGCTGGCGGGGGCAGGGCGCCCCGGCTGGCGTCCGGACGCGGCGAGGGGAGGGCCTGGCTGCAGGAGGCGGTGCCGCGAGAGATCGTGGCCCCGCCGCGCGGCGAGCTCGCGGAGCTGGGCCTCGTCCCCGATCAGCACGAGCGGATGAGGGAAGCGCGCCGCCGCCTCGACGGCGATCTCGGGGCCGATGCCGCAGGGGCAGCCCACCGAGAGGGCGATGGGGGCGAGCTCACTCATCGGAGCCGCCGGCGGTCGGATCGAGGGGCAGCTTGTAACCCGCGCCCCGGACCGTCTGCAGAGGGAAGGCGTTGCCCAGCTTGGCCCGGAGGCGTCGCACGTGGATGTCGACGGTGCGCGGCCCCCCCTCGTAGGCGGCGCCCCAGACCCGGGCGAGGAGCTGCTCCCGGCTCTTGACCCGCCCCCGGTTCTCGGAAAGAAACGCGAGCAGCGAGAACTCCTTGGACGTGAGCGTGATCGGGCGCCCCTCCACGTGCACCTCCCGGGCCGAGCGATCGATCACCATGGCCCCGATCTTGAGGCGCTCCTCGTTGGAAAACTCGCTGCGCCGCCACTCGAACACCCGGATGCGGGTGTAGAGCTCGGACGGCACGTAGGGCACCAGCACGAAATCATCGAAGCCCGCCGCCGGATCGATGCGCGCGACCTGGGGCTCACCCACCGCCAGCAGGGCCGGGCAGCGCTCCAGGCGAGGCTCGCGGCGCAGGGCCCGGAGCACGGGGGCCGCCAGGTCAGGCCGATCGAGGGCCTCGACGATCAGCGCCCGGACGCGCTCTCCGTCGAGCTCGCCCTCCTGGAACAGGTTGGCCGGATCCTCCCAGAGATCGAGGGAACGGACCTCGGAGCCGAGCTGCCGCAGGCAGGCGGCGGCCCCCTCTTCTCGCTCAAGCAAGGGGCCGTGGCCCACCACCGCAATGAAACGCCCACGCACGGGGGCGCCCCTTAGCACACGCCGGGGGATAAGCCCCCCATCTTTGTGCCACCCACGGTGATCCGGCCGATCTTGATGGTGGGGCACCCGACGCCCACCGGGACGCTCTGGCCATCCTTGCCGCAGGTCCAGATGCCGTCGGAGAGCTCGACATCGTTGCCCAGCATCACGACCTCGCGCAGCACCTCGGGGCCGTTGCCGATGAGGTTGACGCCCTTGAGCGGGGCCGTGATCTTTCCGTCCTCGATCAGGTAGCCCTCGGTGAGAGAGAAAACGAAGTCGCCGTTGGCGATATCGACCTGACCACCGCCGAATTTACGGGCAAAGATGCCGCGCTTGACGCTGCGCACGATCTCTTCCGGGTCGTGGGGCCCCGCCTGCAGGATGGTGTTGGTCATGCGGGGCATCGGGTGGCAAGCGAAGCTCTGGCGGCGGCCGTTGCCCGTGGGGGTGAGCTTGAAGTGCTTCGAGGAGAGGCGATCGTGCATGTACCCGCGGAGGATCCCGTTCTCGATCAGCACCGAGCGGCCCGGCTCGAGGCCCTCGTCGTCGATGTTGATGGCCCCGCGGGACTGGAGCAGCGTCGCGTCGTCGACCACGGTGCAGAGGGGGCTGGCGACCTGGTTGCCCACCTGGCCGCTGTAGTTGCTGGTGCCCTTGCGGTTGAAGTCCGCCTCCAGGCCGTGGCCGACGGCCTCGTGGAGCAGGATCCCGCTGTCGCCCGGGGCGAGGACGACCTCCATTTGACCGGCGGGGGCCTCCTGGGCGTCGAGCATGGCGACGGCCTGACGCGCGGCCTCGAGGCCGTGCCAGGCGGGGGTCTTGTCGTCGAAGTAGCCGAGGGACATGCGGCCGCCGCCGCCGGAGGAGCCTTCCTGCCGCCGGCCCTGGTGCTCGGCGATGGCGCGCACCCCGAAGCGAACCATCGGCTGGACGTCGTGGACGAGGCGCCCGTCGCTGGTGGCGATCAGGATCTCGCGGAGCTCCTCGGAGAGGCTGGCCTCGACCTTGAGGATCTTGGCGTCGTAGTCCTTGCCGGCGCGGGCCGCGGCCTCCAGCAGGGCGCGCTTGGCGGAGCCCGGCTCGTCGAGGGTGACGCGGGGCAGGTCGTAGCGGTGGGGCAGGGAGCGCGCTTCGAGGCGCACCGGGGCGTGGGAGCCGCCGTGGCGCGCGATCTGGGCGGCGGTGCGGGCGGCCCGGGCCATCGCCTCCCAGGCCAGATCCTCGACGTACGCGTAGCCCGTCGCGTCCCCGCGCTGCACCCGGACCCCGAGCCCCAGGCTGACCCCCCGGGAGGCGGTCTTCAGGATGCCCTCGTCGTAGACCAGCGAGCCCGCGGCCCGGTACTCGAAGAACAGATCCGCGTAGTCGCCGCCGCTTTCGAGGGCGACCGCCAGGAGGCGCTCGCAGGTGGCCGCGTCGATGGCCGTGGTGCCGTGGGCGAAGGGGGCTCGGTACGAGGCGCTCTGGGTCATGGAGCCGCACCTTAGCACCGCGAGGCCCCGGCCGGGCGTGGGTTGTCCTTGCCACGCGCCGCCGACCCCCGGATGCGCTAAGAGCCCCCGATGCTCCTCGCCCTCCATGTGATCGCCGACCTGTTCTGGATCGGCTCGATCGTCTCCGTCGCCTTGCTGCTGGCCAAGGGCCCCGGGGACGCCCGGCAGCGCGGCGCCGCGGCTCGCCTGATCTACCGCTCCCTCGCCGCCCCCGCCTTCGCCGTCGCCTTCCTCGCCGGGGTCGTCCAGCTCGGGCTCAACCCCACGCTCTACTTCAAGGCCACCCACTACATGCACGGCAAGCTCCCCCTTGCCCTCGCCATCGTCGCCCTCCACCACGTGATCGGCGCCCGCGCCAAGAAGATGGAGGCCGGCGACGCCCAGGACGCCGGGCCCGCCCTCGGCCTCGGCCTCGCCATCGCTGGCATGGCCGTCCTCAGCACCCTGCTGGTCGTCCTCAAGCCCTTCTTACGGCGCCGGCCCGTCCCGCAGGGCCCACCCGTGGGCCAGCAGCGCCGCCCAGGGCGCCCACAGCCACCAGGCCGACGCCCCCATCGCGATCGCATGCAGCGCCGTGATCGCCCCCAGCACCGCCCCCGCGGCCCCCAGCGCTCGCCCTCGGCCTCCGCAGGGGAGCGCCGCCCACCAGGGCCCCACCCAGCACGCGACCACCAGCGCCAGCCCCAGCACCCGCCGGTCCGGCCTCGCCCTCCGCCCCTCCTCCCTCGGCGCCTCGAACCGGACCGCTCCCCCCGGCTCCTCCACCCGCGCCCCCAGCGCCGGCGCCTCGAAGCCCGCCACCGAGGGCCCCCACGAGGATCGCTCCAGCACCGGCAACAGCGCCCCCAGATCCGGCGCCGCCAGCACCCCCAGCAGCACCCCCGGCCCCAGCAGCGCACCCCCCAGCCCGAACCCCAGCGCTCGCCTCCCCGCGCCAGCGCCCCCGCCGCCAGCCCCGCCAGCGCCGGCGCCATCGCCGCCAGCCTCAACCCTCGTTGCGTCCAGCCGCTCCCGGCCTCGTCCGTGCACGCCATCACCAGCAGCGCCACCGCCCCCAGCAGGCAGGCCAGCGCCGCCGTTCGCCCCGCGGTCCGCAGGTCCGCCGGCGTCAGCGTCAGAGCCCTTCGCGCTGGCGGCCTGTCCGTGCTAGGGGCGGTCGCCATGATGCCCTCCCCACGAGGATCTCGATGAGCGGTCGCGTTGCATATCTGGCCCTGGCGGATGGCCTCGTGCTCCAGGGTGAGGCCCTGGGGGCCGAGGGGACCGCCGTCGGTGAGGCCGTGTTTACCACCGGCATGACCGGTTACCAGGAGGTCCTTACTGACCCGTCTTTCCACGGGCAGCTCGTCGCCATGACCGCCGCCCAGATCGGCAACACGGGCATCGTGAACGAGGACGCCGAGAGCGTCGATGACCGGCCTCGCGTGGCCGGGTTCATCGTCAACGATGCCTGCCCCGAGCCGTCGAGCTGGCGCTCCGCCGAGTCCCTCCACGCTTACCTCGCGCGCCACCGCATCGTCGCCATCTCCGGCGTCGATACCCGGACCCTCACCCGCCACCTCCGCGACCACGGCGCCCAGAACGCGGCCATCGGCGCCGGCGACCCGGAGGCCCTCCTGCGGGCCGCCCGGGCGGCTCGCCCCATGGCCGGGCTCGACCTGGTGCGCGAGGTGAGTCCGGAAGTTCCCTATACCTTCACCGAGGGGCGCGGGGCCTGGGCGGACAGGCCGGCGGCGGCGCCCCGGCACCACGTGGTGGCGATCGACTGCGGGCTGAAGCGGAACATCCTGCGGTGCCTGGTGGACGCGGGGTGCCGGCTGACGGTGGTGCCGGCGACGACGAGCGCCGAGGCGATCCTGGCGCTGGAGCCGGACGGGGTGTTCCTGTCCAACGGCCCGGGGGATCCGGCGGCGGTGACGTACCTGATCGAGACGGTGCGGGGGCTTTTGGGGAAGAAGCCGCTCTTCGGGATCTGCCTGGGGCACCAGATCCTGGCGCTGGCCCTCGGGGCGACGACCTACAAGCTGAAGTTCGGCCACCGCGGCTGCAACCAGCCGGTGATCGACCTGACCACCGGCCGCGTCGAGATCACGACGCAGAACCACGGCTTCGCGGTGGACCTGCACAGCCTGGCGGGCAAGGCCGAGACGACGCACCTGCACCTGAACGACCGGACCAGCGAGGGGCTGGCGGTGCCCGCGCTCCGGGCCTTCTCGGTGCAGTACCACCCGGAAGCGGCGGCGGGCCCCCACGACTCGATGTACCTCTTCGATCGCTTCGTCGGGCTGATGCAGGGGCGCTGAAGGATCAGCGATCGAGCCCCTTGCCGTAGGCGACGAGGGCGTCCTTGAGCCGCAGCGCGGCGCGGGTCCGGTGCACGTCGGCGCGGTACACCAGCGAGATGGTGTCCGGGAAGAAGGGCAGCGTCTCCTGGAGCCGCCGCAGCTTGCCCTCCTGGTTGTAGGCGGCGACGCGGCGGGGCATGAGCCCCACCCCGATGCCGGCGAGGGTGAGGCTCTTGACCAGCTCGAAATCCCCGCACGAGAGCAGGCGCTGCGGCAGCAGCTCATGCTCCGCCAGCGAGTCGATGATGTGCTGGCATTGATGCACGCGGCCCGCGAAGATCAGGGGCCCCCGGCGCAGCATCGCCCGGGATTCGGCCTCGGCCCCGGGGGGCACGCCCCGCCCGCGCACCAGGCGGCCCGAGTTGGGCGAGGGCTCCAGATCGACGGCCACGAAGAAATCGACCGCATCATGGAACATCTCGACGAAGACCAGATCGGGGTGCGGCTGCGGGTTGACCACGATGCCAAAGTGCACCGTCCTGTCCACCACCGCCTGCTGCACCGACGCCGAGCTCCCGTTCCAGAGCGTCACCTCGATGCGCGGCGCATCCTGCAGGAAACGCGCGAGGAAATTCGGCAAGAAATAGGCCCCGAGGGACTCATGGCAGCCCAGCACGAAGCTCCCGATGTCGTCCGCCTCCAGCCCCTTGATCTGCTGCTCTGCCCGCTCCAGCAGCACGAACACCTCCTGCGCGTGGCGTAGCAGCTCTTCCCCCGTCGCCGTCAGCCGGACACCGGTCCGCTCCCGCAGCAGGAGCGTCGTCCCCAGGCGCTCTTCCAGGTTCTTCATCGCCACCGTCAGCGTCGGCTGGCTCACCTTCAGCACCCGCGCCGCCGCGGTCAGGCTCCCGCAGCTTGCGATGGTCTGGAAATAGCGGAGATGCGTCAGGTCCATGGGTCATCAGCCTGGCCTATGCCGACCATACAGGACCGTTATCACCGCTTCCCGGTGCCAGCGTGACTTTTGCGTCTAGGTTGCCCCGGGGCCTTTGCCCTGTCCTGACTTCGTTCCGGGAGGTTGATCATGTCGCTTGGTTGGAAGCGTGCTCGCTGGGTGTCTCTCTTCGCTCTTTCCCTCGCCGCCGCGGGCTGCGGGGACGACGACGACGGGGGCAATCCCCCCGCAGAAAATCCCGGCGGCGCCGGGCAGGGTGGCTCCGCCGGAACCGGTGGCTCGGCCGGCGGCGGCGCGGGCGGTACCGCCGGTGCAGGCGCGGGGGGCGCCGCCGGTGCAGGCGCGGGCGGTGCAGGTGCAGGTGGTGAGGCCGGCGCCGCGGGCTCGGGGGCCGCGGGGGCGGGCGGGGACGCCGGTGCCGGCGGTGCGGGGGCAGGCGGCGCTGGCGCCGGCGGAGAGGCCGGGGCGGGCGCGGGCGGGGCCGGCAACGGCGGCGCCGGCGGCGGCGTGGGGGCGATCTTGCCGGGCCCCAGCCGCGGCGCCCCGATCGCCCTCTCGCCGGACGACACCCGGGCCGTGGTGGTCAACCGGGACGTGGGGACCGTCACGGTGCTGGCGATCGATTACTCCAGCGATCCGCCCTCGCCCACCAAGCTCGCCGAGATCGATCTCGGGAAGGGCTCCGAGCCCTGGCAAGCCGTGGTGCACCCGGACGGCGGCAAGGCGTTCGTGGTGCTCAAGAAGTCGGGCAAGCTGGTCCAGATCGACGACCTCCAGGGGTCGCCCAAGAAGGGGGCCGAGGTCGCCGTGGGCTCCGAGCCCACCGCCGTCGCGCTCACCCCGACCGGCGCCGCAGCCTGGGTCGCCAACTGGGTCGATGGCACCTTGATGAAGGTGGATACCACCTCCCTCCAGGTCGCCAGCACCGTCGACCTCAACGACGCCATGAAGGGCCCCCTGGGCGTGGCCGAGGCCCGCCCCGCCCTCTCTCACCCCCGCTCGATCGCCATCTCCAACGACGGGGACGCCGACGACGCGGACGAGAAGCTCGTCGTCACCGAGTACTACGCGGTCCGCTCCGCCTCCGACGGCGAGAACGGCGCCGACGCCGACACCAGCAAGCGCGGCTTCGTCCACGTCGTCTCTCTCGCGGACAGCGCCATCAAGACCATCGAGCTCGCTCCCATCGAGGACATGGGCTTCCGCGATCACCGGGACGGCATCGCGGGCTGCTACCCCAACCAGCTCCAGTCGGTCACCGTCAACGGCTCCAAGGCCTACGTCGTCTCCGTCTGCGCCTCCCCCAGGGGGCCCGTCGGCGTCTTCACGGGCCCCACCGTCTCCTGCTCCGACGCCAGCACCTGCCCCGCCCCCGCGGGGGTCGTCGCTGCATGCAATGCTGGGTCATGTTCGACCCAGTGCGACGAGGACAAGGACTGTGGCGCGGTGGGGGGCAAGTGTGATCTGAGCAACGGTCGTTGCTTGCCGAACGTGGCGAGCGTGAAGACCACGACGGCGCCGGCGGTGCACGTGGTGGATCTGGAGAGCTCGGCGGTGGTGGGCAAGGCGAGCCTGAACGCGGAGTTCGACAAGCTCTACACGGCGAACGGGGCGCCGGACGACGGCGGGCGGAGGTACCCGCTGCTGGCGGATGACCTGGCCTTTGTGCCTGGGACGGGCATCGGTTACCTGCCCGCCAACGGGACGGACGCGGTGTTCCGCGTGGTGTACGACGGGGCGACGGGGGGGTTGACGCAGGTGGGGGCGACCTCGAACAGCTTCATCGATCTGCACCCGGCGGCGATCACCGATCCGAACAAGGGGGGGCGGAACCCGATCGGGTTCGTGGTGACCAACCTGGATCATGGCGGCAAGAAGTTCGGGTTCTCGGCGAACGACGTGAGCCGGGACGTGAGCGTGGTCGACTTCAGCACCCAGGCGGTGGCGGGGGGCAACGAGCCGGTGTTCATCGCGACCAGCGCCCTGCCCGCGGCGGGCTCGCCGGAGGACCGGGTGCGGCTGGGCAAGCGCTTCTTCAACACGGGGCTGGGGCGCTGGTCGATGAAGGGGCAGGGGTGGGGCGCCTGCCAGTCGTGCCACGTGGACGGCCTCAGCGACAACGTGACCTGGTACTTCGCCCGCGGCCCTCGCCAGTCGACGAGCCTCGACGGCAGCTTCTCGAAGAAGAACCCCGCCGATCAGCGGATCTTCAACTGGACCGCGATCTTCGACGAGGTCGCCGATTTCGAGGGCAACACCCGCGGCGTATCGGGCGGGGTCGGCGCCATCGTCAAGGCGACCAGCGCGCCGCCGGCGAACGGCGACCGGATCGACCTGGCGGCGGTGCCGGTCGGAGGGCAGACCCAGAACCACGCGGGCCTCAACGGCAGCGCCGAGGACGTGGCGGACAAGTCCAACCCGCTCGGCATCGACACGCCCTCGTCGCTGGAGGACTGGGCCGAGATCACCGAGTACATGCGCACCATCCGGGCGCCCCAGGCCCCCTCCAACCTCGACCCGGCCCAGGTCGCCGCGGGCCGCGACCTCTTCCAGGGGGCGAATTGCCAGGGGTGCCACGGCGGCGACAAGTGGACCGTCTCCTCCCTGTTCTACAACCCCACCGTCGCCACCACCGGCGCCCTCAAGACCGCCACCTGGACCAAGCCTGGCAACCTCCCCGCCGCGGTCCTCCCCTCCACCGACCCGACCAAGCAGCTGATGCGCGCCGGCAACGCCGCCAACGACCAGCTCCTCTGCGTGCTCCGCAACGTCGGCACCTTCAACGCCTCCGAGCCGGAGCTGGGCGTCTCCGAGCTCCGCGCCGACATGAGCACCCCGGCTCAGGGCGACGCCGCCGACGCTCGCGGCTTCAATCCCCCCTCGCTCCTCGGCATGAGCGTGGGGGCCCCCTACTTCCACAACGGCGGCGCCCGGTCCCTGGAGGGGGCCTTCACCGAGATCTTCGGCAAGCACCACCGCTCGCTCTCCGAGAATTTCTTGCTCGACGACGCCAGCGGCGCCAAGCGCAAGGCCCTCGTCCAGTTCCTCCTCTCCATCGACGACGGCGCCCAGGCCTTCCCGGTCCCGGCCTCCGGCGGCGCGGCCCCCGGCGGCGTCCTCTGCAAGACCCCCTGAGCGGGGTTCCCTGCCGGTCCCGGGGCGCGTTACCATCCTTCCCATGCGCTCCCTCCTCCCGCTGTCCCTCTGCCTCCTCCTCGCCTGCTCCCCCGAGTCCGAGTCCTCCTCCGGCGACGGCGCCCTCGGCGGCAAGGGGGGGGCCTCCGGAAGTTCCGGACAGGGGGGCTCCAGCGGCAAGGCCGGCTCCGGCGGCAAGGCCGGCTCCGGTGGCACCGCGGGCACCGGCGGCACCGCAGGCACCGCGGGCTCCGGCGGGGCCGGTGCCTCCGGCTCCTCGGGGCAGGGCGGTGGCGGACCGGCCTGCGGCCTCTCCACCGGCAAGGCCGCCTGCGACACATGTCTGGATGCCTCCTGCTGCTCCCAGGAGTCCGCCTGCGCCTCCGACCCCCAGTGCCAGCTGCTGCTCGACTGCGTGGCGAAGTGCAGTGACCCTTCGTGCACCAACGATTGTGGCTCAAAGCATCCCGGGGCGGTCGATGCTTACAACAACCTGATCGACTGCTTCTCCGGGCCCTGCGGCTCATCCTGCAACAACGGGGGCAGCGGCGGCACCGCAGGCACCGGGGGCACCGCAGGCACCGCAGGCACCGGCGGCACCGCAGGCACCGGCGGGACGGCTGGGGCGGGCGCGGCGGGTGCGGGCGGGGCAGGGCAGGGGGGGAGCGGTCCGACGGAGGACCCTTTCGAGACGTACCGGCAGCAGTGCGTGGACAAGATCAACGAGTACCGGGCCTCCATCGGGCTCGCGCCTTACGAGCGCTGGAAGGAGGGGGAGGCCTGCGCCGACAAGATGGCGGACCACGACGCGGACGTGAACATCCCCCACGATGGGTTCAACCAGGGCATCTGCTCGCCCAAGGGCAACGGGCAGAACGAGTGCCCCGGCTACGGGAGCCCGGACGCGCTCAACGGGTGCCTGGCGCAGATGTGGGCCGAGGGGCCCTCGCCCAACAACGAGTGGAGCATCCCCCACGGGCACTACCTGAACATGGTGGGCAACTACACGTACCAGGGGTTCCAGGTGAACTTCACCCGGGTCGCCTGCGGCTTCTCCAGCAAGGGCTGGTTCCTGCAAAACTTCCAGTGATGCTCCGCTGACCCTCCCCGACGGGCTGCTTGTTCCCTAGAACAGAGGGGTTGCCATGGCGATCGCGACCTCTGAACTGATCCTGGCGCTGCGCACGACCGCGGAGCGGCTGCTGCTGGGCGCCGACTACAAGTGGACCCACCTGGGGGCCTGCAACTGCGGGCACCTGGCCCAGACGCTGACCCCCTACACCCGCGAGGAGATCCATCGGTTCGCGCTGCAGCGCCCGGGGGACTGGGCCGAGCAGGCGGCCGAGTACTGCACCCAGAGCGGCCTGCCCATCGACGCGATCTTCGAGACCATGCACCGGGTCGGCCTCTCCGCCGAGGACATCGCCCACCTGGAGCGCCTCTCGGATCGCCGCGTCCTCGCCCGCCTGCCCCCCGCCGTCGCCTTCGCCATCGATTACCGCAGCCGCGACCATGTGGTCGCTTACCTGCAGGCCTGGGCCTCGCTGCTCGAGGGCGAGCTGCCGCCGGAGCCGCTGCCCTTCCCCGCCGCGCCGCCCGCCCCCTCGCGCCAGCGCGCCGCCTGATTCAGAGCCGGTAAGCCTGCCGCAGCTGGGTCGTGGCGCTGATGCAGGCGTCCTGGAGCTTGCGGGCCTGGGCCTGCTTCTTCTCGGCCTCGTCCAGCCGGGCGTCGATCTGGGCGCTGAGCGCCGGGTCGTGCTGGTCCAGCAGGGCCCGCGCCTCGAGCTGGAGCCGCGCCGCCTCGACCACCGGCGCGAAGGCCTCTCCGCAGGCCCGCCGCGCCTCGCAGACGTCCGGCAGGGTGCAGGGGGCGTTCTGGAGGCGCTGGAGCGCGGCGGCCTTCTCGCGTCGATCCATCATGATCAATGTATCAATATGTTCAACCATGTGCCCTGCTTCCTCGCGGCGAGCCTGGTCCTGACCGCAGGCGAGGAGGGGGAGGGCGAGGGCGAGGGCGAGGGGGCGCATCAGTAGCCTTCGAGCTTGCAGATGATCTCGTTCATGATCTCGCGGGTGCCGCCGCCGATGGGGTAGAGGCGAGCGTCGCGGAAGAGGCGTTCGACGAGGAACTCGCGCATGTACCCGTAGCCACCGTGGAGCTGGACGGCCTGATCGCAGACCTCGCAGCACATGTCCGTGGCGGTGTTCTTGGCCATGGCGGCGAGGGCGGTGACGTCGTGGCCGAGGGCGAGGCGGTGGAGGGCCTCGTTGGTGAGGGCGCGGGCGGCGGCGATGCGGGTGGCCATGTCGGCGAGGCGGTGGCGGAGCACCTGGAAGCCGGTGAGGCTCTTGCCGAAGGCGTGGCGCTCGCGGGCGTAGGCGACGGTCTCCTGGTAGGCGAGCTGGGCGATGGCGACGCACTGGGAGGCGAGCATCAGGCGCTCGGTGGCGAAGTTCTGGAGGATGGCGAGGAAGCCGGAGTTCTCGGCGCCGAGGAGGTTGGCGGCGGGGACGAGGCAATCCTCGAAGGAGAGCTCGGCGGTGTCGCTGGCCCACCAGCCCATCTTGTCGAGCTTGCGGCTGACCCGGAAGCCCGGCGTCCCGCGCTCGACCACCAGCAGCGAGATGCCCCCGTGGCCCTCGCCGCCGGTGCGTACGGCGACGGTGAGGAGGTCGGCGCGGCAGCCGGAGGTGATGAAGGTCTTGGCGCCGTTGACGACGTAGTGATCCCCCTGGCGCACGGCGCGGGTCTGGAGGCGCGCCACATCGCTGCCTCCGCTGGGCTCGGTGATGGCGAGGGCGGCGATCTTCTCGCCCGCCAGCACCGGGGGGATGAAGCGGCGCTGCTGCTCCTCCGAGCCCAGCGACAGGAGGGGGGGCAGCGCGATGGCGAGGCTCCCGAGGCCGACCACGGTGCCGACGGAGCGCCCGTGGATCAGCAGCTCCTCGGAGGTCGCCAGGGCCAGCGCCAGGTCGCCCCCGCCCCCGCCCAGGTGCTCCGGGAAGGACAGCCCCAGCAGCCCGGCCTCGGCTGCCTTGCGGTACAGCTCCCGGGGGAACTCGCCGGCCTCCTCCCAGGAGCGGGCGTGGGGGGCGATCTCTTGCTGGGCAAAGCGCCGGGCCTGGGCCCGTAGCTGCGCGTGGACCTCGGTCTCGAAGAGCGGCTGCATCGCCCCCAGTGTAGCGGCAGCGGGCCACGGGCGGGGAGGGCTGTCGCGTGGTAACGTGGCCCCGTGACCTCCGTTCGTACCGAGCAAGACGCCGAGCTCCCCGCCCTGGTGGAGGGCCTCCTCGAGAGCTACCGCTCCGAGCCCCGCGCTCACCACATCAACCGCCGCTTCCTGCCCTCTCGTGACGAGATCATCGAGATCATCGGGCTGCTCCTGCAGCTGATGTACCCGGGCTACTACGGGCGCCAGGACCTGACCGACCAGAACCTGCCCTACCACACCGGCGTCCTGCTCTCGACGGTCCGCGACAAGCTCCAGCGCCAGATCTCCGTCTGTCTCTGCTACCACAAGGAGGCCCACGGCGAGTGTCCCGACGCCGCCGAGCGCTTCTCCCGCCACCACGCCGTCGAGCTCACCAAGGCTTTCCTCCGCCAGCTCCCGGCCATCCGCTCCACCCTCATCCTCGACGTCCAGGCCGCCTACGACGGTGACCCCGCCGCCACCCACCTCGACGAGATCATCCTCGCTTACCCCGGCCTCCTCGCCGTCACCGTCTACCGCATCGCCCACGCCCTCCATGAGCTCGAGGTCCCCCTCATGCCTCGCATCATGACCGAGTGGGCCCACGCGCACACCGGCGCCGACATCCACCCCGGCGCCTCCATCGGCCCTCGCTTCTTCATCGACCACGCCACCGGCGTCGTCATCGGCGAGACGTCCACCATCGGCGAGAACGTCAAGCTCTACCAGGGCGTCACCCTCGGCGCCCTCTCCCACCCTCGCGACGACCAGGGCCGCGTCATCCGCGGCACCAAGCGCCACCCCTCCGTCGAGGACAACGTCACCCTCTACGCCAACGCGACGATCCTTGGTGGTCAAACGGTCGTCGGCGCCTCGACCATCGTGGGCGGCTCGGTCTTCCTGTCGCACAGCGTCGAGCCCTTCTCCCGGGTGGCGGTGAAGCCCCCGGAGCTCCAGCTCCGCCTCGCGCGCTCCGTCGCCCGCTCCGCAGAAGAGGCGGCCACCCCGCGCCCCGCGCCGGTCGAGGAGCCCCCCCCGGACCCCCGGGAGGACGTGGACGCCGCCGAGGAGTGAGCCCCCGGTCAGCCCCGGAACCTCTCCTTCGTCCCTGCGCTGACCATGGCCCGCCCTCCCTCGGAACGCCTCCGCACCAGCGAAGAAATGTACCACCAGCTCCGCTGGGATCCGCGCCTCGCCGGGCGTCCCTTCCTCCTCCATGTCGAGGACCGCGCCGTGGGCTTCAAGGAGATCCCCTTCCGCTCCTTCGTCCCCGGGGGCGAGATCCCCTGGCACCGCGTCGCCCGCGTATCCCTCGACGGACGCACCCTCTGGTGCCGCACCGAACGCATCGATCGCCTCGACGAGCTCGCCACCTCCACCCCGGCGCCGCCCGGCGCGGACCCCGAGCCCCTCCCTCCTGCGTCCCCCGCTGCCCTGCGCCCCCTGACCCCACGCGAGCCCAGGAAGCATCCCCCCTCGACCCCGGGCCTGCTCCGCGTCGCCACCCTCAACGTCCTCAACGATGCGTTCCAGCCAGAGCTGCTCGCCACCGAGCGGCGCTTCCCGGTCCTCGCTCGCTTCCTTGGCTCCCTCGACGCAGACCTGCTCGGGCTGAGCGAGGTGACCCCCGCCCTCCATCGCCTGCTGCTGGCCCAGGGGTGGGTCGATTTTTACCATGTGAGCGATCGGGAAGGCGCCTCGGTGCGGCCCCACGGCCAGCTGCTGCTGTCGCGGTGGCCGCTGCGCTCCGCGGCGGTGCTCCCGCTGACGGCGACGAGGCGGGTGCTCTGCTGCGACGTGCAGGCGCCCGGAGGGCTGCTGCGGGTGCTGGTGGTGCACCTGGTGAGCAACGCCACGCCGGGGGCCGAGCAGCAGCGACGCGCCGAGCTGGCCCGGGTGATCGAGCTGCTGGAGGGGCACCCGAGAGCGCTGGTGCTGGGCGATTTCAACCTGGACGAGGGGGAGGCGCAGGAGCTTCTGGACGGGGCGCAGCTCCGGGACCTCTGGCGCGCGTCCTTCCCGCAGGACCCGGGCTTCACCTACGATCCGGTGGGCAACCCGCTGGCGGCGCTCTTCAGCCGCGACGGTGTGCCGCGGCGCTACGACCGGGTGCTGCTGCGAGGGCCCGGCGAGCTGGGCGGCGCGAGCCTCTTCGCGGACGGGCCCAGGGCGGACGAGCAGGGGCTGTTCCTGTCGGATCACGCCGGGGTGCAGCTCGATCTCCGGCTCCAGCCGGCGGGCTCGCTCGACTCGGCGGAGGCCACCTACCACACGGCGCTGGCGCTGGTGCCGCCGCGATCCTGCTGGGAGGCCATCGAGGCCCTCCGCTCGGAGCATGACCGGGGGGTGCTCCGGTGGCCGCCCCACGTCACGCTGATCTACGGCTTCGCGCCCCCCGCGCTCTTCCCCGAGGCCCTCGCCCGGGCCGCGGAGGTGTGCCGGGGCTTCGCGTCGTTCCCGGTGCAGCTCGCCGCCGCGGGGCGCTTCGACCACGGCGGCAGCTCGACGGTCTGGCTCGAACCTCGCTCGGATCAGGCCCTCGTCCGGCTCCAGCAGGCGCTGCAGCGCGCGTTCCCTCGCTTCTCCGAGCAGGGGGATAGGGGCTTCACGCCGCACCTCACGGTCGCCCGCTTCCCGAAGGCCGAGCGCGCCCGCGCCGTAGAGCTGGAGCAGCGGCTGCGCTCCACCTTCTCTCCGATCTCCTTCGAGGCGACCGAGCTGCACCTGCTCGTCCGGCGCGGCGACCAGCCCTTCGAGGCCGCCGCCCGGGTCCCGCTCGGGCCCGGGGCGCCGCGCCCGGGCCTGCGCCTCCGCGACGGCATCGACCCCTGGACTGCCCCCGACGAGCGCCCCCTCGACCCCGCCCCGGTGATCGAGCGGGTGCGAGGGATCCTGGAGCACCTCGCGGCGGAGCGGGGCCTGCCGGCCCCCTGGGTCGAGCCCTTCGGGGCCGCCGCTTACTGTGAAGAACTTCCCTACAGTGACCTGGACCTGTTCGCGCTGTGCCCGAGGGGGCTCCCGGCGGGGGAGGCGCTCGGGGAGCTGCAGCGTCGGCTCGCCGGGGAGGGCGTGGCCGGGCGCTGGGTGACCGAGGCCCTGCAGCCTGCGGTGCGGGTGGTGCTGGGCGGCGTGGCGGTGGACATCGTGGCCGCGGAGCTGCGGCGCGACGGCGCTCCGGGGCCTTCGAGCCTGCAGGCCGCGGGGGCGCTGGGCGAGCTGCCGGAGCCGGAGCGGGTGGCCGCGCAGGGGGCGCTGGACGGGGCAGCGCTCCGGGAGGCAACGAGGGCGCTGGGAGGCCGCTGGCCCTGGCTGCTGAGCGCGGTGAGGCGATGGTCCGTGGCGCGGGCGGTGCGCGGGGCCTGGGCGGGCTACCCGAGCGGGATCGGGTGGGCCCTGCTGGTGGCCCGGTACATCCTGGATCACCCGGACCAGGAGGGGAGCGAGCTGCTCCGGGGGTTCTTTGGCTGGTGCGCCGGGCGCCCGTGGCCCAGCCCGGTGGCCCTGGGAGACGAGGTGCCCGGGGTCGAGGGGGTCATGCCGGTCCTGACCCCGACGGCGCCGGTCCGGGACGCCGCGAGGACCGTGACCGCGAGCAGCCTTCAGGTGCTCCGGGGCGAGCTGCGCCGGGCGGCGTCCGCGGTGGAGGCGGTGCAGCGCGGTCAGGCCCCGGCGCGCGAGCTCTTCGAGGAGGCCCGCCCCCCGGGGGAAGCCCTGCAGATCAAGGTCGAGGGCAACGACGAGGAGCGGGCCGCGGGCCGGGGCCACGTGCAGCGCTCGCTCCTGGCGGAGGTGCGGCGGCTGGAGGAGCAGGGCGGCCCGGTGCGGGTCTACGCGCGGTGGGAGCCGGTGCGGGGCGCGGACGTGCTCTCGCTGGGTAGGGAAGTTCCGGACAGGGAGCGCCCTGGCCGGGGCCGGAGGCGCTGAGGCGCGGGGGGCGCGTCCGGCCCGGCGCCCGGGGGTTCAGGGGATCTGGAGGGACTGGGCCTCCTTGTGGTCGGGGTCCTGGCGGAGGGCCTCGTCGCGGGCGGCCCTGGCCCTGGCCGGGTCGCCTTTCTTGAGGTGGGCCCGGGCGAGGACGACGTTGGCTTCGGCGGCGGTTTTTTCCTTGATGGGTTCGCAGAGCAGGGCCGATTCTGCCTCGAAGATGGCCCTGTCGGCGTCGCCTGCGCCGAGGAGGGCCTGGGCGTAGAGGGCATGGGACTCGGCGCCGTGGATGTCGACGTAGAGGGCGCCTTCGCCGACTTTTTTTGCCTCGTCCCAGAGGCCGCGGGCGACGAGCTTGGCGAGGAGGCGGCGCCAGACGCGGCGATCGTGCTGGTCGAGGGGGGCGAGCTTGCGGAGCATGGCGAGCTCGCGGTCCTCGTCCTTGGCCTTGCGTGCCATGTCGGCGAGGGCCTGGAGGGGCTCGGCCTGGGTGGGGTCGAGGTTGCTGGCGGCCTCGAAGTGCACGGCGGCGGCCTTGAGGTCCCTGGAGCGCCCGGCGATGTCGCCCAGGAGCATGCGGACCGTGTAGCCGTCGTTGCCCTCGGCGATCATGGTCTCGAGCTCGGTCCTGGCCTCGTCGGGCTTCTTGCGCTGGAGGGCGAGGCGAGCCTGGAGGTAGCGCGCGTCGGGGTTTTTGGGCTCGATCTTCCGGGCTGCTTCGAGGGAAGAGACGGCGCCCTTGCTGTCGCCGGAGGCGAGGCGAGCGAGGGCGAGCTGGATCTGGGCGGGGGCGCTCTGGGGCTGGGCCTCGGCCTCTTTCTGGGCGATCTCGAGGGGCCTGGGCCGCAGGTCCGGAAGGTACTGCTTCTTGTAGCGGACGAGGCGCTGGTCGAGCCACGCGCGGAACTGGCGGTCCAGCTCCTCGCCGGGGATGCCCAGGGCGGAGCGGAGGACCTCCGGGGTGCGCTTGCCCTCGCCCCAGGCCTTGAGCATCGCGACGAGCTTCGGCATCCCGTACTTCTCGGCCAGGAAGACCACGATCTGGCTGGACGCGTAGTACGCGGTGGTCATGTCGCTGGCGTCCTCGGCGTGGGTGAAGGCCCGGTTCATCTGCTCCACCGCGGGGACCTTGCCGCGGCGCAGGGCCAGGTAGAGCGCCTGGTCCTCCTCGCGGGACCACTCGGGGCGGCGCACGATGGTCTCGTACTCGCTCAGGCCCTCGGTGAACCACCGCGGCACGTGGTTCTTCGAGAGCTGGATGGCGAAGACGTGCCCGACCTCGTGCCAGACGACCATGCCCCAGTTGAAGGGCTCGGCCTTGGGGCTGATGGCCGCGAGGGTCTCGCCGAAGCAGACGCCCTGGATCCCCACGTTCGGCAGGCCCGAGGTGCGGATGCTAAAGTGTTCACGGTTTCCATACAGCTCGACGCCGATGGGCATGGAGGGGTCGAAGCCGTAGCGCTTCTTCATGTCGGTCCAGGCGTCGTCGAGGAAGCGGGGGAGGTAGCGCTCCAGGACCTTCTTCTCGTTCTTGGGGTAGCGCACGAGGTAGCGAGCACCCACCTTCTCGCTCTCGTAGTGCTGGGGGATGTCGCGCTCGTAGAGGTTGAGCGTGTTGTAGGCCCGGACGTTGAATTTGTCCTTGCGAAACCCCTGGTTCAGGCTGGCAATCCCCTCGGTCTCGGCGCCGATCCGGATCTGGTTGAGGCCCAGGTTGACCAGGATCGAGCCGTCCTGCGGGTCGAGCTTGGCGGCCTTCTTCATCATCTCGACGATCTCGGCGTAGCGGTGCTCCCACTCGGCGAACTCGGCGATGATCTGGTAGGCGCGGGCGAACTCGGCGTTCTGCTCGAAGGTGGCCCGGAGCGCCGCCTCCATGCCAGGTTTGTCGTCGGCGAGGAAGCGCACGGCGGCCTTCATGGCCAGCAGATCCGGGTGCCGCGGGTCGATGGCCAGGCCCTGGGCGAGGGCCCGGTCGGCCTCCTCGATCTCCAGGTCCCGCAGGGCGATGCCGGCCCGGAGGAAGGAGGCCTCGGGCCGCATCTTGTCGGTGGAGAGGGCGCGCTGGATCTCGCGCTCTGCGCCGTCAAAATCCAGCGTCTGCGCCAGCTTGATCTCGGCCAGGAGCAGCCGCGCGTCGGCCAGCTCCGGCGCCGCCTTGAGCGCCGAGCGGACCATCTCCTCTGCACGGCCGATGTTGTAGGCCTCCAGGAACAGCTGGGCGCGCCAGAGGTAGAGCTCCGCGGTCTTGTTGCCGGCCCGCTCCGCGTCGTCGTAGGACTCGTTGGCGTCCCGCTTGCTGCGGAGCAGGTGGGTCGCGCGGCCCACGAGGGCCATGCCTTCCCCGTCCCGGGGGGTGATCTTCTTGCTGTTGAAGTCGCTCACCAGCGACATCAGGTAAGGCTCCGCGTCCCGGCTACGGCCCATGCGCAGCAGCAGCTCGCCCGCCACCAGGCGCGCCCGCCGGGCCTCTTCCTCGTCCTTCACCGCGTCGCAGGCCTTGAGCGCCTCCTCCAGCTTGCCCCGGCGCGCGAGCGCCAGGGCCTTGACGGGGGCCGCCGCGATCTTCGAGGCCCTGTCGACGCGGCCCGCCTCGTCCGCAAGCTTGATCGCTTCATCAAGTCGCCCGGTCTCGAGCATGACGCGGGCCAGGCCCACGGTGGCGCGCCCGCGCTCGCCGGCGTTCCTGGCGGCCTTGCCCAGCTCGGCCTCCGCGGAGGCGTACTCGGCGGCGGCGAGCGCATCGAGCCCGCCCTGCAATCCGACGCGCGGCGGCGGCTTGGCGGGACGATCGTCGCCCTGCGATTTCCCGGGGAAGCCGTCGTTGACCTCGAGCTCTTCCGGGTCCCCCTCCTCGCTGTCGAGGGCGTGGCGGCCGCTGGACGCGGGCGCCGCGGACGCGGATGGTGCAGGTGGAGGGGTGACCTCGCGAGGGCGCGGGGTGCAGTGAGGGGCGAGTAGCAGGAGGGGCAACAAGAGACCCAGCACCCTGCGAGCAGGCCGACGTGGCTCGGGCATGGAGTTATCTTGTTCGACCCCGCGTTCTTCTCCAAGACGAACGCGCCACATTCCATGACCAGGGCCCGGATGCCTGGTCAGGGGGGTGTTCCCCCCCACGTCCTGTGTCCACGGGGCAGAAGCCCCTTGTCGACGCCACCCTCCCACGAGTAAAAGGCCGCCCCCTTGACCCGCACAATCGCTCCCGAGACCCTGCCCAACCCCCACCGTGCCCTCGACGCCCTCGAGCGCGCGCTGGAGTGCGCTCGGCGAGGGGCGCCGGATCGGCCCCTCGTGCTGGTGCACCGCGACGACTTTCTCGTGGCAAACCAGAGCCTCCGGGCCGACATCCGGGGCCTCCTCGACTCCATCCTCACGGGCGAAGACCCGGAGGCTGGCCTCGACGCCCTGCTCGTCTGCGGTGCTCTCGACGCCCTCCTGCCCGAGGTCAAGGCGCTCGTCGGCTTCGGCGACGGCGAGTGGCGCCACAAGGACGTGTGGAAGCACACCAAGCAGGTCGTTCGCCAGGCCGAGAACCGCATCGAGGTCCGCTGGTCGGCCCTGCTCCACGACATCGGCAAGGTCCGCACCCGCTCCATCTCCCCCGACGGCGAGGTGCACTTCTTCGGCCACGCCGAGGTCGGCGCTCGCATGTTCGACAAGCTCGACCGGCGCACGGGCCTCTTCGTCGTCGATGGTCCCCTCCGCGAGACCGTTCGCTTCCTCATCCTCCATCACCTCCGCGCCGCCGCCTACGAGGCCTCCTGGACCGACAGCGCGGTCCGGCGCTTCGGCAAGGAGATGGGCCCCCACCTCCACGATCTGCTCTGCCTCTCTCGCGCCGATATCACCACCAAGCGCCCTGAAAAGAAGCGCCGTGGCCTGCGTCAGCTCGACGAGCTCTTCGATCGCCTCTCGAAGATCCAGGAGCAGGACGCCGTGGTCCCCCCGCTCCCCTCCGGCATCGGCGATGTGATCATGCTGCGCTTCAACCTCCCCCCCTCCCGCCTCATCGGCGACATCAAGCGGGCCCTCGAAGGCGAGATCGATACCGGCTCCCTCCTCAGCCACCAGCCCGCCGACTTCTACATCGACCACATCGCCACCAACGCCGAGCGCTACGGCCTCCGCAAGAGCTGAGAGGGTCGCCGTTGACCCTGCCTCCTCAGAGGCAGAAGATCATGGCAAAGGTGACCCCACATTCGCTCTTCGCCGGGTCCCTGCAGCACTGGTTCTCCCCCGAACAGCTCCCGTCCGGGCAGGGCCCCACAGCCCCGATCCCGCCAGCGCCGGCACCACCGGACCCGGTCCCGCCGGTGCCCCCGGCCATGCCCCCGCCGGCCCCGCCCCCGCCCCCGCCCCCGAACGGCTCGCCCCCGGCCCCGGCCTCGCCGCTCTGTCCGGAACCTCCGGATGCTGCCTCGCCGCCCTGCCCGGAAGCTCCTGAGGAGGCCGTGCCGCCCTGTCCGGAACTTCCGGATGAACCGGCGCCACCCTGTCCGGAAGCTCCGGCCCCGGCGCTCCCCCCCGGGCCGGCCCCGGCGGCGCCGCCGAGGAAGCCCGAGCCGCCGGCCCCGGCCTTGCCGCCCGCGCCGGCGGCCCCACCCGCGCCGGAGGAGCATCCCGCGCAGGCGCTGTAGGACCCATCGGCCTGGCATGTCTGGGTACCCTTCTTCGAGGTGCCCGGGCAGTCGCAGGAGACGACCTCGTCCTCGGTGCACCGTGGCGCGGGGCGCTGCCCTGCGTACTCGCCGTCCAGGCTGCAGGCAGCGGCGAGCGCCACGAGGAGGGAGGGCAGCACGACGGGGTATTTCATCGAGACGGGAGCATACCAGCCCCCGTGGGCCGCATCAGAGGCAGAAGATACCGCTGAAGTCGGTGCCGCACTGGCTGGTCGCCGGGTCGAGGCAGCACTGCCCCGCGGCGGCGCAGCTTCCGTCGGGGCAGGGGCCCACGGTACCGGACCCGCCAGTGCCCCCGGAGCTTGTGCCGCCGGAGTTGCTTCCGGCGGTGCTGGACCCACCGGAGCCGCTGGAGCCGCCGAAGATATCGCTGCCGCCGGCCCCGGAGGAGCCCCCCGGAGCCCCGCCGGAGCCGCCGAAGATACCGCCCCCGCCGGCCCCCGCCGAGCCCCCGGCGCCGCCCGCCCCGCCGGAGCCCCCGGCGCCCCCGGAGCCGCCCTGTCCGGAACCTCCGGACCCATCCACGAAGGTGGTGGCGCCGTTGACGGGCTCGGTGGACCACTCGAAGTCGTCGAGGATGGAGGTGGAGTCAAACACGCCGTCGGCCGAGTCCCAGATGGCGAAGCGCAGGTAGATGATGCCGCCAGGGGGCACGTTGGCCTGGGTGACGAGCCAGGAGGAGCCTGCGTGCCCTTCGAAGCCCGAGCCCGTGAGCTGGGCCCCGTTGCCCGCCTTGCAGTTGGGGTATTTCCCGGTCTTCGCCCCGGGTTCGCAGGCCGACAGGAAGCTCTCGTTGTTGACGCCGATGACGTTCTTGATGCCGCTGGAGGTGAGCTCGAAGGCGATGTTGGCCGAGAGGTTCTGGCCATCGGCCATCGGGTCTCCGCTGCTGAGGGGGCTCGGAGACATCATCACCGCGAAGACATCGTTGAACTGGTCGCAGGTGTACTGCGGGTATTCGCAGCTGAAGAAGCGGTGCTTGAAGCGCAGCGACCGGGCGTTGGTGGGCACCCGGATCTGGAGATCCAGCGCCACCCCGTCGTTCGGCTGCCCGGGGGTCACGCAGGTACCCGTCTTGGGGAAGCCCACCGGCTGACCCGAGGTGTAGTTCTTGGCGTACTGGCACTGCTGGGCCTCTCCCCAGCCTGGCTGCCCGGGGGCCCGCGCCATGCCGGAGGAGAGCGCAAAGATACGCTGCCCCTCCCGCGGGCCGGAGGTCTGCCCGAGGTTTGGCAGGATCCCGAACGCATGCTCCAGACCCTTGCCCGTCGCCTTGATGCCGCCGCTGAGGAAAGGGGTCGAGATGTCGTTGAAGCCCGCCGCGATCACGCCCCATTTCTTCGAGCTCTCGGTGACCTTGACCTGGCAGAGGCCCATGGCCTTCGCCGCGTCGAACGGATCGTTCACCACCACCCCTAGCCCCGCGTCGCAGGTCGCCTCCTCGCCTGCCTTCGCCGCCTTCCCGTCGCAGTCGTTGTCGATCTGCTGCGCCGCCGGCTTCCCCTGGGCGTCCAGCTCGATCAACTCGGCGGCCCCGGGGTTGATGTTCGGGTTCTGATCGTTGCAATCCCCCGCGGCCACGGTCCAGCCGTCCTTGTCCTTGTCGTCGTTCCCGCTGCTGCCCGCGGTGCCCGCGGTACCTGCTGCTCCAGCCGCCCCGCCCGTACCTCCGGTGCCCGCTGGCCCTGCGCCGCCGGCCCCCGCAGGATCAGAACCGCCGGCCCCCGCCGGACCCGCGCCGCCCGCGCCGCCCGGGCCCGCTCCACCATCACCACCGGCGCCTGCCACCCCACCCGCGTTGCCGGTCCCACCCTGTCCGGAAGTTCCGGACCCTGCGGCGCCGCCGAGGAAGCCCGAACCCCCCGCTCCGGAGGCCCCCCCGGCGCCGGCGGCCCCGCCTGCGCTGGAAGGGCATCCCGCGCAGGTGCTGTAGGACCCGTCGGTCTGGCACGTCTGGGTACCTTGCACCGTCGTCCCCGGGCAGGCGCAGGGCTCGACCTTGCCGGCCACGCAGCGGGTCGGCTGGCTCAGCCCCGAATCGCTGTCGGACCCGCAGGCCAGGTACAGAGCCGAGAGCAAGGCAAACAGGAGGACGCGGTGCTTCATGGTCCGCGTTGTACGCGAACCGGATGAGAATGCTACCCCCTGGCCCGGACGTTCCCTGGCCCCCCGGAAAAGAGGGGGCTCAGGGCTGCTGGCGCTGGGGGAGACGCCAGGAGGTGCCGGCGGGGGTGTCGAGGATCTCGATGCCCTGGGCGAGGAGCTCGCCGCGCACCGCGTCGGAGCGAGCAAAATCCTTGGCGGCGCGGGCCTCGTCGCGCTCGCGGAGCTTGGCGTCGATGGCGGCGCGGTCGAGCCCCCGGAGGCGTAGGCGTCGCTCCTGGGTGCGGGCGGTGTACTCGGCGGGGGAGCACTGGAGCAACCCGAGCACGTCCGCGCAGGAGCGAAGGGCGTCGAGGGCCTCGCGGGCGAGCAGGGTGGCGCCGCCCAGGAAGCGCGCGTCCTTGCGGCGCTTGCCGGCGAGGTCGCACAGGTCGTTGGAGGCCTTGGCCAGCTCTTGAAGGATGGCGAGGGCGGCGGGGGCGTTGAGATCCTCGTCGAGGGCGGCGGCGACGCGGGCCCGGGCGGAGCGGACCGTCTGGGCGATCTTGGCCAGGTCCTTCACGCCGCTCTCGGCGCCGGGGGGCACCTGGGCGGCCAGCGCTTCCAGGCGCTCGACGGAGGTGAAGAGGTAATCGACCCGCTCCTCGGCGTCGTCGAGCCCGGGGAAGATGACGCGGCCATCCTCGAGCTTCTGCATGTCGAACTCGATGGGCCCCCGGTAGTGCGCCGACAGGTAGAAGAAGCGCAGCGCCTCCGGGTCGTTGCGCTCGAAGCAGTTGACCAGGGTGACGAAGTTGCCGAGGCTCTTCGCCATCTTCTCCTTGTCGACGGTGATGAACCCGCCGTGGACCCAGTGCTTGCAGAAATCTCCCTCGCCCGGGTGGCAGGCCTCGCTCTGGGCGATCTCGTTCTCGTGGTGCGGGAAGATCAGGTCCATCCCCCCCGCGTGGATGTCAAAGCCGTACCCCAGGAACTTCTCGGTCATCGCCGAGCACTCGATGTGCCATCCGGGTCTGCCTCGACCCCAGGGGCTCTCGAAGGCCCACTCGCCCTCCGGCGCGCTCTTCCAGAGGGCGAAGTCGAAGGGGTCACGCTTGTCGTTGTGGGCCGCCTTGCCCCGCTCCTCGAGGCCCTCGCCGGCGCGCAGGTCGTCGAGGTTCTTCCCGGAGAGCTTGCCGTAACCATGGAAGTTCCGGACAGCGTACCAGACGTCCTTGCCGGTGGGGGTCTCGGCCTCGTAGGCGGCGCCGTGGGCGATGAGCCGCTGGATCATGGCGATGATCTCGGGGATGCACTCGCTGACCCGGGGCTCGTGGTCAGGGGGGAGGCAGCCGAGGCGCGCCACGTCCTGCTGGTAGAGGGAGGCGAAGCGAGCGGAGAGGGCGAGGGGTTCTTCGCCGCGCTCGCGGGCGCGCTTGAGGATCTTGTCGTCGACGTCGGTGATGTTCCGGGCGTACACCACCTGCTGGCCCAGGGCGCGCAGGTGACGGACCAGCAGGTCCGGGAGGACCGCGCTGCGGCCGTGGCCCGCGTGACTGACGTCGTAGGTCGTCGGCCCGCAACAGTACACTCGCACGAGGCCTTCCTGGGTCGGGGCGACGGGTTCGACGCGACGGGAGAGCGAGTTGTAGAGCTTGAGCGAGAGCGGACGTGTCATTTTTCCGGGACCGTACCACGGACTCACGCCCCGGTTCTCTTGGACCTGACGCCCCGCGTCTCGTTCCCGTTGCGCCGGCCCCCGGGCTGCGGCCAGATGGTGGCGCTTCCCCCTCGTGCATGACCCCCTCCCCCCGCCTGCCCCCTGTGCCTCGCCTCTGGCCCCTCGCCCTGCTCCTGGCGCTGCTCGCCTGCGCCTCGACGCCGCGGTACGAGGGGCAGCGGTACCGGGGCCAGGGGCTCGCGTTCCAGACGGGCCCGACCGGCGAGGGCTGGGCCCGGATCGAGGCCAGCCAGGGCCTGCTGGCCTTCCGCGACGAGCGCGCCCCCGCCACCATCCTGGTCAACGGACGCTGCGGCCTTGACGGCGACGACGTACCCTTGCAGGCCCTGACCACGCACCTGTTTCTGCGCTTCACCGAGCGCGCAACCGAGGAAGAGACGCTGCTGCCCTTCGACGGCCGGGAGGCCCTGCGGACGGTGATGACCGCGAAGCTCGACGGCGTGCCGATGCGCTTCGAGGCGCTGGTGCTCAAGAAGGATGGCTGCGTCTACGATTTCATCCTGATCTCATCGCCCGGCGCGTTCGAGGGGGCGCGCCCCGAGTTCCGGCGCTTTGTCGAGGGGTTCCGCGCGGAGGGGCGCCCGTGAGCGAGCCCCGCGGGCCCGCCAGCGTCGCCCCGGGCGCCCCGGAGCAGCCCGCCTCCCCCGGGCTCGTGCCCCGCATCGGCGCCACCGTGCTCGCCCTCTTCGAGCGCATCGGCGATGTCAGCTGGCTCCTGCTCGGCTCCCTTCGCTCCCTGCCCCGTCGGCCCTTCGAGGGGCGCCAGATCCTTGCCCAGATCGACGCCATCGGCGTCCAGAGCACGGGCCTCGTCGTCATCACCGGCACCTTCGTCGGCATGGTCATGGCGCTCCAGTTTGTCCTCGGCCTCCAGAAGTTTGGCGGCATGGAGTACACCGGCCGCGTCATCTCCCTCTCGTTCTCCCGCGAGCTCGCCCCCAGCCTCACCGCGGTCATCGTCGGCGGACGCATCGCCTCCGGCATCGCCGCCGAGATCGGCAGCATGGTCGTCACCGAGCAGGTCGACGCCATCCGCGCCCTCGGCGCCGACCCCATCAAGAAGCTCGTCATGCCGCGCCTCGTGGCCGCCGTCGTCGCCATGCCCATCATGGCCGTCATCGCCTTCCTCCTCGGCATGCTCGGCGCCCTCGTCGTCTGCTCCCTCCAGTTCGACCTCCCCGCCTCCTTCTTCATCTCCACCGCCCTCGACTCCCTCCACCTCGCTGACTTCTGGAGCGGGTACCTCAAGACCCCCTTCTTCGGCGCCCTCATCGCCCTCATCGGCTGCCACTGCGGGCTGCGCACCCGGGGCGGCACCCAGGGCGTCGGCGCCTCCACCACCGAGGCGGTCGTCCTCACCTCGGTCTCTATCCTGGTCTCGGATCTCTTGCTCACCAACCTCTTCGCGATCCTGTTCAAGAGGCCCCCGTGAAGGCCCGACCGCGCTTGCCCCGGGCCTGGGGGGCCGTGGCCTTGCTGCTGGCCTCGCTGCTGACGGCGCCGCTGCTGGCCGGGGTGTCCGCCGCGCGGCGCGCCACGCTGGGGGCCCGCCGGGCCGCGGTGGCTCCGGTCACCAGGCTGCTGCCGTGGCCCGATCTGGCGGTGGCCAGCGGCGCCCGGCACCTCCGGTTTCTCTCGCTGGAGGAGCCCGGCGCGGCCTTCGCCGACGGCCCCGCGTCGCTGGACACCGATCCCGCCGGAGGCGCCGTCGCTCCCCCGCGCGCCGTGTGGGCCGAGACCCGCTGAGCGATGCGGCCCGGGGCGCCGCCGGCTCAGCTCTCGGCGCCGTCGATGGCGCTGGCATCGCGGGCGCCGCCCTGGAGATCCCGGAGGGTCCGCTGCACCAGGCTCCAGACCGCGCCGGCGTCCGTGCCCACGTCGTCCGGGGAGCCGGAGAAGCGGCCGCAGAACGAGGACTTCAGGACCTCCTTGAGCATGCGGCGCTGGGCCGACTCGAAGAGCGGGTGCTTGAGGTAGATGCAGGCCTCCTCGGTGGCGCGCACCGAGAGGGTGGCGCTCAGCTCCGTCGAGCGCCGGATCGCGTCCGCCACCATCACGACGGTCTCGATGAGGGAGCGGGTGAGCTCCGGGTGGCGCCCGTGGAGGAGCTTCACCTCCTCGTCCGGGGGCGGGTAGGTCATCTGCAGCGGCGCGAAGCGGTCCAGCTGCGCCGCGTCGATGCCGAAGGTGGCGGAGAATTCCCGCCCGCGGTTCACCGCCGCGATGAACTGCACGTTGTCCGGGATCAGCAGGAACTGGTTGCGGATCGGGTGGAAGATCTTCCGGGTCGAGTCGAGGGCCGGCATCAAGGCGTTGCGCGCGCTCTCCTGGCAGCGGTTGAACTCGTCCAGGAAGATCAGGTACCGACGCTGCGGGTGCTCGCTCGCATCCTCGAGGGCCGCGAGGAAGTCGGTCTTCAAGAAATCCGTCACCGGCGCCCCGGTCGCCGAGGCCCGCACCTGGATGGTCGCCAGAAAATCGCTGGGCTCCACCACCGCGCCGCAGTTGAAGAACACGAACTCGAAGCCCAGCGCGCGGGCGATGGTGCGGGCCAGCACGGTCTTCCCGCAGCCCTGGGGGCCGTCGAGCAGGATGTTGAGCCCGCTCTCGAGCAGCACCTGGAGCTTGCGGGCCACCATGGGGTCAAGGTAGACCCCTTCCAGCTTGAATTCCTGGGCGCGAACGAAGTCGACGAGGATGGCGCCGCGGTCGTCGCGGTCGGGTTTCTGGATGGAGGCGATGCGGACGAGGCAGGGGATGCCGGGGCGGACGCGGGGGTCATCGCAGAGGACGACCTTGGGGGCGCGCTTGCCGTCGAGGTGGGTGGCGCGGAAGCGGAATCCGGAGCCTTCGACCGGGTTGACCCAGAAGGTGGCCTCGCAGACCTGGCCGGGGTTCAGTTCATCGGAGGGGATCTTGTTGCCCATGGGGTTCTGTGGGGGGATTAAGAGGGAGATCGAGCGGCGGACGAGGGTCCCGATGAGGGCGCCGAAGCGGCGCACGGCGGCGTCGCTGCTGGCATCATCGAGGAGGACGTGGTGGGGGAAGCAGGCCTCGGTGATGGGGGCGACGGCGACCTGAGCGCAGACGAGGCGCCGGCGCGAGAGGCGGGCGACGAGGGCGCGGAGGGCGGCGACGGAGCACTCGGTGGGCAGGCCGTCGCTGATCATGACCAGGACCTGGGCGCGGCGCATGCTGCGGAGGGCGCGCAGAGCGGCGAACCAGAGGGCGGCGGCGTCGTTGTTGCCGCCGCCGGCTTCGAGGGCGTGGGCGGCGCACTGCTCGGCGCTTCCGGCGTCGTAGATCACCTGATCGGTGAAGCCGAGGACCTGGGCCTCGATGCCCTGGAGGCCCCGGACCGCCTCGGCGATGAGGGCGGCGAAGAGGCGAGCGCGCTCGATGCGCCCGCCGCAGGCCATGGAGCCGGAGCAGTCGACGAGGATGCTGAGGTGGACGTCCGCCCGGGGTTCGAGGCGCCGGGCGATGAGCACCCTCGGGTCGTTGCGCAGCACCATGGCCTGGGCCCGGGTCGGGTCAAAGCGGTGGCCCTGGAGACGGCGGCGCTCGGGGACCCGGGTGAGCCCCAGGTTCTCCAGGTACCGGCGCAGATGGAAGGCCTGCCGCCGCACCTGCGCCGCCAGCCGGGTGGCCTGATCGTGGGCGTACACCAGCTTGGTGACCGAGGTGATCCGGTCAAACTCCTCGTCCGGGTTGACGTTGATCCAGAGCTTCTTGACCGGGCCTTCCTCGGCGGAAGAGGGCCTCACGCCCTTCTTCGGGTTGAGCACCCGCTCGACCTCCTCGGCCACCTCCTCCGACGAGATCGCGTCGCCGTGCTCGATGGCCTCCGATGGGTCGCCGGTGAGCGACTCGTGAGAGCCAAAGCACTCGACGGCGCAGGCCTCGTGGCCGAAAATTCGCTTCAGCTCCCGGGTGATGTCCAGCAGCGCGCTCGCGCTCCGGTGCCTGAACCCGTCCCGGAAGAGCGCTAGCCCCTGCTCCACCTTCGGGTCCCCGTGGCGGTTGCCCAGGCCCATGCGCAGCGCCCGCACGAAGCGCGAGAACGACATCCCCTCCCGCTCCATCCCCTGGAGCAGGGGCCCGCTCTCGATCACCACCGACCCCGGGTCCCGGGCCACGCGCAGCCGGCTCCGGGGCAGCACGAGGGCGGCCCTCTCGCCCGTCATGGCCAGCAGCTGCTCGACCTTCACCGACCGGCTCGCATGCTGGAACGCGTAGGACGCCAGGAGCTTCAGCCGGTCGCCCGCCTCCTCCTCGATGGCCCTCAGGTTCCGCTCCAGGTGCTCGTCGAGCACCAGGTTGAAGAGCCCCTGGATGCCCTCGCTCCTGGCCGTCCCCCAGCACCTCTCCGCCAGGCTCCCCCGGTGGTAGCGGTGGTGCCCCAGCTCGTGGAAGATCAGCGCCTCCACCAGCTCGCGGCCCCGGCGCTCCCGCCGCAGGATGGGCAGCGGGCTGACGAAGATCCGTCGCTCGTTGAGCCGCGTGTACCCCAGCTCGTTGCCCTCGATCATCTCCACCTGGTACACCCCTCCCAGCAGCTCCCGACCCTTGCGCACCCCCCACGCAAAGGTCTCCCCCAGCGTCGCCAGCTTCCAGGCCCGGTGCGGCCGTTCCCTCAGCATCCGCACCGCCGCGCGGCGCACGTTGTCGTCCCTGCACTGCTCGATCAGCACCGAGAGCGCCTCCTCTCGCACCTCCTCCGGCGCCTCCTGCAGCAGCCTCAGCCCCATCTGCTCGTGCGCCCCGTCCCCCGTCAGCAGCAGCGACCGGGTCACCCCCGCGCACAGCGCCGCGTCCCCGTGGCGTAGCAAGTCTGGAACTTCCATATGACCCTGGGCCACCGCCTGGAGCAGCACCGGGATCGCCTGCCATGCCCCGCCTTGATGCAGGCGCTGGGCCGCGCGGGTGCGAAGTGACCTCAGGCGCTCGGAGCCGGCCTCCAGGAAGGCGATCAAGCCTGCGTTCACGTCGTCGGCGACCGCCGGCTCGGTGGCCGCCAGCAGCCACTCGACGGCCTCCCGGTAGGCGTGAGGCTGCGGCGATCGGGCGAGGGCCAGGCAGAGCTTGCCCTGCTCCGGAGCCCAGCGCCGCAGCTGCCTGAAGTCGTCGATCTGGAACCAGCTCGCCGGGCGCGCGCTGCAGGCCGCGCGGAGGGCCTGCTGGAAGGCCCCCGGGGCGCGACGGCGCAGGAGGGCCAGGGCGAGGACAAAGCGTACATCCCCGGGGCCCTCGCCGGCGACGAGGGACGCCACGGCGTCGAGCGCCTCGCCCTCGGGCCACAGGTCGATCAGCTCGGCCAGGATCTCGGCCCGGCGCCGCTCGGTGGTCTTGCGGAGCACGCGGACGCACCGGAGGCGCGCTGGTTCGCCCAGCTCGCTCAGCCTCAGGGCGGCCTCCTCGACGACGGAGAAGGGCGCGGTTTCGCACCAGGATTCCAGCTCATCCAGGTCATGACTGCGCTGCACCGAGGCGAGCTGGAAGGCGGGCCTCTCCTCGACCACGGGGCGCTCGACCGGAGGAGGGAGCCCCTCGGAGCTGATCCAGGGGGCGAGCCGCTCTCGCACCTTCATCGCCAGCTCCGGCAGCGCGGCGTTCACCTCGGAGCGCAGCTCGACGAGGCGCTCGGCCAGGGGGCCGGACCGCAGGTTCCGCTGGCAGAAGACCAGCGCCTCTGCCGCGCCAAAACCCGCGGGGCCGGCGAGCTCGCGGGCGAACAGGTCGAGCAGCGCCGGGGTGCAGACGGCCTCGAGGCGGTCTCGATCACGGTACGAGAGCAGCCCCACGGCGCTGGCCACGGCCTCCAGGAGGCGCGCCTTGAGCTGCGGGTCTCGCAGCACCGCGAGGTAGGGGGCGAGCCCCGCGGCCAGGGTACCCCCCTCGTTCACGAGCCGCTGCAGCAGCGCGAAGGCGTGGCGCTCCCAGAGCATCAGCCAGGCATGCCCCAGCAGCGGCAGCGCGGGGCGGCTGTTGAGGAGGTCGACCGCCAGCGCCTGGACCCTTGCGGGGAACCCTTCTGCCTCCGAGATGAACCGGGCGAATTCCCGGTCGACGTCGGCCACCGGATCCTCGCAGCCAAGGAGGGCGACGAGGGCCGCGGGGGAGGGGGCCGCGGTGCGGCGCGCGAGGGCCTCGACCACGCGGGTCCTGCGGGGGCCAAGCTCGCGGAGCAGGCGCTCGAGGTGGGCCTCTTCAGCGGTGGCCAGGGCCTCGACCTGCGCGTCGTCGAGGGGTTCTCCTTCGAGGGAGACCGGGGGGCCCTTGGGCTCCTCGGCGGGGAGCCTCCGGTGCGCCCAGGCGCGCACGGCCTCGCTCCCGTGGCGGACCAGCCGCTCGGCCATGACCCGCTCCCTGGCGAAGGGGAAGGTGGTGCAGTGGGAGATCGCCTCCAGCAACGGAAGCAGGCGCTCTTCAGGCAATTTCCCGCACCAGAGGGCGAAGTTTTCTGGCTCGATGTTCCGGGAAAAGTAGACGAAAAATTCCATCCCCAGGGGGGGTGGTTCCGGGGTGGAGGTGAGCCACGCCTGGAGGAAGCGGGTGAAGTTCTGCGGCGGGTAGAGCAGGCAGGGGGCCAGCACCTGGGCCAGCCGCTCGGCCCGCTCGTGCGTGATGACGCGCCCCTGGAGCTCTGCCTGCTGCAGCTCCTGGTAGAGCGCGATGGCCTCCTCGGCAGAGATGGGGCAGGGGGGCTCGGGCTCGGCGGCCTTGCGGGCAGCGTCGGCGTCGGCGCCGGACAGGAGCGCCTTCTTCTTGAGGTACTTGCGGGCCTTCTTGCTCTTCACCGCGCGAGGCTTGATACCGAGCAGGTAGAGCTCCTGGACGGGGGCCGTGAGGGCCCAGAGGGCCAGGGTCGTCGAGAGCTTTTCAGGCATCGCTTGCCGGAGTTTTTCCAGCAAGAACGCGGTCCCCCGGTGCGAGCTGTCCTGGAGCGAGAACAGCGGGCTCGACTCCTGCGGGCGCCGGGCGAACGCATCGAGCACCTTCTCGACGCTGACCCAGCCGATCAGCGTCGAGATGGGCGGGGTCGCGCTGCGGGAGAGAATCGCCGCCAGGGCCCAGAGATCCAGGCCGCCGTCAGGGTGCGAGGGCAGGTCGCTCTCGATCAGGTGCAGGAGTTCTTCCGGGGAGAGCTTGCGCCCGCCATGGCCCTTTTCGAGGTACACCCGCAGCATCCCGCGACGGGTCGAGCGATCGAGCCAGGCAAAGGCGAGGGCGTGCGGGTGGATCTCGGCGATCGCCTCCAGGACGTGCGGCAGGGCGCCCCCTTCGAGGGCCAGCTTGCGCACCAGCGCCGCGCCGATCCGGGCCTGCTCGCCGGCGGGCAGCGACCCGTGCCAGGCGACCAGGCGCGCCAGGAAGCTACGGTGCTCGGCGGCCTCGGCGCCGGGCTCTGGCTCCCACAGCAGGTCGAGGAGCCGATCGAGATCGTCGGTCTCGTCGGTGATCAGGCCCGGCTCCCACCCCCTGGCCGCCGTGGTCGCCAGGGCCGTGGCCTTGAACCAGGCGTCGATGACCTCACCGCGGCGGCGTAGACCTTGATCCATGAGGTGCTTCAGGGCCTCAGGGGTCAGGGCAGAGAGCAGCCGCTGGCCCTGCGCCCGCGAGAGCGTGCCCTGATCGACAAAGGCCAGCAGCGCGGGCAACACCGCCGGTGGCATCGCCCAGCGAGGTTCGCCGCGTACAAACCGGTCCAGGGCTCGCTCGCGGCAGCCCTCGTCGGCCACCAGAAAAAAGCTCATCGCGGCGGCCTCCGCCGGGGTGCCGTCCTCCAGCGTCGCCAGCCGCACCCGGGCGTCCGGGTGGAAGACCGCGTGGACCCATCGGTGTGGCTGGGTTTCCGCGACCTTCCGGAAGAAATCGAGGGCGACCCGGGCGACCTCCTCGTCCGCATCCCCCAGGGCGCGCTCGGCGCCGCGGATCGCCTCGATCCCCGTGCTCCCCAGGAGGCACCGCAGCACCTGGGCCCGGTGCTCTCCACGCAAGAAGAGGCCCCAGAGGTGCCCGAGGTAGGGCAGCCGGAGCCCAGGGTGAGCCCCCTCCAGGGCCTCGGTCAGCTCCTCGATGTCGGCCGGCGTGGCCCGGCCCTCCTGGAGCGCGCGGTACAGTCCAAGATCGTCCACAGAGAAATCCTCGCACAGGAACCCGCCCCACAAAACAGCAGCGCCGCAGGCAATGACCTGCGGCGCCACGATATCCAGCTTCTCCCCCGTGATCTCCCGCGGGCGGGCGGGCCTCGTGCCTGCCAGGGAGAAAGGGCATCATCGCCCTGGCAGAAGGAAGCCGCGCTCGCGGCGCAGGTGTGCGGCAAACCCCCATCAACGTAGAGGAAACAAGCGGCATTGCTGCCGGTCCAAAGGGGCCTCGTGGTGGTAAAATGAGGCCCCGGACGTCGCGCACGGCTACTCCCACCCGAGGCTCCGCCCCTGAGCGCGACCCACCGGCTGGCGCCGGCTTGATCTCGAGGATCCGTTCACACCCGGAGACTTCTTGCCCCGGAGTGCGACCCGCCAGCTCGCGCCGGCGTGATTGAAGGGATCTGTTCCCCCGCACAGGCCGCGCTCGATGCACGACCAGAGGGGCCCGCTGATGCGAGCCCCGGGGTGAATTCTTGCTGGAAAAGAGCGAGAATAAAGCCTCTTGCGTCAAGCGCACCTCCAGGGACGCAGGGCCCTCGCTCATCCTGACCACCTTTTCGCGTTTGCCTGGAGGTTGGACAAAGAATGTCCGATGCCGCCCAGGGGTCATCCACGGTCGTGCGCGCGATCACGGCGACGGGGATGAGGGAGATGAGCTTCAGCCGAAGACGTCGTCGGCATTTGCAGCAGTGATGGCGAGGTCGAGCCAGCGTTCGAGGGCGTCGAGGTCGTGGCAGTCCGCCAGCTGCGCCGTTTGCGCCTCGCTCACCGCCAGGCCCCGACGCCGCAGCACCCGCTCCACCGCTCGCCGTGCCTCCTCCACCTTGCCCGCCCTCGTTCCCTCGTCGAGGCCGAGCTTCTTGCCCTCGTCGAGCCCCAGCTTCTTGCCCTTGTCGAGGCCTCGCCTTTCTCCTTCGTTGAGGCCGAGGAGATGGGCTTCCTCGCGGAGCCGATTCTCGTATTCTTCCACCAGCTTCTGCACCTGCTCCATCAGCGCTCTCCTTTCCTCGTCATCTTGACACTCCAGCAGCACCACGCGCCACGTCCTCAGCGTCCCCAGCAGCATCTTTCGCATCGGGTCGTCCGACGGCAGCTCCCCCAGGTCGACCAGCGCCTGGCGGTCGGAAGGTCAGCGATGGCATCGGAGAGGAAGACATCGGCGAACTGGGGAGGAGCGAGGACGGTGAACTGGGTGCGAACGGGAGCAAAAGGCGCAAGCAAGGTCTGGAGGGTGAGCTTGCTGAGTGCGTCGGGAGGCAGCACGGGGCGCAGGTTACACGAAGACGTCGGCAGCATTCGCAGCAGTGATGGCGAGGTCGAGCCAGCGTTCGAGGGTGTCGAGGTCGTGGCAGGCCGCAAGCTGCGCTGCCTGCGCCTCGCTCACCGCCCTCGTCCTCGTGAGATGATCGAGCGTGAACGGGAACGTGCACGGTTGCACCTGCACGTGGGCCGCCAAGGTGTATTCGTCCTCGGCGAGGCGTGCTCGATCCCACCCGTCACGCAACGTCACCCTCCGCCCTCCTGGCTGACCGAGGTTGCGGGCGGGCGGTTCAAGTCGGCCAGCGTTTGGCTTGCTTGAGCAGCGCGCGAAGGGAGCGCAGGGCAGGGAGGTCGAGGGAGGCAAGGTGGGCCTGGCGTTCCGACGTCAACTCGATGGCGAGGACGTCGCAGAGGTCGACGAGGGCCTCGCGAGCATCGGCCATCGCTTGTGCCTCCGCAGTGCGCTCTCGCTCCTCGGCGGCGAGGCGCTGCTCCTGGGCGACGCGCTCCTGCTCTTCAGCAAGGCGGCGCTGCTCCTCGGCGGCGAGGCGCTGCTCCTCGGCGGATTCTCGCGAGGCTCGTGCCATTTCGGCCTTCGCCTCCGCTTCTTCTTCGCCCTCCTTGTAGCTCAGCACCCTCGACTTCCCCTCACGGTCCCTCGATACCTTCAGCAGCTCCCCCTCCACGCGGAACCACGCCCCCACGCTCTCGCTCCACACCGGCCCTTCCCCCGCGTACATCCGCTTCAGCTTCCCTCCCGAGACCTTCCGGTAGAGCTGGAGCAGGTAGGGTTCGGGGGCGGAGCTCTTTCCTTCCAGCGCCAGCGGGTCGCAGAGCAGCAGCTCCTCCACGCCCAGCATCGCGTACTTCTCCGGCGCGTGTTGGTAGTCCTTGCTCCAGTTGGATGGGGAGACCACCTCCACCACGAACACGGGGACCGGCGTGTCAGTGCGATAGGCATGAAACCGATCGAAGGAGTGGTCCTGGAGAGGACAGGGAAGCACGTAGACATCGGGCCGCACGCCGACCCGGAGGTCTTTTTCGAGCAAGGAGAAGTCTTG
>JALOQB010000269.1 GCA_025453595.1 Polyangiaceae bacterium
CCGGAGCCGGAGCGGGAGGCATATCCGGAAGTTCCGGACAGGGCGGCGCTGGAATATCCGGAAGTTCCGGACAGGCCGGGGTCGGGGGTGGTGCTGGAAGCTCCGGACAGGGGGGAGCACCTGGGGGGAGCGGAGGGGCTCCGTTCAACCCGGCGCTGGTGGGGGACGTGGATGCGGGGTCGGAGGGGGGCTGCGGCTGCCGGGCGGCGGGCGAGGCGAGCAGGGGTGGGCTGCTGGCGGCGCTGGCGCTGGTGGGGGCGGCGCTGGGTCGGCGGCGGCGGCGGTAAGGCGCCGCGCTTGCGGGCGAGGCGGTGGGAGCGGCGCTCGCTGGCCTGGGCCAGGAGAGCGCGTTCGGCCTCGGTCTCGACGAGGAGGGGCGGGACAGCGCAGGGGCGCCCGTTGGGGCCGAGGGCAACGAAGGTGAGGAAGGCAGCGACGCAGGGCCAGGTGTGACCGGAGGCGGGGTCCTCGCCGCGGACCTCGACCTGGATCTCGACGCTGCTGTGGAAGGCGGCGGTGACGTGGGCTGCGACGCGGACGACCTGGCCGATCTTGACGGGTTGCTCGAAGGCGAGGTCGTCGATGCCGGCGGTGACGCAGACGGTGCCGCAGTGGCGCTGGGCGCAGATGGCGGCGCAGATGTCCATCCAGGCGAGGATCTGGCCGCCGAAGACGTTGCCGAGGGCGTTGGCGTGGGTGGGGAGCACGTACTCGGTCATGGTGGTGACCGAGGCCGCGGGCGGGCGAGGGGGGAGGTTCACTTCTTTTTCATGCCTTCGAGGCGAGCCTGGGCCTTCTTGGCGCGGGGGCTGTCGGGTTCGAGGGCGATGAGCTTCTCGTAGGCTTTTCTCGCATCGCCGGGGCGATTGAGGGCCTCGAGGGTCTCGCCGAGGTAGAAGTGAGCGGCGGCGAACTTGGGGTTCTCCTTGAGGGCAGCCTCCAGGTCGGTGCGGGCGCCTTCGTTGTTCTTGAGGCTGCGCTTGAAGAGGGCGCGGTAGGTGAGCAGGTCGGCGCTGGACTGGAGCTGGATGGCCTTGTCCATGGCCTTGATGGCGTCTTCGTAGGCTCCGACCTTGGCGAGGTCTGCCCCGTAGGCCGCGTGGAGGTCCCGGTTCTCGCCGGCCTGCGCGGCCCCTTCGCGGAGCACCTTGGTCGCCTCTTCTTTCTTGCCGGAGGCGGCGAGGGCGCGGGCGTACCCGAGGCGGGCCTCGGGGGTGGGCTGCTTCTTGAGGAGAGCCGCGTAGACCTCGGCGGCCTGGGCGTGGTCGCCAGCGGCCGCGAGGGCGGTGGCCAGGTTGGTCTGCAGCAACGTATCGTCGGGGGATTTCGCGGCGAGGGGCTTGAGCAGGGTGACGGCCTCGGCGGCCTTGCCGCCGTCGAGCAGCAGGGCGCTGAGGTTGATGGCCGCGTCGCCGAAGGTCGGGGCGAGGGCGAGGGCCTCGCGGTAGTGCTTCTCGGCGGAGGCCTTGTCCTCGGTGAGCTCGGCGCCGAGGGCCGCGTAGTAGTGGGCCTTGGGGTTCTTGGGGTCCTTCGAGAGGATCGCCTCGGCCAGCTTGCGCGCCTGGGCCCCGTTGTTGGCCTTGATGGCGCCCTCGATCTCGGCCAACTTGGCCGGATCCGTGGCGGGGGCGGCGGGGCCGGCGGTGGTGGCGGACGACGCCGCGGGCGGGGGATCGGAGGGGGGCGGCGGGGTGGCCGGGGGAGGGGAGCCGCAGGCCGCGAGGAGGAGGCAGAGGAGGGGCAGAGGGCGTGTCATGGCGAGGCGAGGGACGAGAGGATATCGACGATCTTCGCTTTGATCTCGCTCTTTCTGGGCGCCAGGTCGATTTTCGATCCGTCCTCGCCGGTGATGTAAAACACGTCCGCCACCCGGGTCCCCTCGGTGTTGATGCGCGCCAGCGAGACCGAGAGGCCGAGCTGGTGGAAGGCCAGGGCCAGGGCGCAGAGGACGCCGGGGCGATCGCGGGTGACGACCTCGATGATGGACGCCGTGGTCGAGGATTCATCGTCGATGATGACCTCCGTCGGGACCAGGGGGGTCTTCCGGGTGGCCCACGGCGAGGCCCCGCGCCGCGACAGGGCCCCTTGCACCGGCTCGCGACGCTGCACGTAGGCCTGGAGCTGGCCGTGGATCTGGCGTTCAAGCAGGGGCAACCGCCCCTCATCCGCGCACCGGACCCAGAACAGATCCACCGCCTGCGCCTGCCCCTCGGCGGGCTGGTGCGAGAAGATCTGGGCGCCCTGGATCTCGAGGTTCGAGGCCACGATACCCGCGGTGATGGCGGCGAGGAGGCCTGGCCTGTCCTCGGCCACGACGCACAGCTCGGCCAGGCCGTCCACCGGCGAGGGCCAGAGCCCGCAGGCGAGCCCTTCTTGCCGGGCCTTCCGGGAGATCTGCGCGTGGCGCGCCATCTGCCCCGGCATCGTCGCCTGCAGGTACCTGGGCGGCATCGAGTCGAGGAAAGCCCTCGCATGCTCGCTCCCTCCGGCCAGGTCGAGGGCCAGCTTGCGGGCCTTCTCCTCGGCCTGCCGGTCCTGGCCGCGACCCTGGAGCCGCGCATCGGCGGCGCGGAAGAGGTCCTCCAGCAGCTTCGCCTTCCACGCGGTCAGCGCCGTGGGGCTCGTGGTCGAGATGTCCGCCACCGTGAGCAGGTACAGCGCCCGGAGCTGGTCGCGGCCGGGGAGCTCGGCCATGAAATCTTCCAGGCTGGCCGGGTCCTCCAGGTCGCGCTTGGTCGCCGTGTGGTACATCGCCAGGTGGTGCTGGATCAGGTGGGCAACCCGCTCCTGCTGCGAGGGGTCGAGGCCCAGGCGGGCGGCGATGGTCCGCGACATCAGGGCCCCCCGGGTCGCATGGTCCTTGCCGCCCAGCGCCTTGCCCACGTCGTGCAGCAGCGTGGCCAGATGGAGCACCTCGGGCTGCAGCTCCTCCGCCGCCAGCCGGCAGGCCAGCGGGTAGCTCTCCGCCTGCTCCCCGCGCACCAGCTCCTTGAGCCGATCGAGGGCCGCCACCGAGTGCACATCCACGGTGTACACGTGGTACACGTCGTGGTGCACGCGCCCCACCACCGGGGCAAACTCGGGCACCATCGCCACCAGCAGGCCGACCTCCCGCAGCTCGCTCATGACCGTGCGCCCCAGCTGCGGAGTCTCCGCCGCGTCGACGCAGAGCGCCAAGAAACGACGCGCGCTCTCCCCGTCGGCCCGCAGCGCCGCCCCGAAGTGGGGGTCGTAGGCGGCCTGGACGATCTGCTCCCTCGACCCGGCGCCCACCGGCGCCCCCAGCCTCACCGCCTCCTGGTAGAGGCCCAGCGCTGCCGCCGGGGTCTGCCTCAGGTCCAGCCCCGTCGCCAGCTCGAGCTGCCCCTCTCGCAGCTCGTAGGCCGGCGGCAGCGACCCCGGCAACTCGCGCAACGGAGCCTGCGGGCGGCCCCGGCGGAGCTGGCGCTCCAGCACCCGCGCGATCACCTGCGCATGCCGGTAATAGTCGGACATGAAGGCCTCGACGGCCACCGTCAGCACGGCCTCCTCGTCCTCGTCCCGCCCCCCCAGGACCCGCCGCGCCTGGCCCGCGTAGCCAAGCCGGGGCGCCAGGGCCTCCTGGTGCTCGAAGGTGAGCCGATCCTGGCGTCGACCGGCCCCCAGGTGCAGCATGTTGCGCAGGCGCGCCAGCAGCTCGCGGGACGCGTGCAGCAGGGTCGACTCTTCCGGCGCGATCTGGCCCGAGCGAGAAAGGATCTCCAGGGAGCTCGAGCCGTGGCGGGCCGCCTGGAGCCAGCCCAGGATATCAAGATCCCTCAGGCCCCCCTCGCCGCTCTTCACGTCCGGTTCCAGCAGGTACACGCTGCCTCCAAAGCGCTCGTGGCGGCCCCGGACCTCCTCATCGAGCCTCTCGATCAGCCGCTCCAGGGCTCCGCCTTCCAGCCTGCGCCGCGCCCCCTGCCGGAGCGCCTCCGAGGCTTCCATGTCCCCCGCGAGGAAGCGCCAGTCCAGCAGCGTCGTCGCGGTCGGCAGATCGGTCGCCGCCAGCTCCAGCAGCTCTTCCTCCGTGACGATCTGGTGGCCCACCGGCAGCCGCGCGTCCCAGAGCGGGTACAGCAGCGCCTCCGCGAGGTCCGTGCCGTCCCCCGTGCGGGGCACCAGGAGCCGCAGATCGACGTCGCTCCCGGGGGAGAGCGTCCCCCGGCCGTAGCTCCCCACCGCCGCCAGCACCACCCCGGGCCGGGGCCCCTGCTGACGGAACAGCTCGACCAGCGCCTCATCCAGCCGGGCACAGCGAGCGGCGCTGTACCGTTGACCCCACCGGACGGGGTCCTCCCCCATCGGCGGTAGACCCCGGGGGGGGGCCAGCAATTCCTTCGAGATCAAGACGAACCTCCGGTTTTTTCTTCCAGCAAGGTGCGCGACACCAGGAGAAAGTGATAGCGTTCCCTTCATGCGGTCTCCTGTCTTTCTTGCTGTGACTCGCCGCCTCCGGGGCCTCTCCGCTGCGCTGGCGCTCCACCGCAGGTCCCCCGCGCTCGCCGGGGCGGCCCTCTCCCTCGCGCTCGCCGGCGTCTCCGTGCAAGCAGACGCCTCCCTCCACCTCGAAGTCACCCTCGACCACCTGGTCCGTGTCTCCGATGTCGCTCTCGAAGGCATCCCCCAGGACGCCCAGAGCCAGTGGGAAGAAATCCCCGGGGGCGGGCGCCGGATCGTCACCTACACCCGGGTCAAGGTCGCTCAGAAAGCCTACGGCGACGCCGGACAAGAGGTCTGGGTTCGCACCCTCGGCGGTCAGGTCGGCGACATCGGGCAGCGCGTCGAGGGCGAGGCCGCCCTCGTCCCCGGGGAGCGCTCCGTCCTCTTCCTCAAGGCCTCTCAAGAGGGCCCCCTCCGCGTCGTCGAGATGGCCCAGGGCCAGTACCTCGTCCGCAAGGAAGACAAGACCGAACGCCTCAAGCTCAGCCCTTATCTGGGTAAAATACTACCCAGCCGCGATGAAAAGGAGCGAGCCCGTGCTGCCCGCGTGTTGCTCCATGACCGCGCCCTGGGGGAGGCCATGGGGGTCATCCGGCAGGCCCGCAAGGACGCAGGGCGCTGAACATGAACCTCCCTGTTGCTCGCCTCTCCGCCGCGCTCCTGCTGGCGGCCGCGACCTTCTTGCCCTCCACGGCCAGCGCCTTTTGCCGTACCTGGAGCTGCGATCCCACCAAGGAGACCTGCCCCGCAGACCCGGGGAATCCCGCCTGTGCAGGCGGCGATCCGGCGCGCCACAGGCCCCTCTACTGGCCGCAGCGATGCATCGGGTTCAGCCTCAACCAGGCCGCGAGCGCGCAGCTCGATAGCAACCCGGATCGGGCCCGCGCCAAGTTCGCGCGGGTCGCCGATCTGGCCTTTGCGACGTGGCAAAAGGCTGACTGCGGCGGCAAGCGCCCCTCCCTGGCGTTCTACAACCTGGGCTTCATCGAGTGCGATCGCCAGGAGTTCAACGGGTACAACCCCAGCAACGAGGCGCGGCCCACGGCCCAGGGCAACGCGAACCTGGTCATGTTCCGCGACCGGTGGCCTGCCGAGTACCAGAACGCGGGCAACGCGCTGGCGCTCACGACGCTCACCTTCAACGTGCAGAGCGGCGAGATCTACGACGCGGACATCGAGATCAACGGCGAGGTGAGCGTCTCGACCAGCGACGTGGCGGTGACCAACGATCTCCAGTCCATCCTCACCCACGAGATCGGTCACTTCCTCGGCATCGCCCACTCCCCCGACGAGTCGGCCACGATGTTCGCCACCTACCAGCCCGGCACCCTCGGCTTCCGCGATCTGTCGCCGGATGACGTGAACGCGGTCTGCTCGATCTACAGCCCCGAGCGCACGGGCCTGCCCTCCTGCGATCCGACCCCGCGCCACGGGTACGGCGAGAAATGCGCTGTCCCCGCGCCCCTCCCGGATGGTTGCAGCGCGACCCGCGTGACCCCCTCCGCCTCGGCGCCCGCAGCCGCGCTGGCGGTCCTGGCGCTGGCCCTGCGCTGGCGTCGTAGAAAATCCTCCTGAGTTCCATGGCCGAGTCCTCCCCGGATCTCTCCTCCTTGCCGGTGCAACCAGGGTCCGTCCTGGGGGGGAAGTACCTGCTGGAGGGGTTGCTCGGGCAGGGGGCCATGGGGGTGGTGCTCGCGGCCCGCTGTCTTGAGGACGGGTCCCGGGTCGCGATCAAGGTGCTCTTGCCCGACGCCCTCGAGCACAACGAGGCGGTGGCTCGCTTCGAGCGCGAGGTTCGCCTGGTGCGCCAGCTGTCGGGGCGCCACGTGGCGCGCGTGCTGGACGCAGGGATGCACGGGGAATCCCCCTTCATGGCCATCGAGCTCCTCGACGGCCACGACCTCGCCCAGGAGCTTCACGAGCGAGGGCCGCTCCCGCCGGAAGACGCCGTTGGCTGGATCTTGCAGGCCCTCGACGCGGTCGTCGAGGCCCACGCCCAGGGGATCGTGCACCGGGATCTCAAGCCCTCCAACCTCTTCCTGGCCCGCCAGCCTGACGGCTCCAGGCTGCTCAAGGTGCTCGATTTTGGCATCTCGAAGCAGCACGGTGAAGGGGGCCAGGGGGCCGCCCTCACCAAGACCCATTCGCTCATCGGCTCGCCCCTCTACATGGCGCCCGAGCAGGTCCTCGCGGCCCGCGACGCCGACCCCCGGAGCGATCTCTGGTCGCTGGGGGTGGTGCTCTTCGAGCTGCTCACGGGCCAGCTCCCCTTCGACGGCACCAACGTCGGGGTGGTGCTGTCCAACGTGCTCTCGGCGCCCATCCCCTCGGCCCGGTCGCTGCGGCCCGAGCTGCCCCGGAACCTCGAGCTGATCCTGAGGGCCTGCCTTGCTCGCCCGGTCGACGAGCGTTACCCGAGCGGCGTCGCCCTCGCCCGCGATCTCCTCTCCTTCGCCCCCCCGGGCCACGAGGCCCTCCTCGAACGCATCGCCGCCAACGGGGCCCAGCTCCCCGGGGCCTCCTGGTCCGCCCTTGCCAGCGATGACTCGATCGAGCACCGCATCACGCTCCCGGGGGCCCCGCCGGACAACGACACCACCCTTCGCGCTGATTTCCCCGCGCTCCCCGGGGCGCTCAAGAGCGATCTTCACGAGGGCACGCGGGGCTCGCGAGGCCCCCTCGTCGCCTTGCTGATCGTCCTCGGCCTCCTCGCGGCGGCCGCCCTCGCCGCTCGCCTGACCGGCTGAGCAGGCTCAGCCCCCGATGGCGCGCATCGAGACCTCCGCCGCGCTGGACTCTGTACATCCTTTCCATACACGACCATCGGGCTTCATGGACCAGGCCTCACCGATGGCCTGCTCGATGCCGCCCTCGTCCCCGGAGCGAGCCAGGGCCGCCGCGTCGACGCCATCGTTGGTGGCGAGGCAGGGGCGCAGCACCCCGTCCGACGCCACCCGGAGCCGATCGCAGCTCTCGCAGAAGGTATCGCTGGTGCCGGAGATGAAGCCGACGCGCAGCGCCGCATCGTGGCGGGCCCTCAGGTAGCGGGCGGGGCCCCGATCCGGGTCGACGCGCGCCTCTTCTTCCACGAGCAGGTGGGCCAGGCGCCCCCTCATCTCGCGGGCCGTGAAGAGCGAGGACTCCGGCAGGTTTGCCCCCTCGCCGACCCGCATCACCTCGATGAACCGCGGGGTGATGCGGCGCTCCCAGCTCCAGCGGGTGAGGGTTTCGAGCTCATCGTCGTTGCGATCACGGAGGATCACCGCGTTGATCTTGAGCTCGTCAAAGCCCACGCGGAGCGCCTCGTCGATACCCTCCAGAACCCGCGCCAGGTTGCCCCCTCGGGTGAGCTGGAAGAAGCGCTCCGGCACCAGCGAGTCGAGGGAGATCGTGAGGCGCCGCAGCCCCGCCCGCCGCAGCGGCCCCGCCAGCGCCGCCAGCCGCGTCCCGTTGGTGGTGAGGGCGATGTCGTCGAGCCCTTGCTCCCCGAGGAACGAGAGGATCTCGATCGCCCTGGGATGGAGCAGCGGTTCACCCCCGGTCAGCCGTACCCTCCGCACGCCGGCCCGCACCAGCCCCCGGATCATCGACCGCCACGCGCCCTCTTCCAGCCGCTCTTCGAGGTAACCGTCCCGGCGGTGCGGTCGGCAGTAGACGCAGGCAAGGTCGCAGCGATCCGTCAGCGAGAGCCGCACGCTGCGCGGTGGGTTCGGGTGCGCGGCGGGGGGGGGCGACAGCATCGGCAGGCGTCGAGGGGCGATAACCACCTTGGAAACCTATGCGGATCTTCCCCCGCGCGCCAGGGGTGGAAATGCATCCGGCAGCGGTACAAGGTGGGGCCATGATCGAAATCAACGTCTTCGATTTCGAGGACACCGAGGACCTCTCCCTCTTGCCCCTCGCGGCGCGAAGAGCCCTCGACCTCGCGGGGCTCAAGCTCTCCCTCGAAGGGTGGCAGAGCCTGCCCAGAGCGGACCGGCTCTGCCTGATCGAGGCGGGGGCCAGCGAGCAGGTCCCGGTGGTGCAGGTCCGCGCGCTGGCCTCCCGGGCGACGCCCGCTGGTGCCCCGATGGAGGCTCGCCCCGATCCTCCCCTCGATGCCTTGCCGCCTGCGCTCCAGGGCGTCCTGGGGCCCCAGCGCGCCCTCTCGCTGCTGCAATGGCAGGCCCTCCGTTCCCTGGTGCGCTACGCGTTTCGCCACCTGGCGCGGCCCGGGCGCGAGCAGGCCGCTGCCTCCCTCTTCGACCAGGTGCTGGCCCCGCCTCGCCCCACCCACCTCGACGAGCATGGCGAGGCTCGCATGGTCGATGTCGCGCCAAAGCCCGTCACCCAGCGACGCGCCGTGGCCCGGGCAAGGGTCAGGATGAACCCCTCTGTGCTGGCGCGCATCACCGAGCAAGGGGCGCCCAAGGGGGATGCCTTCGGGGCCGCGCGCATCGCCGGGATCCAGGCCGCCAAGCGGACCCACGAGCTGATCCCGCTGTGCCATGGCCTCCAGTTGACGAGGGTGGAGGTGCGCTTCGAGCTGGAGGCAACGCGGGGAGAGGTGCTGATCTTTGTCACCGCGGACGCCCTGGATCGGACCGGTGTCGAGATGGAAGCCTTGACCGGAGCCAGCGTCGCCGCGCTCACTCTGTACGACATGGTGAAGGGCATGCAACGAGACGTGGTGATCGAGGAGATCGTGCTGGAGCGCAAGGAAGGGGGGCGTTCGGGGCTCTGGCGCCGCGGGGAAGGGTCGTGAGCCGGGCGGTGGTGCGGCCCGAACCGCTCTCGCTCGACGAGGCGCTGGCGCAGGTAAATCACCCCGGGGCCGGGGGGATCTGCACGTTCCTGGGCGTGGTGCGCGACCACAACGACGGGCTGCCCATCACGCTGCTCGAGTACGAGGCGTACGCCAGCATGGCGGTCTCCGAGATGGGGCGCATCATGGATCAGATCCAGGGCGAGATCCCCGGGGTGCGCCTGGCCGCGCAGCACCGCACCGGGGCGCTTCGGGTGGGAGACACAGCGGTGGTGTGCGTCGCCAGCGCTCCCCACCGGGACGAGGCCTTCCGCGCCTGCCGGCTGTTGATCGACCGGATCAAGGCCCAGGTCCCTGTATGGAAACGCGAACATGGCCCCGACGGCCCTTACTGGGTCGGCTGGCGCGACGCCCGGTGCACGGGCGAG
>JALOQB010000563.1 GCA_025453595.1 Polyangiaceae bacterium
GTGGTCCTGCCTTCGGGGGAAGTGCGCTTCGTGCTGGGCGAGCTGGAGGCCGGCCGGAGCTTCGAGCTGGTCGCAGGTGACCGAGTCGAGGTGACGCAGGCCCTCGACCTGACGGGGCTCACCCTGGTGCGTGTGGTCGGCGAGTTTAGCGCCCCGGCGACGATGCCCCCGGGCCTGGTGTGGGAGGCCTCCGTGGTGGTGGACGGGCAGAAGCGTGCCCGCCTGCGCTGCGAGGCTGGACGGCGCCGCGCGGTGCGTGACCTGGCTGCCAACGTGTCGAAGCTGAGCGGGTTGCACCAGGTCGGCGTGCGGCTGGAGCTGGTGACCGGCTGATGGCCGAGGTCGAGCTCCCCGCGCTGGTCCTTGAGGCCGTGGCGGCCATCTCCGCCACGACGCGCCCGCTGCTGCTCAACCGCGACCCGGCCCCCGAGGAGCAGGGCGTTCTGCTCTCCTCGGCGATCACGCTGGAGGTTCTCGACCCCGGGACCGACGGCATCGACCTCGAGGCGACGAAGGTGTGGGTCGGCGACTTGCTCGCCTTCGACGGGACCCTGGCAACGCCCATCCAGCCGGCCTTCTCCGGCCCTCGTGCGGCCCTCGTCACCGAGCCCGACTTGCTGCGCCTGACGCTCGACCCCGCGATGCCCTTCGCCAGTCAGGCCCAGGTCCCGGTGCACGTGGTCGCCCAGGTGAAGGGCGGAGGGGGGTCCCTTGACGAGACCTACGCCTTCTTCGCCGAGGACCGTACCAGCCCGCACCTGGTCGCCGCGGTCGCCCTGGCTCCGAAGCGCCTGCGACTGGGTTTCGATGAGCCCATCCTGCTCACCAACCCCCAGGGCTTCTCCTTCCTCGCCCTCGACTTGCCCGCCGTTCCCCTCGCCGTCGTAGATGCGACCGCCTCGGGGACGCTGCTGGACCTCGAATTCGCCCGCGAGATGACCCCCGACGTGCGCTACCGCGTCCGGGTCACTGGGGTCACCGACCTCCACAGCAACCCCATCCTGCCTCCCTTCGACGAGGCCCTCTTCGCAGGCTTCCGCCCCCCTCGACCTCGCGATCGCCGCTTCGACCTCTGGTCGATGCTGCCGCGCCACAACCGCCGCTCCGACACCACCGGCGACCTGGCCCGCTTCATCGCCTGCCTCCAGGAGGTCGTCGACCTGCTCCTGGCCGAGATCGACCGTTTCCCCGACCTGTTCGACCTCGAGCGCGCCCCCGAGCCCTTCCTCGACCTCATTCTGCAAGATCTCGGCAACCCCTTCGCCTTCGACCTCGACACGCTCAGCAAGCGCAGGCTCGCCGCCGTCCTGGTCGAGATGTTCCAGCAGAAGGGCACCGCGGTGGGCGTCCGCAACGCGGTGCGCTTCTTTCTCGGCGTCGACGTCGAGGCCATCACCCCGCTGGCCGGTGCAGCCCTGGTGCTGGGCGAGTCACTGCTCGGCGAGGACTGGGAGTTGGGCCCCTCCGACCGCTTCGCCCGTTATGCCTTCGACGTGCGGGTCTCGCGGGCTCTGTCGGAGCAAGAGCGGCGCCGTCTGCGTGTGCTGGTGAACTACCTGAAGCCGGCGCACACGCACTTCGTGGACCTGCTCGAGCCGCTGCCGCCCCCGGTGCCGAAGCACTGGGAGCTGGGCCTCAGCGACCTCGATGACACCAGCCTGCTGCATGGCTGAACATTCACACCGGCTCGAGCCAGTAGATCTGCTTGTGGTGCAGGGCTTCGTAGGACCGCAGCCGCTCGCGGGCCTTGCGCGGCGCCGAGAAGGTCTCGATCTCGAACCTGCGCCCGTTGTCGTCCTGCCGCATCAGGCGCCAGCGCGGCAGCCCCTCCGCCGAGATTGCCTCGTTCCACCCTGGCTTGCCGCACATGGTGGGGACGTCGCTGAGATCGAGGGCCAAGGTGTCGAAGAGGTCCAGCAGGGCTTGTGCATCCTGGGGATGGTCGGTCGTGATGCAGCTGCGAGCCTCCCCTGGTTCGGGAGGTGCATTTTCCAGCCACCCAGCGCAAAACGGTCGGCCTGTCCCGGGGGCCACGAAACGGACCTCAGAAACCCAACCAAGGCCGTTGAGCCACCACCGAACCGTGCGGAGCGAGAGCTGCTGCGCGATCTCGTCTGGCGTCTTTCGCAGCACCGTCAGAGGCTCGTCCGGAAGCTGAACGGGCAGTCCCTCGGAGAGCCAGCGCAGGTAGGTCTCTACATCGCTCCGGCGAACCTCGCGCCCCTCGTCGTCGAGGTTGATCAGGGATTCGAGAACGGAAGTCGCGGCACCATGACCGCGGATGATCGATGGGCCCTGGTGGGGCCATACGTCGTTGGCCCACTGCCCCAGCGCCGTTCCTCCCAGGTTGCCAGCCAGGTACGCCCTCATCTGAGCGCATATCTCGAGAACCAGATCCGCCTGTGTTGGAGTCATCACGCCAGGGATCTTGGGGTCAGTTCGCCTTTCCTCAAGGGGAATTGTCCCGCCCCCTATGGCCCCGCGCTTTGCCTCTCATGGAGGCAGCGTCTT
>JALOQB010000270.1 GCA_025453595.1 Polyangiaceae bacterium
GCCGCAGCCGCAGCCGCAGCCGCAGCCGCAGCCGCAGCCGATTCTTCTTGTTGGTTTGAGGTCAACAGAATGATTGGTTTGAGGTCAACAGAATGGTTCGACGAATCTAATCATCTATAGATAGAAATACTCTATAGATAATCACCATATAATCTTAACTCTCGATGCATCTCTCTGCAGAAAGATCGATGCCGACCACGGCTGGGGCTGCGGCTGCGGCTGCGGCTGCGGCTGCGGCTGCGGCTGCGGCTGCGGCTGCGGCTGCCGGAGAGGGACGGCTGCGGCTGCCGGAGAGGGTCGGCTGCGGGGATTGCTCTGATCCGAGGGGTGGATCAGAAGAAGTTGCCGATGGTGAACTCGAAGACGCTGGTTTCTTCGTAGGGGAGGGGTTTGAAGGGGAAACCCCACTCGAAGCGGAGGGGTCCGAGGGGGGAGAACCACCGGAGACCGACGCCCCAGGAGGTGCGGAGGCTGGCGAGGGAGCCAGGGAAAGAGAAGCAGGGGGTATTGACGGCGTAGAGGCCGGTGAGGGCGCTGCCGCCGCTGGCGGCGTCGCAGTAGAGGCGCTCGAGGTTCCAGGCGTTGCCGAGGTCGGTGAAGATGACGCCGCGGACGCCGACCTGCTGGACGATGGGGAACTCGAGCTCGAGGTTCTGGTAGTACATCAGGTTGCCGCCGATGTTGGCGCCGTTGGTGATGGGGCGGCTGTTGGGGTCGAGGGCGGCGTTGAGGGGGAGGCGGGGGCCGAGGGTGCGGAGGCGAAAGCCGCGGACGTCGAGGATGCCGCCGAGGAAGAAGCGGGCAAAGATGGGGACGCCGGCCTCGTTGGGGCTGGTGACGACGCCGCTCTCGGAGTTGAGCTTGAGGACGATGTTGGCGCCGAGGGGGTAGTAGAAGCGGCCGGTGGTGCGGTAGCGGATGAACTCGTTGCGGCTGCCAAGGGCAGCGGAGGCGAGCTCGACGGAGCCGGAGAGGAAGACGCCGCTGGTGGGGAAGAGGCGGTTGTCGCGGGTGTCGTAGGTGAGCGTGGGCCGGACGCTGGAGGTGATGCCGAAGTTGAAGAGGTTGGCCAGGGGCAGGCGCTGGAAGACGCTGACGGAGCTGGCGGTGCCGAGGAAGGTGCCGGTGGTCTCGGTGCTGACCTTGTCCTGCTGGAGGTTGTAGGCGACGAAGGCGCGGACCGTGGGGTCGACGAGGGGGTAGCCGAAGGTGAGGGAGCCGCCGGTGCTGGACTGGCTGAAATCGTTGAAGATGCGCAGCTGATCGAAGAGATCGACGGAGGCGGAGAAGTTGGTATCGAGGAAGTAGGGCTCGAACCAGCGGATGTTGATGAGCTGGCGGAGGCCGGAGACCTGGCCCTGGATGGAGAGGGACTGGCCGGTGCCGAAGAGGTTGGCCTGCTGGACCTGGGCGGTGGCGATGAAGCTCTCGATGGAGCTGAAGCCGGCGCCGACCTGGAAGGTGCCGGTGGGGCGCTCGCCGACCTCGAGGTTGACGTTGACGACGTTGGGCTCGCCGCTGTTCTGCTCGGTGGAGATGTCGACGCGCTCGAAGTACCCGAGGGACATCACGCGGCGGCGGGAGCGTTCGAGGCGGGTCTCGCTGAAGAGCTGGCCCTCGGAGATCTCGAGCTCGCGGCGGATCACCTTGTCGCGGGTCTTGGAGTTGCCGCGGACCTCGATGCGGCCGAAGTGCACCAGGGGGCCGCGCTGGATGGGGACGATGACGTCGACCTCGTTGCGCTCCTGGTCGATGTCGGTGGCGGGCTCGGCCTTGACGTTGGCGTAGCCGGCGTCGCGGTAGAGGGTCTGGACGTCCTGGAGATCCTTGGCGAGCTCGGTGCGGTTGAAGACGTCGCCGGGGCGGGCGCGGACCATCTCGCGGAGGTGGCGCCGGCCGCCGATGGGCTCGACCTCCTTGCCGTCGGCGTCGCGCTCGAAGATCCGGAGGCTCCGGATGCGGTACTGCGGGCCCTCGTTGATGGTGATGGCCAGCTCGATGCCGCTCCGGTCGGGCGTGAGCATGATCCGGGGGGCGTTGATCTGGACCGAGAGGAAGCCGCGGTCGTAGTAGAGCGACGAGAGGATGAAGACGTCGCGGTCGAAGGCGTCCTGGCGGAAGGCGCCGCCGCTGCCGAAGGCGAAGAAGCCGCCGTTGCCGGTGAGGAGCACCTCGCGGAGCTGCTCCTCCGGGATGCTGTGGTTGCCGATGAAGGTGACGCGGCGGACGCTGACCTGCTCGCGCTCTTTGACGGTGAAGCGTACGATGACCTCGCCGTCGCGCTGGGGGACGACCTCGAAGGTGGCCTCGGCGAGGAAGTAGCCCTTCTCGGCGTACTGGTCGCGGATCTTCTGGATGGCCTTGCGGAGGGCGGGGTAGCTGATGACGGCGCCGATCTTGACGTCGATGGCCTCGGTGAGCTTGTCGTTCTCGATCTCGTTGTTGCCGGAGAACTCGATGGCCTTGATGCTGGGGCGCTCGCGCACCTGGAACCGGAGCAGGACGCCCTTGTCGGAGCGCTCGAGGTCGACCTCGATGTCGTCGAAGAAGCCGGTGTTCCAGAGCTCGCGCACGTCGCGGGTGAGGGCGTCGGGAGAGAAAGGCATGCCGGGGCGCTCCTGCATGCGGGCGAGCTGGTCCTCGCGGTTGAGGCGGCGGAGGCCGACGAACTCGATGGCGACGATGGGGGCGCCGCGGGCCTGCTCGGCCTCGGTGGGGGGGAGCGAGGGGGGCGCCGCGGGGCCCTCGGGCAGGACCGACGGGCGGGGCGCCGGCGGGCGGGCGCTGGCGGGCGGGGGGGCGCTGGCCGGGGGGGCGGCGCTGCCGGCGGGGGCCTCGCCCTGGGCAGCGGCCCGGGTCGGGAGCCCGAGCCCCAGGGCCAGGACCACGGAGAAAAGCCCCACGGCGAGGCGGGCGGTGGGGGCGCGGAGCCGGGAGGGGCCGAGGGGGTTCATCAACGGGAAGCCAGGGGAGAGGGCAAAGGGAGTCGGTCGCTAGTAGCCCGCGCGGCAAGGGCCGACAAGAGTCCTCGGCGGTGGGTTGTCGGCGCCGCCTGCCGCCGGTAAGGTGATTCCTGAATGGCGCGTCTCATTCTGGCCACCGCCGAGGGGCAGCAGATCGTCGATCTGAAGGCCCTCAATACCATCGGTCGACACCCGGGAAACTCGATCCAGCTCCTCGACAAGATTGTCTCCAAAGAGCATTGCATCATCGAATTCCGGGCCGACCACTTCGTGCTGCGGGATCTCGGGAGCCTGAACGGGACGCTCGTCAACGGCGAGCGCGTCAACGGCGAGATGCGGCTCAAGAACGGGGACGAGATCGCCCTGGGGTCCACCCGGGCCAAGTTCGAGGACACAGGGCCGAGGCCCGGCAGCGGGGCTTACCCGCCGGTCTCCTCGGGGCCCCAGCCCTCGGCTCCGCCTTCCCCCGCCTCCCTGGGGGCGCGGCCCGCGGCGCCCAGCACCCCGGCCCTCTCCCCCCTGGCCCGCTCCTCCGCCGAGGGGCCCTTCCGGGCTCCTGCGGCTCCCCCCGCTCCTCAAGCCCCCCCGGCCCCCCAGGCCCCCCTCGGTGCCACCCGGGTCGAGGTGCAAGCCCAGGACCGGGCCATCGGAACCCAGATCGCCGCGGTCCAGAAGGGGTTCTTGCCCCACGACCAGATCGCCAGCAACCCGGCCCAGCTCCGCGATGACTACGAGCGGCTCCGGATGTCCCACGAGCTCTCGCGCGAGATCGCCCTCGAGCGCGACCTGCGCAAGATGCTCGAGAAGCTCCTGGGCTGGCTCTTCCGCACGACCCGCGCCGACCGCGGGGTCATCTTCCTCAAGAACGAGCTGGGCGAGATGGCCAGCATGGTGAGCCGCCGCCGCGACGGCAGCGAGGTGCCCATCACCGTGTCGTCCACCATCATGAACCACGTCACCAAGGAGCGGGCGGCGGTCCTCACCCACGACGCCGCCATGGACTTCGCCGCCGCCAAGGGCCGCAGCCTCATCCTGAGCCGCATCAGCTCCGCGATCGTCGTCCCCCTGCTGCACAACGAGGAGGTCCTCGGCATCCTCTGGCTCGACTCCGAGTCCCTCGCGGTCTTCCAGCCCAAGGACCTCGAGCTCGTCACCGCCGTCGCCAACCAGGCGGCCATGTTCATCCAGATCAACATCCTCGGGAAGAAGATCGAGGAAGAGATCGTCACCCGCGAGCGCTTCGCCCGCCTGGTCTCCCCCAACGTCGCCGAGCGCATCGCCTCCGGCGCCCTCAAGATCGAGAAGGGCGGCAGCCTCGTCAAGGAGTGCACCGTCTTCAACAGCGACATCCGCGGCTTCACTCGCATGAGCGAGGGCACCACGGCCCCCATCATCGTCGAGATGCTCAACGACTACTTCGAGCTCATGGTCGAGTCGATCTTCCAGTACGAAGGCACCCTCGACAAGTTCATGGGCGACGGCATCATGGGCATGTGGGGCGCCCCCGTGCAGCACCCCGACGACGCCCTCCGCTGCGTCCGCTGCGCCCTCGATCAAATGGAACGCCTCGGCCGCTTCAACCGCCAGCGCGTCGACCAGGACCAGCCCCCCATCGCCATCGGCATCGGTATCCACACCGGCGAGCTCGTCGCCGGCTACGTCGGTAGCTCCCGCGCCCTCTCCTACACCGTCATCGGCGACACCGTGAACACCTCCGCGCGCCTCTGCGGGATCGCCGACGCCGGCCAGATCGTCGTCAGCGAGAGCACCTACCAGCGCCTCGGCAATCGCTTCGAGGTCGAGGAGCTCCCCCCCGCCAAGCTCAAGGGCAAGGAGCGCCCCCTCCGCATCTTCAACGTCCTCCGCGAACGACCCCTCGGCCAGGTCCCCGCCAGCCTTGGTTCTCCGTGAGTCCTGGCTGACCCACCCATGAAGAATTTCCATACATTGCTTGTCGAGCGCTCCGTCGCCTCCATGCGCCAGGTCGAGGAGGCGATGGCGAGGCAGGTTCTTTACGGGGGTGATCTGGCCTCCCACGTGCTGGAGCAGATCGGTCAGGACCACGAGGGGGCGCTCAACCTGTGCATGGCGGAGCACCACGGGCTGGCGGCCGCGGAGGCGGGGCCGCTGCCCCTGGCGACCACCGAGGCCTCGGCGCGGCTCGCGCCGGAGGTGCTGGGGCGCCACGGGGTGTACCCGCTGCGTGTCGACGAGCAGGGGGGTCTGGTGCTGGTGGTCCCGGCGCCCCTGGCGGAGGGGGCCTCGGCCGAGCTGGGGGCCCTGGGCCGGGCGCCGCTGGTGCTGCAGGTCAGCAGCCGGATCCGGATCCGTCAGGCGCTCGCCCGGGACGGCTTTGTGGCCCTCGATCCCCGGGAGCTTCGTTCCCTGGCCCGCATCGAGGGGAGGCCCCTGCCGGGCCCCGGTTCGGTCCCGCCTCCGCCCCCGCCTGCGGGCCCCCCGTCGGTGCGCCGGATGACCGTACGGCTCCCGGCCGTCAAGGTCTCGGCGGAGCTGGCCCCGGAGGTCTCTCCGGTGGCGGTCTCCCTGCCGCCCCAGGCGCTCGTCGATGCCTCGGCCCCCAGGCAGGAGGCCAGCGCCGCCTGGCCGCGAGGCACCAAGGGGCTGCTGCGCTGGATGCAGCGCGCCAGCCGCCCCGGCGCGCCGCCCCGGGCCCGTCGTCGCCGTGGCCCGATGCCCCTGGGGGAGTGCGAGGAGGGGCTGAACCTGGCCACGACCGCCGAGGAGGTGCTTCAGACCTTCTTCGATTTTGCCCAGCAATACTTCGTCTATTCCGCGCTCTTCGTCGTCCAGTCCGACCTGGCAGAGGGCCGGGACGCCTACGGACCTGGCGCCGAGCAGGAGCGGGTCGCCGGCATCGGCATCCCCCTCGATCTGCCCAGCTGCCTGGCCCAGGCCCGCAACCTGGGCGCCCCCATCAGCGTCGCCCTGCGCCCCGACGGCATCGACGCGAGCCTGGCCACGGACCTCCGGCGCTCCCCCGCGGGGGCGGTCTTCGTGCTGCCGATCACCGTCCGGCAGCGGTGTATAGCACTTCTCTACGGTGACAACGGAGAGGAGGCCGCCGAGCTCGCGGACGCCGCGCCGGTGATCTCCGCCGGGTCCCTGGCGGGGGGGGCGCTCGAGCGGCTGGCGCTGGCCCGCAAGCGCAAGCAGCGGGCCGAGGCAGGGGAGCCCCCGGTGCCCGGAGGTCGAAAGGCCACCCTGGCCGGGATGCAGGCGGTCTCCCCCCTCGCGAGCGCGGTGAGCCCCACGGCGCAGCAGCGTCAGCAGAAGAAGCAGGCCCTCGCCCGGGCCCTGGGGCTGCCCTCCGACCTGCCCCGGGCCGCGGTCCCGCCGCCCACCCTCGCCTCCGCGCAGCTACCGCCGGTTGAGGACAGCAACCCCTTCCGCCGCCTCACCGCCTCCTTCCGTGCCCCCACCCTCCCGCCGGAGCCCGAGGAGCCGATCCCGGCCACCGTGGCCTCCGTGCCCCCCGAGCTTCGCCCTGATGCACCCCAGGTCTCGGTGGGCGAGGCGAGCGCCGAGGACGATGAGCTGGTGCGCTCCGCGCTCCGCGAGCTCATGGCGGAAGAGAGCCCCGCGCCCCCGCGCGCCGCCCACCCGACCGGCTCGCGCCAGACCGCGCTCCCGATGATCTCCGTCTTGCCAGAGCAAGAGCTGGAGAAGCTCCTCGATCAGCTGGTGCAGGCGCCGGGCGAGATCGACACCTTGCTGCCAAGCCTGCTCCAGGCCGGGGTGCGGGTCGTGCCGGCGCTGATGGCTCGCCTGCCGGGGCCCTTGCCCCAGGCGGAGGCCATGAAGGCCGGTTCGTTGCGGCCTTCCCAGGCGGGGCCGCTCCTGCGGGTGCTGGTCGCCATCGGCAAGACGGCGCTCCCGTTCCTGATCGTCCAGAGCGGCCACCGTGACCCGGAGGCGAGGGCCCTGGCGACCCTGTTGCTCGGCGAATTCCCGTTCCCCGAGGCGATCCAGGCGCTTGTTCCGCGCTTCTTTGACGCCGAACCTGCGGTCGCCCAGGCCGCGCTCTCCAGCGCTCGCTGGCTGCGCGAGCATGGCGAGCCCTTCGCGCTGCTCTGCGGCGAGCTGGGTCGAATCTCCGTTGCCCCTGGAGAGAATCAGGAGCGTCGATCCAGGGCGCGCCAGGCCCTGGACTCGCTGATGTTTTGATTCCCTACCAAGATCCGGTCTCAGGGAGAGAAAGGGGGGGGCGGGGTGTGGATGTGCCTCCCCCTGAGCTCGGTTTGCTGAGAGGATCGTGGATTGCAATGAAAGAGCAATCCAGGATCTGGCAGGAAAGAAGCTCAATAGCGCCGACACGGATCTCATCGTTGCGCCCCCAGCGAGACCGCCCGACCGCGTATTACACCATCGGTTCGCTGATCTCGCAGACGACGACCCGGCGCATCATGAAGGGTCGTTCCTCGGACGAGCGAGACGTGGTGTTGAGCCGGGTGCGTAGCCCCGGGGATGCGAGGCATGTGGCGGAGGAGCTGCTGCGGGAGGGGCAGCGGTTCGAGCTGGGGGGATCGCTTCAATTTGCCGAGGTGGTGGACAACGGCACGGACAGCTTTCTGGTGCTGGATGCCGGGCAATCGATGCCGCAGCACCCGCTGCTGGTGAAGCCAGGGGAGCCGCTGCCGCGGGTGCTCTCGGTGCTGCGAGGGTTGTTCCTCGAGCTGGAGCAGTGGCACGAGCGGGGGCTCCTCCACGGGGCGGTGTGCCCCGAGGCCTTCGGGTGCACCCGGGAGGGGAAGGTGGTGACGTTGACGCTGTCGCATGCCGTGCCGCTGGCGCCGCTGCGCATGGCGGGGCTGGGGGTCGCGGGGACCGACCGGGACCTGCGGTACACGGCGCCGGAGTGCACGGGGCGCCTGCGGCAGCCGGTCGACGAGCGAGCGGATCTCTACAGCGCCGGGGTTCTTTGCTACGAGCTGCTGACCGGCAAGGTGCCCTTCGGCGGGGGGAGCGCGATGAGCATGGTGCATGCGCACCTGAGCCAGTCGCCCCCGTCGCTGCTGGATGGGCGGCCCGACACCCCTGCGGCGCTGGTGGACCTGGTCGCGCGGTTGCTGGCGAAGGATCCGAGGGAGCGGCCCAGCTCCGCGGGGGAAGTGCGGGCGCAGCTCGATGGGTTGCTGGGGGAACAGGAGGGTCGGACGCCGGACCCGGGGCGGGCGCGTCTGTCCCCTCGCTTCGAGGTGGTCAAGCGGCTGTACGGTCGCGAGCGAGAACTCGGTGAGCTGGAGCAGAGCCTGCGAAAATCGGCGCAGGCTCGGGTGGAGATCCTGCGGGTCATGGGCCCCTCGGGCGCCGGGAAGACGACCCTCCTCGAGGAGGCGCTGCGCCGCTCCTCCGCGGTGCAGGCGTTGCAGGGGCGAGGCAAGGTCGATACGGCCTCCCGCCAGCGCCCCTTCGGCGTGTTGCTGGAGGCCCTTGCCTGTGCCTTCGCCGAGCTGCTCAGCGAGGAGGACGCGGTGCAGATCGCCGCCCGGGGGCGCCTGCAGACGAGGCTCGGCCCCCTCGCGGCCTGCCTGCTCCCTTACCTGCCGGTGCTGCGTCGCTTCTTCCCCGACCTCCAGCCGGTGGATCTGTCGCCTGCGCAGGCCCATATCCAGATCCCCGATGCCTTCGCGGCGCTCCTGGCCTCCCTCGGGGGGCCCAGGCGCCCGTTGATCCTGTGGCTCGACGACCTCCAGTGGGCCGACGACGGCACGCTGCGGGTGCTGCATCACTTCCAGAAACGCAAGGCCGAGGGGGCCCTCTGCCTGCTGCTCTCGTACCGCACCGGCGAGCCCGGCTCCGCCCTCGTGGAGGAGGTGCTGGGCGGAGGGGCCAGGATGGAGCTGGGTCCCTTGCAGGAGGACGTGCTGGTGGGCTGGGTCCGGGAGATGCTGCGGACCGACCACCGGGCCGCGGAGCTCGCGCGCCACGTGCACCTCCGCTCCGGCGGGAACCCGCACCTGATTGTAGAGATTTTCCATAGATGGGCGCAGGAAGGGTTCTTCTCCCCGCAGGAGGGGGGCACGTTCCGCTGGAGCGAGAAGCTGCTGGGGTCCGGGGCGGGGCTTGGGGGGGTGGTGGGGCTCCTGGGGGAGCGTTTTGCGCGGCTCTCCGGGGAGACCCGCTGGCTGCTCGGGGTGGCGGCCTGCCTGGGGCGGGAGGTGACAGTGGGGGCGCTGGCCGACGCGGCGCAGGTGGGGCCCGAGGTGGCGATGGAGGCGCTGGAGCAGGGGATGCAGCGGGATCTCCTGTTCCAGCGGCTTGGCCCCCCGGGCGGGGGCGGGCAGGCCACGTTTGGTTTTGTGCACGATCAGATCCAGGTGCTGGCGCGGGCTGGTCTGGGCGATCAGTCGGCGGGGATCCTGCTGCGCCTTGCGCTCCATGGTGACCCGGGCGTGGACCGGATCCGCCGCGGGGAGCACCTGCTGGAGGCGCTGGCGCAAGGGGCTCGCGTGGGGGCCACGGAGGAGCCCGCGTGGGAGCTGCTGGGAGGGGGTGCCGAAGACGCGCTGCTCCAGGGGGATTTCGCGCTGGCCCAGCGGTTCTTGCGGGTGGAGCGGGATCTCCTCGGGGGCGCGCCGAAGGAGCGACGGGGTAGAAACG
>JALOQB010000564.1 GCA_025453595.1 Polyangiaceae bacterium
AGCTCATCGAGCTCGTCGCGGTGGAGCTGCAGGCCATCGGGCCCACCCGGTTCGGTGCCCAGGGCAGCGCACGCCACGAGACTCCACGGCGCTTCGTCTGGGTACCGATGGAGAGCCCGCTGCGAGGGCCCCGACGGTCCAGCCGCTCCGGCGAGCATGTCGTCGATGGGATCGGGCTGAAGTTCGCCGTCGAGTGCTGGGGCTGGAATTTCGATGACGCCTTCTACCTCGTCGCAGCTCTGCTCACGGCGATCCAGAAGGCCTGGAGAGGGCGGAACTACCTGGCGGACCAGGTGCTCCCCTGGGAGCAACGCGAGCGCGAAAGCGGCTTCGTCCTGGCCGTCGAAGTCGAGATGCTCCTCGACGTCCCGGCCGTCGACCTGAGCCAACCCCCGCCGCCCAGGCCCGCCAAGAGCACCGCGCTGGACGCGCCGGCGGAGGGGCCAGCCATCCCAGACGACCCGGCGCCCACGTTCGGGGCGCAGGGCGAGACCACCGTGCAGATCACCGACGTGGCCCAGGCCACGCCCGCCACCTCCACCCCCGGCGACGGGGTGCTCGAATCCGAGGAGACCTGATCGTGAACGAAACCAGAAGCCCCGAAGACTGGGCCGAGCGGAAGGGCACCCCGGGCTGGGCCCTCGCTGCAGCTCGCGCCCGCCGACTCTCCGACCCCACCCACCCGCAGCGCGCCTGCTGGCTCGAAAACGGCCAGCTGAGCGAGGCGGACTTTGACGCCACCCTCACCGAGACCCTCGAAGGGAGCCTGCGCTGATGCCTCAGCCCTACCTGAAAGAAACCGCGACCGACGGGGCCCTCGGCCTGGTCGCCGGCGACGCCCTCAAGGTGTTCGCCATCATCGGCCTGTGCTCCCTGCTGACCGCCAACACGGTCGGCGCGTTCACCAACCTCCAGGCCCTCAAGGACGGGGCCGGGGTCGGCCCTGCGGTGGAGCAGGCCGCTCAGGTGCTCACCGAGTGCGGGGGCGGCGCCACCGTGCTGCTGGTGTGCCCGAGTTCGACGGCCGGCTCGCTCACGGCAGGCGTGCAGATCGGCAGCGGCCTCGGGACCGTGGCCAACAGCAGCTCGACGCCAGTCGACGACTACGACCTGGTCGTCAGGATCGTGACGGGGGGCGCGGTCGCCACCGCCACCTTCGCCTACAGCCTCGACGGCGGCCGCACCTACTCGAACGAGATCGCCACCGCTGCGACCTACGCCATCCCGGGCACCGGCATCACGGTGGCCTTCAACTCGGGCGCCGGCGTCTTCGTCGCGGGGGATCGGTACCCCTTCGAGGCCAAGGGGCCGAGCTACAGCGTGAGCCAGTTCAACACCGCCTTCGATGCGCTGGTCGCGGACGGCACCGAGTTCAGCCTGCTGCACGTCGTCGGCATCCCCGCCGACACCCCGACCCTGGCCAGCCTCGCGGCCGCCGTCGAGAGCAAGCTCGCGGCCGTCTCCATCGATCGCCACATGCAGGTCCGTGGCTTCGTCGATGGGCCCGAGGGGGTGACCAACAGCGCGCTCAAAACCGCCGTGGCAGGCATCAGCGCCAGCCCACGGACCCTCATCGGCGCCGACTTCTGCCCGCTGACCAGCGTGCTCAGCTCGCGTGTCGAGAAGCGACCGGCGGCCTGGCCCATGTTCGCCCGGGCCTGCAAGGTCTCGATCAGCACCGCGCTCCACGCCACGGACCCCAACGAGAGCGGCCCGCTGCCGCGCGTGGGGCCGCTCAAGAGCCGCGCCGGCGACCCCGTGCAGTACGCCTACCACGATGAAACCACCGCCACGGTCAAGCTGGACGAAGGCCGGATCGCGTGCCTGCGCACCTGGCCCGGCCAGAGCGGCGTGTTCATCAACCGGGCTCGCACCCTCGCCGCTCTCACCAGCGATTTCACCGAGCTGCACCGGGGCCGCGTCCTCGATGAGGCCATGCGCGAGGGCTACCGCTACATGTTCCCGATCGTCGGGAGCAAGCAAGGCGTCAACCGGCTCGACGGCAGAATCTCCGAGCGCGATGCCCTCGGCATCGAAACGGGAGGGCGCAGCCGGCTCGTCAGCAAGCTGGTCAACACCAACCACGCCGACGACGCGCAGTTCATCGTCGTGCGCAGCGACAACGTGCTCGCCTCCGGGCTGCTGAAGTACCGGGTGCGCGTCCTACCGAAGTTCCACCCCGATTACATCGAGGGCGAGTTCGGATTCTTCAACCCGGCCCTGAGCTGAGGAGCATCCCATGAGCGCAGAATCCAAGCTCATCAACGGCTACATCTACGACCACGGCGACCTGACGCTGAAGTTTGATGGCAAGCAGCTCGATGACGTCCAGGAGATCAAGTACTCCACCAAGCGAGAGATCGGGAAGTTCCGGGGCACCTCTCCGCTGGCCCGTGGTCGAACCCGGGGCACCCTGGATTTCGAGGGCTCGATGGTGCTCCTGCGTTCGACCCTCGACGCGCTCATCGCCCAGTGGGGCGATGGGTGGATGGAAAAGGAGT
>JALOQB010000271.1 GCA_025453595.1 Polyangiaceae bacterium
CAGCCGCAGCCGCAGCCGCAGCCGCAGCCGCAGCCGCAGCCGCAGCCGCAGCCGCAGCCGATTCTTCTTGTTGGTTTGAGGTCAACAGGATGGTTCGATGGTTCTGATTATCCATAGATATAAATAATCTATAGATGATCACCATATACAATTGCCTCTCGACGTATCTCTCTCCAGAAAAGATCGATTCCGACCTCGGCTGCGGCTGCCGGGGAGGGTCGGCTGCGGGTCAAAGCGGTCGTCTTGTTGATGGTTATGAATGGGGGCGCTGGTCTTTGATGACCTCTGGTGCGACGCTGGGCCCATGGCTTCACGCTGGCTGCTGATGGCGGTGCTTCTCTCGGCCTGTTGCGTCCCGGGCCGCTCCGAGCCCCGGGCCGAGCGCGATCCGGCGGCGTCGGCGTCGCCAGAAGCCGCCAGGACCGGCCGGGGTCCCCGGGCGCCCGCGGTGGGCTCCTCGCCCCGGTTCCTTCGACCTCCCCGGGTCGCCCCCACCGCCTCTGCGCCTCCCGCGGTGCCCCCGCCCGCGCCCCCGGAGCAGGAGGACCGACGCAAGGTCCGCCAGTGGGTCGAGACCGTGGCGCTCGGGCCTGAGTTCGGAGGAAGCGGCAAGATCGTTGCACGCTGGACCAGGCCCATCCGGCTCAGCGTGATGAAGGGCGACCAGGACGTCCGCAAGGACATGCTCGACCTGATCCCCGCGCTCAACGAGACCCTCCGGCCCGCCGGGGCGCCCCTCACGGTGGTCGGCGACAGGGATCCGACCGCAGAGATGAAGGTCTACTTCGCGCCTCTCGCCGAGTTCGACGCCATCAGCAAGGCCAACGGCTTCTCGTACGTGAAGGGCAACTGGGGGTATTTTTATACCTTCTGGAACAACCAGCGGCAGATCGAGCGAGCCTACGTGCTGATTGCCACCGAGCTGAAGGGCCCGAAGCTGCGGCATTTCACCTTCGAGGAGGTGACCCAGGCGCTCGGCCTCTCGAACGACTCGGAGCTGTTTCCGGACAGCATTTTTTACTCGAACGGCAAGGAGGGCGGCGCGGCCACCGAGCTGAGCCCCCTCGACCGCAAGCTGCTCTCGTTCTTCTACACCCGCGTGCAGCCAGGCTTCGACCGGGGGCGCCTGGGCGCGGCGTTCGACGCGCACTGGCGATGAACGAGCGTGGGCGCCCGTCGCCGCTCACTCCTGGACGCTGGCGCGGGCTGCGATCTCTTCCACGACGGTCCCCAGGTCCTCCAGCGCGGCGATCTTCTCGCCCCGCAGGTAGGCCCGAAGCCCGGCCACCGCGGTGAGCGCCAGCGCCACGTTGACCCCTCGATGGGCCAGCTCGGCGCCTGCATCGTTGTTCTTCAGCAATGTTTCGAGGTCGTCCATCACCTCGTTCAGCTCGCGCATCGCCCTGGATTCTTCGCTCACGGGCCGAGCGTAGCACCCGCCGCGGGGGCGCTGCTCAGAAGGTGGCGCCCGCCCGTCGCTGCGCCGTGCGCCGTTGCACCGCGGGGGAGCGCACCGCCTCGGTCACCAGCGCATGGAGCGGCCGGTGCTCCAGCTCGTTCTGGATCTGCTCCAGCGTCGCCGGGTCAACGTCATGGAGCAGCGACCCCCGGCCGTCGAGCACCAGCGCCCCGCCGTCGACCGTGGGCTGGACGCTCGCCAGCGCCTCCTGCCCCGGATCCAGCAGCTCGAAGCCATCGCCCTTGCGCCGCACCAGGAACGCCTTCTCGACCGCACCGTGCCGGGTGTGCGTCACCCGGATCGTCTTCCCGTCCGGCAGCCGCTCGAAGGCCACCTCGTGGCCATCCCCCAGGCTCTTGCCTGAGACCGGGTTGCTGCCGGTCGCGAACTCGATCAGGTTCAGGATGATCGCGTCCACCAGCATCGCCAGCCCGTACACAGGCAGGATGATGAACGCCAGAAACACCACCTCTTTCAGGACGATGTTCGAGAAGCTCCCGTTGAAGTCGTAGACCTTCTTGGTCAGCTTGAAGCTTCCGTAGCAGCCAGCGGTGGGGGCCAGGGCGACCAGGCCCAGCAGCGTGTTGCGTCGCGAGAGGTTCCTCATGGTACTGCCATGAATGCAGCCTCCATGCCCCGGGATGCAAGCGCTGTGAGGCCGCTGCTCCCTGTCGCCCCCGTTTCTCGTTGAGGACTCCAGGCTTCGGACAAAAGACCTCACCCGAGGTTGGCAACCGGTGACCCGCGGGCTACCCCTTGCCCCATGGAATACCGCCGTATGGGTCGTAGTGGACTCAAGCTCAGCGTGCTCTCCTTCGGTTCCTGGGTGACCTTCGGCAAGCAGGTCGACGAAGATCTCGCCGTGGCCTGCCTCCAGGCTGCGCGGGACGCAGGGGTCAATTTCTTCGACAACGCCGAGGTCTACGCCGCAGGGCAGTCCGAGCGGGTGATGGGGGCCGCGTTCCGGCGCCTCGGATGGCGCCGCGGATCCTTCGTGGTCTCCAGCAAGTTCTTCTGGGGCATCAACCAGGGCCCCAACGAGAAGAACACGCTCAACCGCAAGTACCTCCTCGAGGCCATCGACGGCTCCCTCGAGCGCCTGGGCCTCGCCTCCCTTGACCTCGCCTACTGCCACCGCCCCGACCCGGAGACCCCCATCGACGAGACCGTCCTCGCCATGCACGACCTCGTTGCCCGCGGGAAGGCCCACTACTGGGGCACCAGCGAGTGGTCCGCCGAGCAGTTCCGCGAGGCCTGGGATTTCGCCGATCGCTGGCGCCTCCATCGCCCCGTCGTCGAGCAACCCGAGTACCACCTCTTCCACCGCGACCGCGTCGAGAACGAGTACGCCCCCCTCTACCGGGACTGCGGCATGGGCACCACCATCTGGTCCCCCCTCGCCTCGGGCCTCCTCACCGGCAAGTACAGCGACGGCATCCCCGCCGACAGCCGCGGCGCCCTCAAGGGCTACGAGTGGCTCCACAAGAAGCTCACTGACCCGGAAAAGCTCGCCGCCGTCAAGCGCCTCGCCGTCGTCGCCTCCAGCCTCGATGTCCCCCTCGCCCAGCTCGCCATCGCCTGGTGCGCCAAGAACCCCAACGTGACCACCGTCATCACCGGCGCCAGCCGCGTCGAGCAGGTCACCCAGAACATGAAGGCCATCGACCTGCTCCCCCGCCTGACCCCCGACGTCATGGCCCGCATCGACGCCGCTCTCGTCGGCTTACGTTTCTGGCGCGACGCGTCACGCGGCGCCCCTGCGCGTGGCGGTTTCCCGGGGCCCACGGTGTCGATATCGTGACACCCCTGGAGGTCGCGTCTTGGGGCTTCGTTCGTTCGCTGTCCGTGCTTCTCCCCTCAAACTTGCGTTGCTGGTGGCCGGCGCCTCGCTCTCCTGCGCCACCGATTTTGACGCCTCCCGGCCTTCCTCGGGCCAGAAGAACACCCTGGGCGAGGAGATCTACACTGCCTTCTGCGACCGGGTCGGCGCCAGCTCCCTCACCGAGGATCTCTCCGGCGCATCGTACCGATCCATCTGCCACAAGGAGGCCAAGGGCTGGGTCGGCACCACCATCAACGAGAAGCTCCTGCCGCCTGCTTCCAGGGCCCCCGAGGCCCGGCGCCTCGCCGTGGCCAAGCTCGAGGCCATGGCGCGCCACCGCGCCGAGCTGATCGAGGCCTTCGACGCCACCTTCCCGGACAAGCAGATCCCCGACCCCCTCGACCCCAAGAAGACCGTCCGCCTCCCGGACGCCCTGGACACCTTCTTCCAGCGCCTCACGCCCCTCTACGAATCCAGCCCGTTCACCACCGCCCAGCGCCCCCAGCCCCCCACCATCCCCGCCTCCACCCAGGCCCTCGGGGCCCTCTTCGAGTCCCTCGCCACGTCGGACAAATCCCGCGAGGCCTTTGCCCGCATCAGCGGCCGCGAGGGCTACCGGCCTGCTCCTCGCGCCCTCGGCACCCTCCGCTCCCTCCTCGCGTACCCGGAGCTCCGCCGCTTCACCCGCCTGCTCCTCGAGCGCACCGGCCAGGGGGCTCCCCTCGAGCAGCCCTTCCAGCAGCTCCTCCGCGTCGCCGAGCAGGAGCTCCGCACCTTCCAGCCTGAACCCACCCTCTCCCCCCCGACCGTCGATCCAGCGCGGCTTCAGCCCGATCGACCTCGCTTCAAGCTCGAGATCCTGGGCTCCCTCTTGCTCCACGAGGACGACGCCTTCGCCCGCGGGAAGTCCGGCCAGAACCTCGTCCTCCGCGATCTCCGCGGCTTCGCGCTGCCCCACGGCACCTCCCTCGGGGCCAAGGCCCCGATCCCCGCCCCCTTCGCCGACAAGAACGGGGACGGCGCGGCGGACGTCGACCTGCTCGGTCGCTTCCTCGACGCCAGCGGCGAGCCCCTCGGCATCGCCCCGCCTTTTGCCACGCCGGGGGTGCTCTTCACCGAGGGATACGGCTTCGACAGCGAGGGCAAGGCCCTCTTCCAGGGGAAGCCCCTCTACGCCTACGGCGACGCCTCGCGCATGCTGCTCCACGCGGTCCTCGACGACCTGCGCCCCCTGACGGTGGCCGACGGCGAGGGGCACTCGACGCTGATGAGCGCCCTTGAAGGCAGCTACCTGCTCTTCGGCGCCCGCAAGGACGCCTCCCGCGAGTACGGGTCCGGAGACGCGCGCGTCACGGTGCCTTACCGCGCCTTCGACACCAGCGCCTCGCCGCTGCTTGATCTGACCCACGCCACGGGCCAGCTCCTGGGGGCCCCGGAGAGCGACGACTTCCTCGGATCCATCCTGGCGATCCACGAGAAACACCCGGAAAAGACCGCCCGCGTGCTACAGCTCGCGTGGGCCATCTGGAACCGCAGCAAGAACCCGGAGTACGCCCAGGCCGTCCTCGCCGACTCCTCGACCTTCTGGGAAGAGATGACCGACTGGCTGGCCAAGGTCGCCCGCGTCGGCCCCGAATTCTTCACGGCCAAGCCCGGCGCCCAGCCTCCCCGCGGGCTCCTCGGGGATCTCACCCTGGCGCTGGTCCAGCCTGCCGCCCTCAAGTACCTCCCGGGGGCCTTCGTCGGCCCCATGCGCTCCACCGATCGCATCGGCTACAACCCCTCCAACATCAACGGCCCGCCCGCCAACAAGACCGGGAATTTTGCCCTGAAAGAGGGCTCTTCTGCCTTCCAGAAGAAGGTCGACCGATCGCTGCCCGATCAGGGCGACAACCGCAGCGCCTTCCAGCGCTTCGCCCGCATCATCGCCGCCTCGCGGCAGGTCAACGCCTGCAACCGCCAGGACACCCTGGTCAAGAGCTCCCTCGAGGTCTGCGGCTTCAACATCGACCTGACCTACCCCCTCAAGCTCCCCTTGCTGGATCAGGAGTACATCGGCGAGTGCGATCTCTTTGACATCAAGGATCTGGGCGTCTTCTTCGTCGACTCGACCCTCCCCTGGGATCACCCCCGCCGCGCTCGCCTCCAGATCAAGGACAGCACCCTCACCGGCCTCCTCGGCACCGTCGACGACCTCGTCCCGGGCTTCTGCGGCGAGCTCGACATTGATACGGTCCTCCAGGCCTCCACCGGCATCCGGGGGCTCTCCACCGTCCCCACCCCCCAGGCCCTCATGCGCCTGGTCTTCTTCGGCTCCGAGGCCTTTGACCAGAACGGCAAGCAACTCGTCCCCCAGGGCGCCCTCGACCCGTTGCTTGGAGGTCAAAACAAGGCGCTCAACACCTTCCTGGTGAACGCGATGGGCCTGGTTGGCACCGGGAGCTGCCCCAAGAACGCCAAGGGGGTCAACGTGTGCGCCGACTACGCCCAGACGCTCCGGGGCATCGAGCCGGACACCTTCTTCGTCGCCGAGACGCCCTACCTGGCCCAGCACCCCGCCGAGTGCCTGACCCACTGCGCCAGCTCCTCCGGCAAGCTCCGCGAGTTCTGCGAGGCCGAGTGCAACGGCCCGTCCAGCGGCTTCTTCGAGGGGCTCCGCCCGACGCTCTCGGCCTTTGCCAGCTACTCGTACCAGGGGGCTCCTGGCGAGGAGTGCCCCCGGGACGCCCAGAACCGATGCCTCGGGGAGCAGCTCTTCCTCGACCTCATGGGCATCCTGGATCGCCACTGGTCCAGCGCCGGCTCCTCCCTGTTCCGCTACGAGGACCTCCTGGCCTGGGCCCTCGGTGAGAGCGACCTCTTCGGCGCCGCCGGCGACCTGCTCACCACGATGGATTCGTTCCCTTACGTGTCGCCCCGGGTCCAGCAGGGCCAGCCTCGCTCTCCCATCGCCATCACCACCAGCCTGGTCCAGTTCCTGTTCGACCCGCAGATCGCGGCCTCCTTCAACGTGGCCGACCGCAAGGGCAACAAGGCCACGATCACCAACGACGGCAAGACCAAGGCCCAGGCCACCCCCTACGATCTCTTCGTCCAGTCGCTCCGCGGCTTCGATCGCGCCTTCGACGAGGCCGGTGACGCCGCCAAGAAGGCCCGCTGGAAGGGCGCCCGCTCGGCCCTCGTCGACCAGTTCCTCCTCGCCGAGGGGGGCGCCTGGAAGAACCCCGCCATCGCCCGGGCCATGACCACCGGCGGCCAGCTCCTCCGCGAGCAGATCAACGCCAACTGCTCGGACCGCGAGGCCTCCAAGCAGTGCTCCTGGGCCCGCTCCGAGCTGGCCACCAAGCTGCAAGATGTCGTCGAGGGCCCCCTCTTCGCCGCGGTCCTTGACCTGAACGAGGCGCTCCGGGCCGACGAGGAGATGCGCGTCGAGCTGGGCAAATTCCTCTCGTACATGCTCGACGAGGGCAACGACGCCGAGGCCTTCGCCCAGACCCTCACCTCCCTCGCCGACCTCCTCCAGGTCCTCCACAACGAGGACGACCTCGCCCCCATCCTCCGGGCCCTGGCCCCCGGCGTCGCCCCCGGCGCCCTGTTCGACAAGAGCAAGCTGACGCCCTCCGAGCGCCCCGGCGCCGCCACCGTCACCCTCGACATGGTGCGCGCCGTCATGGCCGAGCCCGAGGACCCGACCCTCCGCATCGATCGCTACCTGGCCCTCGACGAGGTGCTCCCACGCCTCGTCAACCCGCCGGCCCCGGGCAAGCGCGCCCCCCTCGAGGTGTTCTTCGACGCCATCGAGAGCATCCAGCGCGTCGACTCGTCCCAGCGCGGGGCCTTCTCTCCGGACGACCACCGGGCCCTCTCCGAAGGGCTCCGCAGGCTCCTCGTCGATGAGGTCCGGGGTATGGAACAATTCTACACCATCGTGCGCGGACGGAACGGCAACTGATGAGAAGGATCTCCCTGGCGGTGTGCGCCGCCCTGCTGCTGGCCCCGGCGCCGGCCGGTGCGGCCGGGCTCTATTTCTCCGATCGCGGCGTGCGGCCGATGGCGCGAGGCGGCGCCTTCGTGGCGGGGGCCGACGACCTCGGGGCCATCTATTACAACCCGGCGGGGCTGGTGGACGCGGGGACCCAGCTGCTCCTCGACGCGAGCTGGCTCCGGTTCGTCGGCTCGTTCCAGCGCCGCGTGCGCGTGCAGGGGAGCGACCCGAACACCGGGGCGCCGGTCGGAGGGTCCTTCGTGCAGACCTACGACCGCGTGGAGGGCACCTCGCCGGTGCTGCCCATCCCGACCCTGTCGGGCTCCTACGCGATCCGCCCGGACCTGGTGATCGCGGCGGGCATGTACGCCCCGTACTCGGCGATCACCAGCTACCCGGACCGGCTCCCGGGGGGGCGCTCGTCGCCGCAGCGCTACTCGCTGGTGACCCTCGATGGCTCCGCCCTCTCGATCTTCGGCGCCTGGATCGCCTACCGACCGATCAAGCAGCTCCAGATCGGCGCGGGCCCCACGGTGCTGCTGGGCACCTTCCAGTCCGAGCTGTACTTCAGCGCCTGCGTCCCCGATCGCTTCCTGTGCGCCCCGGAGCAGCCGGACTACGACAGCAAGGCGAGGCTGCGGGTCGAGAACATCGTGGCCCCCAGCGGCACCCTGGGCGTGGTGGTCACGCCCCTCGAACAGCTCCGGATCGGCGCGTCTTTCCAGCTCCCCTACACGGTGGATGCGGGGGCCAAGGTCCAGGTACGGCTGCCCTCGGCGCCGGTCTTTGACCGGGCGAGCGTCGACGGGGACGAGGCCCGTGTCCGCTTCCGCCTGCCCTGGATCGCCCGCCTCGGCGCCGAGCTGCGGCCCTCGCCCAGCACCCGCATCGAGGCCACGGTGGTCTACGAGAAGTGGAGCATGCACGAGCGCATCGACTTCGTGCCGGACAACATCACCCTGCGCAACGTGGCGATGTTCCCGCCCTCCTACCGCCTGGGGTCCGTGGCCCTCGACCGTAGCTTCCAGGATTCCTGGTCCTTCCGCGTCGGCGGCGAGCAGTCGATCAAGTGGAGCCGCTACCAGATCGACCTCCGAGGCGGTCTCTCCTACGAGAAGAGCGCCGTCCCCTCGTCTCACCTCTCGGTGCTGACCCTCGACATGGACAAGTTCCTCATCGGCCTCGGCGGCGGCCTCCACCTCGGCAAGCGCTGGCGCTTCGACGGCACCGCCGCCATCCTCTTCCCCTCCAAGGTCGAGGTCTCCCCCGACGAGGCTCGCCTCTTCAAGGTCAGCCCGGTCCGCGCCAACCAGCCCCCCGAGCAGATCCCCATCAACGCCGGGCGCTACGAGGTCAGCGCCCTCCTGCTGGGCATGGGGCTCCGCTACCAGTTCGGCGTCCCGGATGGCCCTTGAAAAAAAGACTTCCCTTGCGCCTCGAGCTGTGATTAGGTGCGCCTCACTTGAGGGGTGGCGCGGCCCAGCTACGCCCCCCACTCAAAAATATCTTTGACAAGACGCCCGCAAAAGTGTACCCGTTCGCTCCCCTGTGGGGCCCGGGTACAAACCCTGGCTTCGACAGTGTGCCACGCTGACGTAGCTCAGATGGTAGAGCAGCGGTTTTGTAAACCGCTGGTCAGGGGTTCGATTCCCCTCGTCAGCTCCGCAAGAGCCTCAAGAGGAATCAGCCAGTTCTTTGTCAGCCTGATAGCTTTCGACCGTCTCTTTGGGAGGGTTGCCCGAGTGGCCAAAGGGAGCAGACTGTAAATCTGCCGGCCATGCCTACGTTGGTTCGAATCCAACACCCTCCACTTTTTGCGGGAGTAACTCAGTTGGTAGAGTGTCAGCCTTCCAAGCTGAACGTCGCGGGTTCGAATCCCGTCTCCCGCTCGGTAGTACCTTCTCTGGCTTTCACCTTTTCAATCCTGCCCACCTAGCTCAGTTGGTAGAGCACGTCCTTGGTAAGGACGAGGTCGTCGGTTCAATCCCGATGGTGGGCTCCCCGAGTGGTTGTTTGCACGGATCGCGTCGGAACCGAACATTTAACCCCCTGGCGCGTTCTCCATCCGATGCTGCCACGCTCACGGAGATCCTATGGCCAAGGAAAAGTTCGTCCGTACGAAGCCGCACGTCAACGTTGGCACCATCGGTCACATCGACCACGGCAAGACGACGCTTACTGCCTCCATCGTCAAGGTTCAGTCCAAGAAGAACCTCGCCAAGGAGATCAAGTACGCCGATATCGCCAAGGGCGGTACCGTCCGTGACGCCACCAAGACCGTCACCATC
>JALOQB010000272.1:0-9484 GCA_025453595.1 Polyangiaceae bacterium
TACTTGATGCCGCCGTCCGCGATCACCGGGACGCCGCGCTCGTCGCCGACCCGGGCGCAGTCTGCGATGGCCGTGATCTGGGGGACACCGGTGCCCGCGACGACTCGAGTCGTGCAGATCGATCCGGGCCCGATGCCGACCTTGACGGCGTCGGCGCCGGCGTCGATGAGGGCGGCGGTGCCCTCGGCGGTGGCGACGTTGCCGGCGATGACCTGGGCTGCAGGGTGGCGCTGCTTGATGGCGCGGACGCTCTCGATGACGTTCCTCGAGTGACCGTGGGCGGTGTCCACCACGATCACATCGACGCCGGCCTGGAGCAGCGCCTCGACGCGCTCGTCACGGTCGCGGCCCGGGCCCACGGCGGCGCCGACGCGGAGGCGCCCCTGCTCGTCCTTGCTGGCGTGGGGGTGCGCGCCGTCGAGAGGGTCCGCCTGCTTGACGAGCCGGACCTCGTGGGCCTGCTCCTCCGGGGACAGGTTCTTGTGGAGGATGCCGATGCCGCCCTGGCGCGCCATGGTGATGGCGGCCTGGGCCTCGGTGACCGAGTCCATGGCGGCGCTGAGGAGGGGGACCGGGAGCGTGATCCCGCGGGTCAGGCGGGAGCGCAGGTCGACCTCGTGGGGGAGCACCTCGCTGTACGCCGGCACCAGCAGCACGTCGTCGAAGGTCAAGCACTCGCGCAGCTTCTCTTCCAGCATGGGGATCTCCTGGCGCCGGGGTCGGGGAGGCGCCCTCGTGCTGGAAGCCACGGCCGAGCGCCGGGCGCAAGGGGACGGTCAGGCCTGGGGCGTCGCGGCGTCGAGGCGATCGAGCAAGGGGCGGCAGCGCTCGCGGGCCAGGTCGAAGCGATCCTGGATGGCGCGCCAGGCGTCGAGGGCGTCCTGGGCGGTGGGGAAGCGGGCGTCCCGGTTGCGGGCGAGGGAGCGGGAGACAAAGGCCTCGATGGCGGTGGGCCACTGCTGGCCGGTGATCTGGCTCAGGGTCGGGGGCTCGCCGGTCATCTTGCCCATCAGGAGCATGGTGGCGTTCTCCCCCTCGAAGGGCAGGCGGCTGGTGAGCATCCGGAAGGCCACCGCGCCGACCGCGTACAGATCGGCCCGCTCGTCGGCCCGGGCGGCGCCGCGGACCTGCTCGGGGGCCATGTACGCAAAGGAGCCCAGGGTGGCGTCGAAGCTGGTCAGGCTGGCCTCCTGGTTGTGCTGGCCTCCGCGGCGCAGCAGCTTGGAGATGCCGAAGTCAAGAATGACCGCGCGGGCGTCGTCGCCCTGGCCGGTGAGGAAGATGTTGGCGGGCTTGAGGTCGCGGTGGACCACGCCTGCCGCGTGGGCCGCCAGGAGCCCTTCGAGGACGTTATCGAGGTAGCGGGCGGTCTCGTGGAAGCTCAGGTGCACCTCGTCCTTGAGCAGATCTGCCAGGCTGGTGCCCTGCAGGAGCTCGAAGACCAGGTACAGCTCGCCGCTCGCCGCCCGTCCGCTGCCCAGCAGGGGGCAAATGTAGGGACTGCGGATGTTTCCAGTGATGACGGCTTCTCGCTCGAAGCGCGCCACGAGGTCGCGCTTTCTTGCGGCTTTTTCGAGCAAGACCTTGATGGCCACCCGCCGCTGCGTGCGTGTATCGGTCGCTTGCCAGACCTCGCCCATGCCGCCACGCCCCAGGAGGGTGTCGATACGGAAATGGCTGTCGAAGAGCTGGCCTTCTTGAATGGCCTCGGCTGACACGATCTATCCCTAGGCTGGCAGTGTAGAGTAAGCTTGAGTCCGAGTTACACTCTTTTCGTCGGGGCACCGCTTGTCGAAAGCACCCTCTCCTCTCCTCGGGTTCAACAACAACATCCGGCACAAGGGCCACGTGTTCCATGTGCAGACGGAGGACTCTGGCGTGCGTCACCCGCACGTCATCACGCACCTGTTCATGGATGGCGGTCGCATCCTCAAGACGACCAAGACCTCCTACGCGGAGCACCTGGGTCAAGAGGGCATGGGCGAGACGGTCCGTCGCCTGATGAAGGAGCAGCACAAGGCCATGTTCGTGGCCCTGCGCAACGGTGACTTTGACGAGCTGATCCAGCGCCACTTCAGCGCCTCGCAGGAGGGAGAAGGGGGGCCTGTTTCAAGGGCTCCGACGACCCCGGAACGCCCTCCCTCGCAGGCCCAGCCGGCCCTCGCGGTACGAGCTCCCTCCAACCCCCCCGCGCCCAACCCCCCCGCGCCCAGCCCCCCCGCGCCCAACCCCCCCGCACCCAGCCCCCCCGCGCCCAGGACACCGACCGCCCCACCGCTGCCTGCCGCTGCTTCTCCAAAACCCTTCCCGGCGGCAAGGCCGGCGGCCTCCGCGAGCGATGCGCCGCCCTCGGTGGCGCCGAGGGCAGCTCCGCCCGAGCGGCTGCCGTACACCTCGGATCTGCCGCCGCCGCCGCCCACGGTGCTCGGTGCGACCCGGCCCGAGGGGGGGTACCGCGAGCTACGCCCCGAGGAGTCCTCGTCGTCCACGTACAGCGAGGTCAACCCGTCCAACGACGCCCGCTCCTCCTCGCGGCTGCCGGTGGCGCGGCCGCGTCCTTCGTCGGGGCGTCACCCCGTTGCGCGCCCCCAGACGGGCCAGCACAAGCCCCAGGAGGGTCGGTCGCTCTTCGGGGATGATCTCAACGAGAAGTCCCTCGATGAGGTGATCCTCAGCTACCTCGCCGAGGATCTCGACACGCCCTCCGGTACCAAGCGGTGAACCGTCGTCGTGCTTTCGGGGCGCTGCTGGCGCTCTGGTCTCTCGGCTGCGGAGGCGACAGGAACACGGGGCCCGCGGTCGCCGCGCCGAGCGTCGAGGCTGCCCCGGGGCCCGTCGAGCTGCGGTTCCTGTTCACGTCCGACGAGCACGGCTGGGTGGCTCCGGTCGTCGAGCGCGGCAAGGCGCGGGGCGGCGCCGCCGAGGTGCTGGCCCGGTGGAAGCAGCAGGAAGGGCACTGCGTTCCCGCCCCGGGAGAGAGCTGCGCCGGGGCCGGTACCCTCGCCCTGTCGGGGGGGGACAACTGGACGGGGCCCGCGCTGTCGAGCTACTTCCGCGGCGTCCCGGCGGCGGAGGTGCTCCGGCGCATGGGGTACGCGGCGAGCGCCCTGGGGAACCACGAGCTGGATTTTGGCCGGGAGACCTTCGAGCAGAACGCGAGAGCGCAGGAGATCCCTTACCTCGGCGCCAACGTGTCGCCCGCGCTGGGCGAGGGCGGCGTCACGCGGCCTTACGTGCTGGTGGAGCGGCGCGGGGTCACCGTGGGGGTGGTCGGCCTCAGCACCGAGGAGACCCCGCGCTCGGGTATGCGCGACCACTACAAGGGGCTCACCTTCGGCAAGGAAGAGGACGCGCTGCGCCGGGTGATCCCGGAGGTGTACAAGGCGGGGGCTGACCTCGTGGTGGTCATCGGCCACGTGTGCGCCGCCGAGCTGAGGCCCATCGTGGCGCGGCACCCGGAGTGGAGGCTGGCCTTCGTCGGCGGCGGCCACTGCCACCGCACCAGCCTCGATCAGGTCTTCGCCACGCCCATCGTGGAGGCCGGCTCTTTCCTCCAGAAGTACGTGCGTATCTCCGTGACCGTGGATCGACGGCGGCCGGAGCGCGAGCGGGTCCTCTCGTCGCGCGCCGAGCTGGTCGACCTCAGCTACCCGGAGGGCCAGGCCCCGCCGGTGGCCCCCGATCCGTCGCTGGCCGAGCTGATCGCCGGCTGGCAGCGCAAGACCGACGAGGCCCTCGGGGAGGTGGTCGGTCATGTCGAGGAGGAGCTCCCCCCGGACTCGCCCCCGCTCGTGAATTTCTTGACCGACCGCTGGCGCGAGGCCACCGGCGCCGATGCCGTGATCCTCAACCGGTTCGGCACCCGCCAGGCCATCCCCCGGGGGGCCATCTCCCTCGGGACGATCTACTCCGTGCTCCCGTTCAACAACAACCTCGTCACCATGCGCCTCACCGGGGCCCAGCTCACCGAGAGCGTCCGCTGCTGCGGAGGCCACGTATCTGGCGTCAAGCAGGGCCCCGACGGCGTCCTTCGCCTCGCCGACGGACGCCCCGTCGAGCGCGACGCTCGCTACACCGTCGTCGCCACCGACTACACCTACTTTGGCGGCTCCGGCTTCCCCTTCGAGAAGCAGGACCCGGCCGCCTCCTTCGGCGAGGACTGGCGTCTGCCGCTGATCCGCTGGTTCCGCGCCCACCCCACCGCCCCCGGCCGCGGCCTCGAGCGGCTCCTCGACCGGGAGCCCCGGCTCCCCCCCGCCAGGGAGACCCGGCGGTGAGGCCCCTCGCCGCCCTCGCTCTCCTCGCCGCCCTCGCCCCGGGCCAGGCCAGCGCCCAGCCTCGACCCCCGGTTGTCAAGAACCTCCATATCACCGGAAGTTCCGGACAGCAGGCGCTGACGGTGGAGGTGCAGGAGCGGTGGCTGCGGGCGAGCGCCTGCGGCGCGGCGCCGTGCGGAGGGGGGCAGCAGATCGAGGTGCCGGAGGCGTTTCTGGGGGGGCTCGGCGGGGCAACGCTGGACGCGGTGAAGGTGGGGCGCGGGCGCTCGGTGGCCCGGGTGGTGCTGCGGGAGGCCGGGGGGCGGAGCTGGGTGGCGCTGGTGGCGGGCCCGCTGGGGGCAGGCCCGGCGCAGGTGATCTTCGCGGGGGAGGCGGACACGAGCGGGTCCCCGTCGGCGCAGGAGAAGCGGCTGGTGCAGGTCTTCGAGGAAGGGGGGGCCTCCTCGCTGGTGGTGGGGGCGCGAGACCGGGAGGTGCACCTGTGCGGGCGGCCCACGGTGCTCAGCCCCCAGGTGCTGGACCCGTCGGATCTGAAGCTGAAGCCGGCCCGTGTGCAGCGGCTCTCGCGGGCGGAGCGCGACAGGGCGGTGCGGCTGACGGCGGCGGTGAGCGAGGGGCGACAGGAGCCGCTGGGGCGGCTGCTGGGGGTCGTGGGGGCGTCGAGCGCGGAGGGGGCGCCGGGGGCGCTGGCCGATGGCGATCCGGAGACCTGGTGGTCCGAGGGAAAAGGGGGCGATGGCAGGGGAGAGTTCGTCGTCTTCCGCGCCCCGCGGGAGGCGCCGATCCGCGGGCTGCGGCTGACGATTCGCCCCCCTGGCCGGGAGGTCCCCGGGGGCGCCGCCCCCAGCCGCCTCTTCCTGGTGGATGACCAGGGAACCTTCGAGGTGACGCTGCCGGACGACGGCTGGCAGCACCCGGGTCGCCGCTACGAGGTGACCTTCCCTGCGCCCCGGGCGACCTCCTGCCTCGGGCTGGTGCTCGAGGAGGCCCACGGCGCGGCGCAAGGCCCCGCGGTGGCCGTGACGCTGGCGGAGGTCGAGGCCTGGAGCCGCCTCGATGGGCAGGTGAACCGGGACGAGCTGGTCGGCCGCCTGGAGCGCAGCGGCGAAGAATCCCGCGAGGCCGCCGCCCTGCTGCTCCGCGGCGGGATCGAGGCGCGCAAGGCGGTGGCCGCGCGCTACAGCGGCCTGAGCGAGCCAGCCCGCTTCCTCGCCCTCGGCGCGATGGATCAGGGCGACTGCGGCGAGGGCGCGTTCTTCTTCGCCCGGCTGCTGGCGAGCAAGATCCGCGAGGAGGCGCGCCACGCCAGGGCCCGCATCGAGCGCTGCGGCAAGGGGGCGGCGCCGGCCCTGCTGGAGGCGCTCCAGGATCCGTCCCACCCGGCGCGGCTGGCGGCGGCCAACGAGCTGGCCTTGCTGCGGCCCGCGGAGGCGATCCCCGCGCTGCTCCGGGCCGACTGGGGCGCCGAGCGCAAGGGCTTCCTCGGGGTGCTGTCCAAGGCCGCGGGCTCCGAGCGAGGTCGCCCCGCGCTGGTGGCGGGTCTCCAGGAAGAGGCCCTCGCGCCCGCGCGCTCCCTCGACCTGCTGCGCGCCGCAGGCGACGCCCTCCGCTCCCCGGAGGTGGCCGCGGTGGCTTCCTCGGCCCTGGGGCGCGCGCTCCGCTCCTCGGAGGACTTCTCCGCACGCTACCTCGCCCTGGGCCCGGCGGCCTTGCTGGCCCAGGGGGGTGACCCGGCGGCCCTCGCCATGCTCCGCGCGGCCGCCCTCGACCCCGTCGTTCCCCTGCGCGCCGCGGCGATCTCGGCGGCCGGTGGCGTCCCGGCGCTCCGGGAGCTGGTCCTGCGTGCCGAGTCCGACGCCGAGCCGCGGGTGCGCGAGGCCGTGGCCCGGGCCCTCCGGGGGCCCCTCGGCGCGCCGGAGCGCCGCGTGCTCCTCGGCTTCTTCGGAGACGAGTGGACCTTTGTTCGCTCGACCTCCTACGACACCCTCGGCGCAGCCCCCGCGGACCCTGCGATCGACCAGGCGCTCCTCGCCCGGCTCCCTGGCGAGCGCGCCCCCCTCGCCCTCACCCGGCTGATCGAGGCCGTGGCCCGCCGCAGGGTACCGGGGGCGACTGGGTCACTTGAGACCCTTGCCCGCAACGAGGGGCTTCCGCCGGAGGTGCGGGGGCGAGCGATCCAGGCGCTGGGCCAGCTCTGCCACCGGGGGGCGGTGCCGTGGCTGACGAAGCTGGCGCTGGCGGGGGTGGGGGCCCCGCAGGAAGCGGCGATCCAGCTTGGGGAGGCGGCGCTGGTGGCGCTGGGGCGGTTGCACCCGCCGGATCTGGCGGAGCGCCTCGGGCCGATGCTGGAGCCCTCGATGCCGTACCACGTACGGATGTCGGCGAAGGCGGCGCTGGAGGAGCGAGAGCGCTGTCAGTAACGCCAGAGGGCGATGCCACCGAGGAGGCCGGCGACGTTCTCGACGATCTTGACCTGGGGGGGCAGCTCGCCCTGGATCTTCTTGGCGTTGCCGCCGCCGAGGTAGAGGACATCGGGGTTGAAGATGGGGAGCACCTGGTCGATGACGCGACGGAGGCGCTTGTTCCACTTCTTGCGTCCGATCTCTTCGAGGGTCCGGTTGTCGATGTAATCCTCGTAGGAGGAGCCCTTGCGGAGGGGGTGATGGGCCAGCTCGAGGTTGGGCACGTAGACGCCGTTGACGAAGAGAGCGCAGCCCATGCCGGTGCCGAGGGTGAGGATCATCTCGACGCCCTTGCCGGCGATGGCGCCGTAGCCCTGGACCCCTGCGTCGTTGAGCACGCGGGTGGGCTTGCCGGTGAGGAGCTCGATCTCGGCGCCGAGGGCGAAGCCGGACCAGCCCTCGTCGAGGTTGGGGGCGGTGTGCACGACGTGCTGCTTCACGACGCCAGGGAAGCCGACGGAGACGCGGTCGAAGGCGGGGAGCTGGGAGAGCAGGCCCTGGATCGCCGCGAGGAGCGCCGCCGGGGTGGCGGGGCGAGGGGTCTCGACCCGCTGCCGCTCGCACAGGGGCCCTCCGTTGCCGTCGAGGACGATCGCCTTGATGCCCGTCCCTCCGATATCCAGACAGAGGGTGGCAGGGCCCACGGGGGCCGCCGGGGTCTCCCCGGGGGCCTCGACGGGGGCCTCGGCAGGGCTGTTTTCGGGCGAGGTCGTGGCTTTTTGTTGGGTTCGGTTGCGAGACGCCATAGGGTTTTATCGAGCCATTTCCCCCGCTCCGCAAGGGGGCCAGGTTGCCCCCTGTTGCCACCGGACGCCGCCGCGAATAAACACGCCGCGCCGGGTAGGTCAGGATGTCCAAGAATATTATCGTCATTAATGTTGACATTCGCGAAACGCGTGTGGCCCTCATCGAGAACGGTATCATCGCCGAGTTTCATATCGAGCGCGCCTCCGAGCAGCGCTGCCTGGGCAACGTCGCGCTGGGGCGCGTGACCCGCGTGCTGCCCGGGATGCAGGCCGCTTTCATCGACGTGGGTCTCGAGAAAGCGGCGTTCCTGCACGTCGAGGACCTGATCCGACCCGACGACTTCGAGGCGTACCTGGCCGGCTCCCGGAAGAACGTCCGGGAAGACGACAACGAACCCGGGGAAGACGCCGCGGCCCGCGTGTCGGTGCCGGTGGCGGTCCCGTCGCTCCAGGTGGCCGAGCCCGATGCTCCCCAGGACGCCGCCGAGGGGGCCGAGGCAGCCCCCGACGCCGAGGGGGCGGAAGGGGCCGCGGAGGCGAGCGGCGCCGAGGCCGAGGCCGGTGCCCCTGCTCGTCGTCGCCGTCGCCGCCGCGGAGGCAGCAGGGCTGCCGCGTCGACCCCCGCGCCGGCCCCCGCGCCGGCCCCCGCGAAGCGCCACGCCCCGGCGTCCAAGAAGGCCGACAAGAAGGGGGACCTGGGGCGCCTCGACAAGAGCACCCCGATCCGCGAGGTGGTGCGCGAGGGGCAAGAGGTGCTGGTGCAGATCTCCAAGGAGCCCATCGGCACCAAGGGGGCCCGGGTCACCAGCCACATCTCGCTGCCGGGGCGCTACGTGGTCTACCTGCCCACGGTCGATTACGTGGGGGTTTCCAAGCGCATCGGCTCCGAGAAGGAGCGGTCGCGGCTGCGGGAGGCCATCGAGGGCATGAAGCCCCCCTCCGGCGGCATCATCGTACGCACCGTCGCCGAGGGGCTCACCAAGAAGCAGCTCAAGGCCGACATCGGCTACCTGGTCCGGCTCTGGGGCGAGATCGTCAAGAAGCGCGAGGGGGCCCGCGGGCCTGCCAGCCTCTTCGAGGAGCTTGACCTCACCCTCAAGGCCGCCCGCGACCTCTTCGGCGACGAGATCGAGAAGATCGTCATCGACGATCGGGCCCAGTACGAGCGCCTGGTGCGGTTCATCGAGATGTTCCTCCCCGAGCGGGTCAAGGACATCGAGCTGTACACCGGCGAAGAGCCGATCTTTGACGCCTACGGCATCGAGGACGAGATCGCCCGGTCCCTGGGCCGCAAGGTGCCGCTCGCCTCCGGTGGCTACCTGATCATCGACGAGGCCGAGGCCCTCACCGCCATCGACGTCAACACCGGCCGCTTCGTCGGCAAGGGCAGCAAGGACCACGAGGAGACCATCCTCAAGACCAACCTGGAGGCGGTGGAAGAGATCGCCTACCAGCTGCGCTTCCGCAACCTGGGCGGGCTCATCGTCCTCGACCTGATCGACATGGAACGCGCCAGCTCCCGCGAGCAGGTGCGCCGCCGCCTCGAAGACCTGCTCCAGAAGGACAAGGCGCGCACCTCGCTCAACCGCATCAGCGACCTCGGGCTCATCGAGATGACCCGCAAGCGCACCCGCGAGAGCCTGGGGCGCCTGCTCCACGAGCCCTGCCCCTACTGCGACGGCACCGGCCAGGTGCGCTCGAAGACCACCATCGTCTACGAGATCCTCCGGGCCATCCGCCGCGAGCGCTACACCTTGCCCGGGTACACCATCCTGGTCCAGGCCCACCCGGAGATCATCGCCCTGATGAAATCCGAGGAGCGCACCGCCGTCATCGAGGCCGAGCGCCGCTACGCGCGCCGCATCGATCTGGCTCCTCGCAAGGAGTACCATCTGGAACAATACGACCTCCTCGGTCGCTGATCTCCCCCGATTCTCGCCCCGAAAGAGCCCCCGCCATGACCGACTCTACCCCCCCGTCGGGCCGCGATGCCCGCGGC
>JALOQB010000272.1:9497-13389 GCA_025453595.1 Polyangiaceae bacterium
CAGCGAGCGCCTCACCATCAACAAGGAATTCGCCTCCTTCGACGCCTTCCTTGAAGAGTACGTCACCAACATCTCGCGCACCGGCGTCTTCGTCAAATCCAAGACCCCGCTCCCGGTCGGCACCCTCGTCAACCTGCGCTTCACCGTCATCATGGACGACATCGAGACCATCGAGGGCACCGGCGAGGTCGTCCGCACCGAGGAGGGCGGCATGGGCATCGTCTTCCGCGAGATCAGCGCCTACTCCAAGGCCATCATCGACCGCCTGCTCCTGGGGCGCTCCTGATGCCTCGCACCGCCGCCGCTCTCCTCATCGGTAACGAGCTGCTCGGCGGAAAGATCCAGGAGACCAACCTCCTCCCCCTCGCCCAGCTCCTTCGCTCCCTCGGCGTCCAGCTCCGCCGCGTCGTCATGGTGCTCGACGATCGCCCCGCCATCGCCGCCGAGATCCGCTCCCTCCGCCTCTCCCACGACTTCCTCTTCACCAGCGGCGGCGTCGGGCCCACCCACGATGACGTCACCCTCGCCGCCGTCGCCGACGCCTTCGACGTCCCCCTCACCACCAGCCCCGAGCTCGAGCAGATCATCCGCGAGCACTTCGGCCCTCGCACCTCCGAGGGTCACCTCGCCATGGCCCGCGTGCCCCCCCTCGCTCGCCTCCTCCAGGGCCCCGCCCCCGGCTGGCCCACCACCGTCGTCGAGAACGTCTGGGTCCTCCCCGGCCTCCCCGAGGCGTTCCTCGAAAAACTCTCCACCATCCGCCACCACCTCGCCTCCGACTCCCCCTTCCTCTCCAGGGCCGCCTTCACCTTCCTCGACGAGGGCACCCTCAAGCCCCTCCTCGACGCCGTCGTCGCCCGCTTCCCTGACGTCGAGATCGGCTCTTACCCCACCTGGAACGACCCCTCCTACCACGTCAAGCTCACCTTCGACGGCACCGACCCCGCGCGCCTCGACCTCGCCCTCCAGGCCTTCTGCGACCTCCTCCCGGAGGGGGGGCTTGTGGGTGTAAAATGAATCTATGGAACCTCCGGTGGTGCGGTGTCCTCGTCATCGCGCTGCTGGTCGGTTGCAAGGAGCCGGCGGCCTCCTCGTCCCCGGCGCCCGCGCCTCCCGCGGGGCGGGCCCCCACGCTGGGGCTGGTCGAGTTCACCACCGGCGGGGCCAGCGACGGCGACACGCTCCCGCTGGTGCTCGCGCTGCACGGGCTGGGGGATCGCCCCGAGTCCTTCGCGGCCCTGCTCCGTGGGCTACCGGCGGCGGCGCGGGTGTATGCGCTGCGGGCGCCGCTGCCGCACGGCGATGGGTTCTCCTGGTTCCCGCCTTCGGGGCGAGCGGTGGTCGACGTCAGCGCCCTCGGCCCCGGCGTGCGGGGGGCGGCCGAGCTGCTGCTGGCCGATCTGGACGCGCTGGTCGCCCGCAAACCCACCCGCGGCAAGCCGCTGCTCACGGGCTTCTCCCAGGGGGGGATGGTGAGCTTCGCGGTGGCGGCGATGGCGCCGGGACGGATCGCCGGGGCCTTCCCGGTGGGCGGCGTGTTGCCCTCGGCCATCGAGCCCGCGGCACCTCCCCCCGGTGCCCCGCGGTTGCTGGCGTTTCATGGGGCCTCGGATGCGCGCGTCCCCACCGCCACGGCGCGCGACTCCGTCGAGCGCTTCCGGGCCCGCGGCTGGCAGGTCTCGCTCCAGGAGTACCCTGGCGTGGGCCATTCGATCAGCGCCGACGAGCGGCGCGATCTGCTCCAGGCCATCGCGACCAGCTTGCCGTGACGAGGGCTTGAAGACCTCCTGCGCTGCGCCGACGAGCCGTGAGCGCCAGGGCCAGCAGCCCTATCACCCCCACTCCGCCCTCGCGCCCGCCGCCCGTCGTCCGGCAGCCACAGCCACCTTCCGCCTCCGGTGCCGCGTCGTTCACAGGCACGCCTCCGCTTGCCTGACCGCCTGCCCCTTGCCCGGAAGCGCCGCCCTTGTCCGCGCTGCCAGCCTGGCCTGTCGCGCCGTCGTTACCGGCCATGCCGCCCTTGCCGACCGCGCTGCCGTTGCCAGCGCTGCCGCCGGTGGAGGTCGAGCCGGCCGTACCAGCGGTGCTGCTTTCACCTGCTGCGCTGCCACCGGTGTTGGTCCCGGCCGTGCCGCTGGCTCCGCTGTCACCACCGGCCTGCCCAGCAGACCCGGCCTCGCCACCGGCACTGCTTTCCCCCGCGGCGCCGGCGGCCTCCGCGGTTCCACCGGCGCCGCTCGCCCCGCCCGCTCCCGATGCGTCGATGCAGTTGCCATCGTGGCATAGACCCGTTGAACACGGTGTCCCGTCGGGTTGGTTGCTGAACTGACACCCTCCGCTCGCCGCATCGCAGCTCCCGCCTTGCTGGCATTCGCCGGGGGTGCACGGCACCTCGTTCCCCGCATGGCATATGCCCTCCTGGCATGTATCGTCCAGGGTGCAGGCGTTGCCGTCGTTGCAGGCGATCCCATCCGCCTTGATGGGGTTGGAGCAGGTGCCTGTGACCGGGTTGCAGGTACCGACGTCGTGGCACTGACTCAGCGCGGTGCAGGCGACGGGGTTGTTGCCGATGCAGGTGCCGGCCTGGCAGGTGTCGCTCTGGGTGCAAGCGTTGCTGTCGTCGCAAGCGTTGCCGGTGGTGGGGCCGCAGGTCCCGTCGACGGCAGCGCCTGCCGCGACGGAGCAGGCCTGGCAATCGTTGGTGCCCCCGATACAGGCGGTGTTGCAGCAGACGCCATCGGTGCAGAAGCCGGAGGTGCACTCAGCGTCGGCGATGCAAGTCTGTCCGACCTGCGCCAGCATGAAGATGTAGGTTGCTCCGTTGTCTAGATTTCCGTCGTCCTCCATATTGGCGCCCACAAGCGCGGTGTTCCCGTCCCCCGACAGCGCCACCGATTGACCGAAGCGATCGTGGCTCTGCTTGTCCGCCGCGAGGAGTTTTTGCTGTTGCGCCCATACCTCTGAGGCTCGGAGAAAGACGTAGGCTGCGCCATTGAACATCGCCCCGTCAGAATCCCAGGATGCGCCGATGAGGGCGATGTTCCCGCTGGATGAAAGTGCCACCGATTGACCAAAAAATTCACCGTTCGCCTTGTCCGCCGCGAGGAGCTTTTGTTGCTGGGTCCAGACGTCTGCCGTCCTGGTGAAGACGTAGGCTGCCCCGTTGCTGTTCGTCACCCCGTCTGACTCCATGTAAGCCCCGATGAGGGCGGTATGACCATCCCCTGACAGTGCCGCCGACCAGCCGAAAAAATCGTAGCTCCCCTTGTCTGTGGCGAGGAGCTTTTGTTGCTGGGTCCAGACGTCTGCCGTCCTGGTGAAGATGTAGGCTGCCCCGTTGTAGTTCGTCGCTCCGTCTGACTTGTTGTGGGCACCGACAAGGGCGGTGTTGCCGTCGGACGAGAGTGCCACGGAATGACCGAGGCGGTCCTCGGCCGCCTTGTCCGCCGCGAGGAGTTTTTGTTGCTGAGCCCAAACGCCTGCGGTCCTGGTGAAGATGTAGGCCGCTCCGTTGTTCTTCATCTCCCCATCAGACGCTCCATAAGCTCCAATGAGGGCGGTATGACCATCCCCTGACAGTGCCACCGACCAACCGAATGAGTTGAAGCCCACTTTGTCAGCGATGTTAAGCTGTTGCTGCTGGGTCCAAACGCCTGCGGTCCTGGTGAAGACGCAGGCAACTTCATCGCTGAACTCCGTCCGTTGCCCGCTGATCAGGGCGGTATCACCGTCGGACGAGAGCGCTACCGACCAGCCAAAGGACCTGCCAAAAGCACCAGGCGGTTTGTTCGCAGGGACGAGCTTCGTTTGCTGAGTCCAGACGCCCGCGGTCCTGGTGAAGACGTAGGCCACCCCCAATTCGGGCTTATTATAAGCCCCAATGAGGGCGGTG
>JALOQB010000273.1 GCA_025453595.1 Polyangiaceae bacterium
CGCCCCCGCCACCCCCGCCACCCCCGCCACGGCGCCGACGGGGGGCAACCCGACCGCTGGGAGCAGCCCCACCGCGACCCCTCCGACCTCGGCGACCGGCGTGGCCACCGCCGCTCCGGTGGCCAACCCTCCGCAACCGGCTCAGCCTAGCCGTCCCGTGGTGGCTCGCTACGGCATCGCCCCCTCACGCAACTAGCCAATGCTCGGTCCGCGGCCTCGTGGCCTGCCCATCGCTCCCCAGGCACCGCCTGCGCGGCGTAACCTGCCGCTGGCTACATCGGCGCGCGAGGTCGATCGGCAGGCCCGCCCGATCTACACGGTCTGGGAGCTCACGCTGCGCTGTGATCTGGCGTGTCGGCACTGTGGGTCCCGGGCGGGGCGCGCCCGGCCAGAAGAGCTCTCCACCGCCGAGGCGGTCGCCCTTGTCGCCCAGCTCGCAGCGCTGGGAACCAGGGAGATCACGCTGATCGGCGGCGAGGCCTACCTGCACGATGGCTGGCTGGAGGTCGCCCGGGCGATCTCCGATCACGGGATCGCCATGACGATGGTCACCGGAGGCCGCGGCATGGACGCCGAGAAGGCACGGCACCTCGCTGCCCTCGGCTGCAAGGGGGTTGGCGTCAGCCTCGATGGACTGCAGCCCCGCCACGACCAGCTGCGAGGGGTGGCGGGCGCCTTCGATTCCGCGATGAACGCCATCCGTGTGCTCAGGCAGGCCGGTCTTCGCGTGACCAGCAACACCCAGATCGCCAGGCCCGCCCTGCTCGATATCGAGCCGCTGCTTGCGCTCCTGGCCGAGGAGGGGATCGCCGCGTGGCAGGTGTCGATGACCGTGCCGATGGGTCGCGCCGCCGACGAGCCAGAGATCCTGTTGCAACCTTACCAGGTGCTCGAGGTACTGCCCCTGGTCGCACGCATCGAGCGGCGCCTGCGGGCCCGCGGGATCGACGTCGCACCGGGCAATGACATCGGGTACTTCGGCCCTTACGAGGAGCAACTTCGCGGCCATTTCCCCCAGGGGCATCGCCCTGCCTGTTCGGCCGGGAGCCTCACGCTCGGCATCGAGGCCGACGGTTCGGTCAAGGGCTGCCCGTCTCTGCCCTCGAAGGACTACGTCGGCGGCAACGTGCGCGACGCCGCGCTGGTGGAGATCTGGGAGCGCGCCGAGGCGCTGCGCTTCACCCGCGATCGCTCCTCGCGTGAGCTCTGGGGCTTCTGCGGCTCCTGCTATTACGGGGAGGCCTGCCTCGGTGGTTGCTCGTGGACAGCGCACGTGCTGTTCGGCAAGCGCGGCAACAACCCGTACTGCCATCACCGTGCGCTTGAGCTCCTCGCGGAAGGGAAACGCGAGGTCATCCGCCAGGTAGAGAAGCCGGAGGGCCTGCCCTTTGACCACGGGCGCTTCGAGTGCCTGGTGGAAGCCTGGCCAGAGGAGGAGCTGGAGGCGGCGCGTGCGCTGGCCGAGAACGGCGAGGGGTTCCTGCCTTCGACCTTGCGCGCGGCAGGCCATTCGGACCGGTAACCCTCCCTCTTTCCCTGGCGGTGATGCCGATCGCGGTGGCCACGAGGTCATGGCTTGAAGCCGCCGTCTCACGGGGATTACTTGCAGCTACCGCCCTTGCACTCCTGTCCATCGGAGCAGGCTGCATCGCAGGCGCCGCAGTGGGCCTGGTTCGACTTGGTATCGACACAGATCTCGCCGCATCGCTGCTCCTGCGGCTTGCACGGACTGGCCCCGCCCGCGCCGCTGGCCCCACCCGCGCCCGCGCCGGCAGCCCCGGCTTCTCCGGCGTTGCCTCCTGCGCTCTCGCCCCCCGCGCCGGCAGCCCCGGCCCCGGCCTTGCCTCCGCTCCCCGCGGATCCTGCGGAACCTGCGCTTCCAAGCCGGTAGTCCTCGTCAAGATCGAGGAGCGACTGGCATCCGATGAGGAGCAGCGCAGCGAAGAAAAACCACCTCGTTTGGATCACCACTGACCTCCTACCATCCAGCCGGCCTGATCTGCTGCCACCACCGGGGCCACCCGGAGGCGGCGCGCGGTCGTGGGCTTGCTCAGCCCGGAGCCCCACAACCCTGCGGCGGTGCCGGCGCCGAGGACGCCCAGCACGAAGCCTGCGGTGCTGATGTTGGCCTGGGTGCGGCCGCGCTCCACGGCGTCGAGGCCCCGGCGCGAGCAGAGCTGGCCCGCGCATTCCTCGCTCACGGTGCTCTTGCTTGCGAGCGCCAGACCTCCGCCGATCGCTCCCACCAGCAACCCCGCGACCCCCACCCCCGCCGCTGCGTAAAACAGCGTGGGCGATCGCCGGGGGGCGGTGCTTGTGGGAAGCTCGGCGCTTGCGGGCGCCGCGGTCGTCGGCCCGGGGGTGACCTTCCTGGACTCTCCTGCCTGCACCGAGACCTCCACGGTTTGCTCCGAGCCGTTCTGGCGGATCAAAAGCCGATGGGACCCCGGTTCGACGAGGATCTCCTGCCAGGAGGTTACCGCCAGGGGTTGACCGTCCAGGGTCACCTCGGCATCTGCCGCGACCCCGGCGAGGGAGAGGCGACCCAGGGCAGCGAGGTGCCTCGCCGCTGCTTCCTCGGAGATCTTCTTGCGGGCGGCTTGCCTGGTCTTCTGCGCGTCCGGCAGCGCCTCGACTTGCCGGAGAAAATCCTGATAAAGCCGCAGGGCGAGCAGGCTCTTGCCCCGCTTCCCTTCGCACTCGGCCAGCGTGAAGAGCGTGCCCAGGCGGGGGTCGAGGCGCTGGCTCTCTGCGATGGCCGGGCAGGCCTCCTCCAACCTTCCGGCCTCCATGGCCTCGACCCCCCGGTTGAAGGAGAGTTCTGCGTTATTTTCCTGGGCTTGCACCAGGGTAGAGGAAAAGAGACCCACGAGCAGCAGACGGGCAAGGCCAGGCATCAAGACGCACTATAGTTGTGCTTGAGTTCCCTCACACAAACAAGCACCTACCAGCCATCGATGAGGCCCCCGGGGGCGTGGGGAAAGAGGCGCCATTATGGGCCATGAGCTGCTGTCGTGGGAGCGAGGGTGTGTTCGAGAGACCGGCGTGGTTACTTTTGCTTGTCGGCCCTGGCCTGGTCGCGCCTGGCTTGCTTCTCTTCCTGCTCGCGGGCGCGCTCGGCCCTCTCGAGTTCGCGGTCGAGGCGCTCCTGCTCTGCGCGCTGCTGGCGGCGCTTCTCGGCGTCCTGCTTCTTCGCCGCCCGCTCCTCGCGGAACCTGAGCAGCTCGGCCTCGCTGGGCTTCTGTCCGAACAGGTAAGCCAGGCCGATCGAGAGGAAGTAGAGCACGATGAGCGGGATCGTCATCACGATCATGCTCGTCGTGTCGGGGGGCGAGAGCACCGCGCCCACGATGGCGGCGATCATGATGAACCAGCGGCCGAAGCGGAAGAGCTGGAGGTAGTTGACCAGCCCGATCATCGACAGGAAGGTCAGCAGCAGGGGCAGCTCGAAGATGACCCCGAAGGCCAGGAGCATCTGGGCGACAAAGTCGAGGTAATCGCCGACCATCACGGTCGGTTCGAGGGTGATCCCGGCCTTGCCTGCGTCCGCCGTCAGCCCCAGGAAATACTGGAACGAGATCGGGAAGGCCATGCGCCACCCGAAGAGGCCCCCGCCGACGAAGAACAGCGACGAGAGCATGACAAAGCCGATCGCGTAGCCCCGCTCCTTGCGGTAGAGGCCGGGCGCGATGAAGGACCAGAGCTGGTAGAACATCACCGGCGCCGCCAGCCCCAGCCCCGCGATCATCGACAGCTTGAAGTACGCAAGGAAGGCGTCGCCGGGGGCCGCGAAGTGGAGCTTCGGCTCTCCCGCCAGCTTCTCGGCCTTCCAGGAGTCAACGAAGGGCTTCCAGAGCCACGCCAGGATCGGGTCTTTCACCGCCCAGGCCGCGAACATCGCCGCGATGTAAGCCGCTGCAGCCCTGGTGAGCCGCACCCGGAGCTCGTCCAGGTGCTCCCACAGGGACATCATCTTGTCGTCTTCTGGCCCCTGCTCTGTCGCTGGCTCTTCGCTCATGACCCCTCCTCACGCTGCGCTGACTTCGTCGTCCGGAGGCAGCTCGCCCCGCGGGATCGCCCCCTCGGGGCGCGGTGCGGGGGAGGGGGTCTTCGGCGCATCAGTGTTTTCTGACACCTGCGGGGAGGGGCTGGCTGGCTGGTAGAGGGCTGCATCCTCGGGGATGGCGTCGAAGCAATCGGGCCCACCGGGGGGGTATTCACGGCGCCGCGGGGGTTCGCGGCGGGAGGAATAGAGGTCGGAGGCTGGGTCGGAGAGGGGGCGAGGGGAGGAGGCAGGAGAGAGGAGGGGTTCATGGAGACCGACCTCCAGGATGCGGCCCGTGGCGAGCTTCTGGAGGTCCTGGATTTCGCGGTGGATCCCCTCGTTCTGGAGGATCTCGTCGATGCCGCTCTGGGCGCGCAGGTCGGTGGCGGTGCGTCGCAGCTTGGAGATGTTGCGACCGAGAGAGCGCATCATGCTGGGCAGGTCGCGGGGGCCCACCACGATGAGCCCGATGACGACCAGGAGCAAGGCCTCGCCGAAGGAGATCCCGAACACAGGGGAGGAGGCTAGTACGACGCGGCCCTCCGCGCTACTACTGCCCGCGCCGTCCATGCCGTCGTACGCGATCCACACTTTTGGCTGTCAGATGAATGTCCACGACTCGGAGCGCATGCACGAGGTGCTGCGCGGGTCCGGCTACGTGGAGGCGGGCTCTCCGGAGGAGGCCGACGTCATCGTGCTCAACACCTGCAGCGTCCGGGAGAAAGCGGAGCAGAAGCTGCGGAGCGAGGTGGGCCGGCTGAGCCTCCTGAAACGAGAGCGGCCGGAGACCCTGCTGGTGGTGGCGGGCTGCATGGCACAGCAGGAGGGGGAGCGGTTGCGCAAGCGGATGACCAGCATCGACGTGGTGCTGGGGCCGGATAACATCCCGGAGCTCCCGGGGCTGCTGGCGGACGTGAGCACCGGGGGGTTGCCGGTGGTGCGCACGGTGTTTGACCTGGATGGTCCCCGGTTCCTGCAGGCAGAGCCGGCGCGGCGCGGGGGCGCTCCGGCGTCGGCGTACGTGACGATCATGAAGGGCTGCGACGAGCGCTGCTCGTTCTGCATCGTGCCGTACACCCGGGGGCCCGAGCGGTACCGGGGGAGCGACGAGATCGTGGGGGAGATCCAGAGGCTGGTGGAGGCGGGGGCGGCGGAGGTGACGCTGCTGGGGCAGACGGTGAACAGCTACAACGATCCGGGGAAGGGTCTGGCGCGGGCCCCGGAGGCGGCGCCGGACGACCCGGACGAGAGCGAATTCGCGGCCCTGCTGCGCCGGATCGCCGCCGAGGTGCCGGCGCTGCGCCGCCTGCGGTACACCAGCCCGCACCCGCGCCACCTGACGCCCTCGCTGATCGCGGCGCACCGCGACCTCGAGGTGCTGGCGGAGCACGTGCACATGCCGGTGCAGTCGGGCAGCGACCGGGTGCTGAAGCGGATGATCCGGCGCTACACCCGGGCCGAGTACGTCGACCGGGTGGGTGCGCTCCGGGCAGCGCGCCCGGGGTTGACCCTCTCGACGGACGTCATCGTCGGGTTCCCCGGGGAGACCGAGGCGGAGGCCGAGGCGACCGTCGATCTCATCCGCGAGGTGGGGTTTTTGGGGGTCTTTGGCTTCAAGTACAGCCCTCGCCCCTACACGCCGGCGCTCAAGCTCCAGGATGACGTGCCGGAGGCCGAGAAGGGGCGGAGGCTGAGCAGGGTCTTCGAGGCCAGCGAAGCGCTGCTCGCGGCGCACCTGCCGACCCTCATCGGGCGCACCGAGCAGGTGCTCATCGAGGGGCGCAGCAAGAGCGGGGACGAATGCCTCTCGGGGCGTACCCGCCGCAACGAGATCGTTCACCTGCCGGGGACGGCCGCCCTCGACCTGGTGGGCAAGGTCGTGGAGGCGCGCATCCTCGCGGCCCACCGCCACTCGCTCCAGGGCGAGCTGACCGAGGCGTCCCGGGCGGCAGCCCGACCCAGCGAGCGCTCCTCCCCGCTGCCCCTCTCCACGCCCTCGCGGCGCTCGCTGCCGGTCGTCGCGGGCTGAGGGGTCAGGCCCTCGGCAGCAGCTCGTGCAGGATGGGGTCGACCTCCTCGGAGAGGGAGGCCTCCAGCGGAGGGCCGAGGAGGCTCCCCGCGAAGAAGAGCGCGTAGGCCGCGTACTCATGGAGCAGGCGCCGCAGCCGGCGCTCCGGGTCCTCCTCGCCAGAGGCGGCGGCCTCCGCGGTGATCGCCGGGTCCAGGGTCCCGTCCTCGTCCGCGCCGCTCGCCAGCAGCGGACCGTAGCCCTCGTGGTTGACCAGGAACAGGCGCAGCCCCTCCCGCAGCGCGGTGCCCTTGCCGGCGGCGTCGACCCGCTGGTGCAGGAGCCGCAGCGCCTCGTTGGCGCGGAGCACCACGGTGGCGGCTCCCCCGGCCTCCCGGGGGGGGTGGAGCAGCACGTGCCGGGTCTGCAGGAGCGCGTAGATATCCTTCGTGGTGGCGAAGTCGCCCCGGCCCGTGTGCCGGCCGATCTCTTCGAGGGTGCGGTGGCCATCGATGGCGCGCCAGGTCTCGCGCAGCTCGGCCCCGGGTTCGCCCCGGTCGGTGCGCCCCGGGACGCACTGAATGCTGGGGATCTTCTGGCGGAAATAGCGCACCTCATCGAGCTTCGCGAGCCCGTCCATCAGCAGCCCCGTGGCGCTCGCCGCGTGGCGCGCCACCAGCCGCGCATCGTCAAAGCCTTCGAGGAAATAGTAGGTACCATCCCCCACCGCGAAGGTCGGGAACAGGATCTCTTCAAGCTGCCTCGCCAGGTGCTCGAAGAGCTGCTCATGGGTCAGGTAGCCCAGCTCGATCGCTGCCTGACCGAAGCGCTGCCCTCGCCTCGCCCGCTCCAGCACAAGGCCGTGCTGCTCCGCGTCCAGCAGGCCGTGGCGCCAGAGGATCCGCCCGATGCGCTCTTCTTCTACGGAAGTTTGAGCACCAACGATATTGCCCTGATCGAAGAAGAAAGAGCGTTCGGCGTCTCCATCGAAGACGACGAGCTCGCCGCGCCAGCCGGCCTGGGCGACGAGGGCGAGGACGTCGCAGACGGTGCCCGGGGCGGTGATCTCGCCGGCGAGGCGGACGACGGCGCCGTCCTCCTGGTCGCGGCGCCCGTCCTCGCCGGTGAGGCGCAGGAAGACGATGTGAGCAGGGGAGGGGAGGAGGCGAAAGGCGCCCTCCTGACGGCGCAGGCGCGCGGCGGCGGCGGGCCCCGCGGCGCGGGCTTCGCCTTTCTCGATACGGACGAGGTGATCGCGGGCCTGTCGCTGGCGGCGGCTGGGGGTTCCGCCGTGGGAGTCGTCGCTCATGCGTGTTCCTGCTGGGAGGTGATGGCTCGGGGGGAGGCCTGGACGAGAGAGTAGGCAGGTTTTTGGAACAAATTGCCTATCTCGATACATATCCTCGATTTATCCGGTCGTGAACGCCTAGCATGGTCCTTCATGACCCGAGTTTCATCGGCCCTGGCGGGCCTCCTGGGCGTCGCTGCGTTCTGTGTGGCCCCGGGGGCCGAGGCGTTCAACGGGGGCGTCTCGTCGAACCAGTTTGGCGCCAGCGGCTGCAACCAGTGCCACAGCGGCGGGACGGCGCCGGGGGTGGTGATCACGGGGCCGACGACGCTGGCGCCGGGTCAGACGGGCACCTACACGCTCGACATCACCACGGTGCCATTCCAGCGCAACGGCGGGTTCAACCTGCGGGCGCCGTCCGGAGATTTTGGCCTGGGGGGGCCGGACGCATCGAACACGAAGCTCATTCTGAACTCGAGCACCAGCCGCAACGAGGTGACGCACACCTCGCGCAAGAACGACTCGAACGAGCACGTGAAGTTCTCGTTCACCTGGAAGGCGCCGGCGGGGGCCTGCACCTCGGTGACGCTCACGGGCTGGGGCAACGCGGTGAACGGCCTCGGGTCCACGCTGGTGGATCGGGCGGCGCAGGCGACCCTGGCGGTCACCGTCTGCGGCGTGCAGGGGGCTCCGTGCGCTACCAACAGCGAGTGCCAGAGCGGGTTCTGTGCCGATGGGGTCTGCTGCAACGAGGCCTGCGGCGGCGCGGCGTCGGACTGCCGGGTGTGCACGCAGGCCAAGGGGGCCCCGGCGGACGGGACCTGTGGCAATGCGTCGAACGGCGTCCTGTGTCGGGCCTCCCAGGGGGTTTGCGACACCGAGGAGTTCTGCACGGGGAGCTCGGGCCAGTGCCCGGCGGACGCGAAGCTGAGCGGCATCCCCTGCCGGTCCGCGGCGGGCCCCTGTGACGCAGAGGAGGTCTGCGACGGCGTCGGGGTCCAGTGCCCGGCGGATCAGATCCTCCCGGCAGGCACCGTTTGCCGCGCCACGCAGGATCTCTGTGACAAGGTTGATCTCTGCGACGGCGCCTCGAAGCTGTGCCCTGACGAGCGCCTCCCGGCGGGCGCCGTGTGCCGTGCGGCCGCCGGTACCTGCGACAGCGCCGAGACCTGCAGCGCCGCGGGGGTGTGCCCGCCGGATACCTTCAAGCCCGCGGCGGAGGTGTGCCGTGCGGCGGCTGGCGCATGCGATGTGGCCGAGACCTGCTCCGGCAGCTCGGCCCTGTGCCCCGCGGATCTCAAGCAACCCCAGGGCACCTCGTGCCGGGGCGCCGCGGGGCCCTGCGACGCGCCGGAGAGCTGCGACGGCAGCGGCAACGCCTGCCCGCCGGACGGCAAGCTGCCGCAGGGCGCCGTGTGCCGGCCGGCGGCGGGGGGCTGCGACGCGCCGGAGAGCTGCGACGGCAGCAGCAACGCCTGCCCGGTCGACCTCCGGTTGCCCAAGGATGCGGTGTGCCGCGCCGCCGTGGGGTCCTGCGATGTCGCGGAGAAATGCGACGGCGCCTCGACCTCGTGCCCTGCGGACCTGGTGCTGCCGCAGGGCGCCGTGTGCCGCGCGGCGGCGGGTACCTGCGATGTGGCCGAGACCTGCACCGGCAGCTCCGGCGTCTGCCCTGATGACCAGCTTGTGCTCGCCGGGAGCGTCTGTCGCCCCAAGAACGGCGCCTGCGACGTGGCCGAGGCCTGCAACGGGGCCGCCGCTGCCTGCCCTCCCGATGCCTTCGCAAGCGCCGCCACCTCGTGCCGCAACCCGAGCTGCGCCGGCAACGCCGAGACCCTCGGCGCCCAGTGCCCCGGCAACGGCCCGGACTGTCCTCCCCCGATCGTCAAGCCATGCAACCCCTTCGTGTGCGGCGCCAACGCCTGCTCCACCACCTGCGGCTCCTCCGCGGACTGCGCCATCGGCAGCTTCTGCGACGCCGGTGTCTGCAAGGAGCGCCTGAACAACGGCCAGGTCTGTGCGGGCAACGGCCAGTGCAAATCCAATTTCTGCGTGGACGGAGTGTGCTGCGACAAGGGGTGCACGGGCCAGTGTGAGGCCTGCAACGTCCAGGGCAAGGTGGGGACGTGCTCGGCGGTGGTT
>JALOQB010000565.1 GCA_025453595.1 Polyangiaceae bacterium
CCACCAACCTGCCCACGGCGCGCTCTGCGTTTGTCCCTGTTTACGCGCGCTCTTCGGGACGGGTTTTCGTGATCGGTGGCAAGAATGCATCCAACGTGCCGGTCGGGGATATCTGGACGCGCTCGCTCTCCAGTTCCTGGGTGCGCTGGCAGCCTACCTTTGTCGGAACCGGTGCTGCTTACACCATCGGAGAGGTGCTGGCCGCGACCTACTCGTACCGTGATTCGAGTCTTTACGTGCTTGATGTTCCGGTGGGTTCGTCCCAGGTGCGTCTTGTTCGTATCAGCGCTCGCCAGCAGGTCGAGCCACTTGGCACCTGGACCCGTACCGCCACGACCCGCTCCTGGCTCTCCGTGGATCGTGGTGGGGAAATTCTCCTTTCCGTTGCTCGTGATTCCACCAGTCAGACCAGGGTGTTCCGCATCGATAACCCCTCTCCTGTGGGCTCGGGTGCACCCACGGTTGCTGGCCAGATCCTCCTCTCCACGGCCATCCGTTTTGCTCCTGGTGTGGATGGTCGCGCGTACTGGTTTCTGGGCGTCCTCCCGGCTTCTCAGGACCCCGATGTGCGTCGCCCCGAGCGTCTGATCCTTTCCCCTGCCTCGTGGCTTGACGTGGGGGCTGCTTTCTTATGCGCCCTCCTTCCGCTGCTCGCTCGGCTTCTTCCGCGCTTCTTCTCCTCCTGGCGCTCACCACCCTGGGGCGTGGTTGCGATGAGTCCACGGGGGGGGCCGATCCCCCTCCTGGTTCCGCCGGGGCACCTCTTGCGGGGGCCGCTGGTTCTTTTCCTGGAGGTGCCGCTGGCAAAGGCGGTGCGGGCCAGGCTGGAAAAGCGGGGAAGGCTGGACAAGCCGGCGTTTCAGGTTCCCCTTCCGCTGGTTTTGCCGGCTCCTCTGCTGGTTCTGGCTCCGGGGGAGCCGGCGCCGCCGGCGCTCCTTCGCGTCCCAACGGTTGCGAACTTTTTTTTCCTCCCACCGTCCCGGCTGGCTGGGCTCAGTACACGGAGTGGTCGTGCCAGTGCCCGCTTTACTACCCTCCTTCCCCGGACCTGTTTCCTCCCCCCGTTGCCTGGGAGCCCTGTCCTTTCCCCGTGGACCCTGGGCTTGCTTGCCAGCGCATGGCCACCCCATGGGCCCCTGCCAACAAGGCGCCTCTTGCTTTCTTCCCCAAGGTCTGGCCTGTGCCTGAGACCTCCAGGGTCTTGCTCCAGTTCACTCGGCTCAACCACGAAGGCAATGCGGACGTTCGTTACAGCCTCATCGCCGAGGCCGACGGACCTGTTCTCCACACCTTTCTCCAGGTCAACCCTGTCTCCGGTGGCTGTTATATTCATGCGGAGGCATTGCAAGAAAACAAGTACCTCTGGAGGATGAGTGGAGATACCTGGGATGAGCCTGGGTTTGGTTCCGTCGAAGGGTTTCTTGCGGGTGACCTTGACACTCCGCTCCCTGCGGTTGTTTTCAAACAGCCAAAGCAACCAGGGCTTGGCTCCAACTGGGAAGTTTCTGCTCACTGGCTCGTCCAAAAAGTAGGCCCCCGCTTTGTCCGTCCCTGGGAGGATGTGAAACAATCGACCCTCATTCACGGGGCTGCGCAGGACCCTGATGGGTACTTTGCATCCATCGTGGTTCCCGTGGGCAAACACGTCTTTCTTGGAATCGGGGAGGCCGCTTATCACGGGATCTCGATATGGTCACCGGACAAGGGGCTGCAACCGTGGCAACGCTGGAGCGGAGACTTTACCCGTGGAGCGGGGAATGTGGGCACCGACGGGAAGGACGTGGTGTGGACGTACGGAGAAGGGAAGAAACCGACCGAGTATGAGTTTCCATCGACCTCGGTGTACACGGCCCCGTTTGCCACGGAGATGGGAACGATCGAAGCGACCAAACGTCGCCTGCGTTCGGACGTGACCCGCCCAGGTGATGCTCGCTACCAGTATGCGGTAGGTTGCGGTTACGCGGCACGACTCTACTTTGAAGGAGGCAAGACCAGCAACCTGTTTATCGTGCGGTTGAGCGATGGGCGAGGGTGGAAGATTCCTGGTTTTCCGGATGGCCCTTCGCGACTGAGCTGGGGCTCGCCTCTTGCGATCTCATGCGAGCACATCTACGTGCCGATGAGCTTGCTGAAAGAGTCCGTGACGATAGCCCGGATCCCCTTGTCCTCGCTGGGCCCTGGGCTGCCGGCAGACTGACCTGCCGGGCCGTGGCCGCATCGATCTCGCCTGGTGCCACCCAGCAGGACCCGAGGGCGTGGGTGTCCACAAGTGCGCGAGGACGGTCCCGCGGGCAAGGCCGACGCTCCTGTTCGCCCCCGTGGTCCACCCGTTCCCTCGTGCTATCTTCTGTCCCCATGGCGTCGTTGCAGCACGAAGAACTCGTTGAACTCTTCCGTGCCGACGCCCTCCTCGCCGTCGAGCTGCTGCAGCGCTCGGGGGCCCTGATCCTCCCCTCCTTCACCCGCGCCGCGCTCGGGGGCCCTGATCCTCCCCTCCTTCACCCGCGCCGAGGTTCGTCCTGGCGAGCTGCGCGAGCTGCTGCCCACCGAGCGCCGCGTTGATGTCGTGGTGCTGCTGTCGAACGACGACCCGGTGTACGTGCTGCTGGTCGAGGTGCAGACCAGCATCGACCCCCGCAAGCGGCAGACGTGGCCCTATTACCTGAGTGCCCTTCATGCCGAGCACCGATGCCCGGTCGCGCTGATCGTGTGCAGCCCCGAGGCGGAGGTGAGGGCGTGGGCGTCGGCGCCCATTGCGCTGGGGCACCCGGGCTTCGCGCTGAAGCCGGTGGTCGTGGGGCCCGCCGAGGTGCCGCGGGTCGAAGAGGAGGCGGAGGCGAGGAAGGCGCCGTACCGTGCGGTGCTCTCGGCGCTGATGCATGCGAACGATCCTGGGGCGGAGCGGGTGGCGCTGGCAGCCTACCGAGGGGTGGAGACGCTGGAGAAAGAAGACGAACGGGATATGTGGAGAGAACTTGTGGCGATGGCGCTGCAGAGCAACGAGGCCGCGAAGGCGGCGCTGGAGGCGATGATGAACGTGGAACAGTGGCGAGATCGGTCATCCTGGTTCAAGCAAGGCATCGAGCGCGGCATCGAGCAGGGTATCGAGCAGGGTATCGAGCAGGGTATCGAGCGCGGCATCGAGCAGGGTATCGAGCAGGGTATCGAGCGCGGCATCGAGCAGGGTATCGAGCGCGGCATCGAGCAGGGCATCGAGCGTGGGCTCGCGGAGACGAGGGAGGCGGTGAAGGATCTGTGTGAACTGCTGGGCGTGGAGGTCAGCGCCGAGCGTCAGCAAGCGCTGGAGCAGATGGATTTGGCTGGACTTTCCGCCCTGAGAAAGCATGTGAAGCAGCACCGCAGCTGGCCCGAGAAGTGAACGGGTCCGCTTCCGCAGCTCGCTCGGCTTCCTCCGCGCTTCTTCTCCTCCTGGCGCTCACCACCCTGGGGCGTGGTTGCGATGATTCCAGGTAAGGCTCCTACTACCAACGGGTCAAAGCGGTGGTCTTGACCCGTTGGTGGTATCGGAGCCCCTTGATGGTTGCGCAGGGGCACCTCTCGCGGGGGATATCGATCCCCTTGTCCTCACTGGGCCTCGGGTTATCAGCTGGTGGGGAACGCGAGCGCTTTGGGGCGCGTGAACCTCCCCTCCGAGAACGGAGGGGCTTCTCAGAAGCCTCACGGCTGCTGAGCTACTTGCCGGGGTTCCGCCGGAACTACCTGGCTTTTGCCAGGA
>JALOQB010000566.1:0-352 GCA_025453595.1 Polyangiaceae bacterium
ACAGGTCGTCGCCCACGTTGTACGCAAACCGGGGCGCCCCCACCTCGACACGGCCTGACCAGAAATGAATGACCCCGGACCCCGGGTAACGCACCTGCAGCCTCGCTCGCCCCACCGCTCGCCCTCGTCCCTCCGGCACCACGTCAAACACCGTCGTCGGCACGTTGCCGTCGCAGCCCAGCGGGATCTCCTGGTCCAGCACAAAGCTCTCGTACCTCGGCGCCTTGCACCCACCCTCGCCTCCTGCCCCACCCTCGCCTCCCGCTCCCGCTCCCCCTGCCCCTCCGCTTGCCTCCCCTGCGCTCCCGCTCACCCCACCCTCGCCTCCGGGCTCGCCTCCCCCTCCCCCGGT
>JALOQB010000566.1:423-5183 GCA_025453595.1 Polyangiaceae bacterium
GACCCTCCTGCCCCCGCCCCCGCGCCTCCCTGTCCCGCCTCGCTCGACGGGAATCCTGCCCCGTTCCCCCCGCCCCCGCTCTGTCCGGAAGATCCAGACAACCCCCCGCCCCCGCTCTGTCCGGAACTTCCGGATAGTCCGCCGGAGCCGACGCTGCTGGCCTCCTCTCCGGAGCACGAGAGCAGGGCAAACATCAGGAGAAAACGTGGGAGCGGGTGGGCCACAGGGGGAGGGTATCTGCCTCGGATTCTCCGGCCAAGAAGGACTTCTTTCGCTGGTAGAGTTCGGTTAGATCGGAAACGATGGGGGCATGTTGTTCATGCGCATCGAGGAGAAGGTTCCTGCACGAGCGGTGGGGCGAAGATGGGGGGCCTGGGTCCTGCCGCGAGGTCCGTGGGTGGGGCTCTGTTGGGGCCTGGTCCTGGGGCTGGTGGGCTGCGGCGATGAGGGTGGAAGTTCCGGAGGGGCAGCGGGAACCGGAGTCGGTGGCGGCAGTGGCGGTGGTGGCAGTGGCGGCGGAGGTTCCGCGGGGAAGGCAGGGTCTTCCGGGTCCACCGGGGGGGGTGGCGAGGCGTCTTCGCCCTGGTCCGGGGAGGGGCTGCGCCAGGGGTGGAAGAAGGCTTTTTCGAAGGAGAGCGCGGGGCTGAACTGCACGATGAGCGCGGCCGAGGTCGAGGCGTCGTCCGCGACCCGGCTCACCTTCGGGACGTCCACGCTGTTCGTGGGTTTCCAGCAGATCGGGAACAACCAGGACCCGGTGTTCATCCGGGTGGACGCCGGGGAGAAGGTGTACTGCGAGCACCACGAGAAGGAGCCGCCGGACGGGCGAGCGCTGGGGCTGGCCTGGGACGGCGGCGCCACGGCGTACGTGATCTACACGGTGGTCGGCGGCGGCACGGTCTTCGATCAGAAGGCCAAGACCCGCTGGCTGGATCGCTACGGCGACGGTGGTGGATCGTCCAAGGCCTCGTTTCTGGGCGAAGTGGACGTGGCCTCCGGCGACCTTCGCCATGGCACCTTCATCATCGCCAAGAAGAAGGACGGTAAGACCAACACCCACAACCCGGCGGACGCGCCGATCCCGAGGGAGGACGGTCGGATCGAGTTCCTCGGGGACTCGGCGTTTCAGCCCATGAACCCCGACAAGACCATCATGGAGTGCACCGGCTACCCGTTCTTCACCCGGTACATCTTCTCGTCCGATCTCACCACCTTGACCTGCTCCAGTTCGACCAGTTGCACCGCCAAATCCCCCTGCGAAGAGGAGTGATCTCATGAACAAATCAGCGTCGGTTCGGGCCACCTCCTGGCGTCTCTGGGCTGTGATCTTGCTGGGCGCGCTGGGGGCCACCTCCTGCGCGGAGGAAGCGACCGGTTCCGGAAACACCGCCGGAGCGGCAGGGGTCGGGGGAGGGGCAGGGGCAGGGGCAGGAGGCGGGGGAGGGGGGGGGGCCGGGGGCTGTGGACGGGTTCCGGCCCGAGGTGACGCCCTCGGGCTGGGGAGAACCGAGCGCCGGGGGCCTCGCCAACGAGGGTGGGCGCTGCGAGGATTCCCCCGGGGCCATCCCCAGAAAGCTGCCGGTCACCGGCGTCGAGTACTGCGTCAAGGCGCACCCGACCTGCGCGACCGAGGGCGCAGGGTGCCCGTTGATCGTCACCATCAACACCGCCGGTGCGCTGTTCTCCCGCGTGGATGGCCAGGGCCCGGACGCCCGCGCCATCGTGGTCGAGCTCTACGTCGAGACCGATGGCGACAAGATCAAGGACAAGCTCGCCGAGCTGCCCCGGGTCATCGCTCAAGATTACCCCGGGCTCGATCGCTCCCGGGTGCATGCGGTAGGGTGGTCCGCCGGTGCCGGTGCGGTGGGGCGAGGCCTCTGTCATATCTCGAAGAAATCCGACTTTTCTTCGCTCGGCACGACCTCGGACCTCTACGCCAGCGTCATCGCCCTGGGCGGCTGCGGCTGCGCCTCGGATTACATCCAGCTCGCCGGCAACTGGCATGTGATGACCTTCAACGGTATGGAAGATCCATTCAACGGGGGCGACTCATGCGAGGCAGGCCTGCGGGAGCGCGCCGCGGTGAACGGGTGCGAGCGACCCGACGCAGCGTGGGCGCCGCTGCTGCCCAGCGACCCTCACGCCGCCAATGGCGACGGCTCCAGCAACGCGGAGGTGCTGGACTTCGGTGCCTGCAAGCACGGAGATGTGCGAGGGTACCGGGGCAAAGGGGAGGGTCATGTCGTGAGTTTCAAGAAGAACTTTGACCCCAAAATTTCCGGCTACGATACCGTCTGGTCCTTCCTCCAGGGCAAGACCAAATAACACGTGCTCTCCGCAGCCGCCCCTCTCCTGCAGCCGCAGCCGCCCCTCTCCTGCAGCCGCAGCCGCAGCCGCAGCCGCAGCCGCAGCCGCAGCCGCAGCCGCAGCCGCAGGAAGCCCTGGGGCCCTTGCCGCGCTCGATCCCGAGGCCGAACGCAAGGCTGCCCCGAGCGATCTGGTTGCCCTCGAAATGCTCCCCATCCAGGCTCAGCTTGATCGAACCGCCCTCGATCTTCACAAAGAACCTGCGCCGTGCCTTCATCCTCACCGCGCTCCCGGGAGGGCTCTCCAGGAGACTCCCCGAGACCGTCAGTTCCAGCGGGATCTCATCGCCCTCCTGAAACTCGATGATCACCGGCTGCCCTGCCTGTATCTCGGGCATGGCCCCGGGCTCGGACGCCTTGATCCTCACCGCCGGTTGGCTCGCTGCACACCCCGCGAGCAGCAACACAACCGGCCATATCGCTTGTTTCATGATCATCTCTCTTTCTACTACGATTGTAGTAATACTCTGCAAAATTAACCCCGAAAGACCGGGAGGTTCTGGGTAAACGATTGCCGAAGATGCTCGAAGCGAGGACGAGGGCGCTGAGCATGATCAGGGGGAGTCCGATGGGGAGCCGAGGGGCGGTGGCACCGGCGGCAAGGAGCAGGTGCACGCGTCGGGAGAGCGAGGGGCCCGGGCGGATCAGGCCCAGGGATGGAGCGAAGGAAGCGCGTGTGATCTCGACCGAGCGCACCAGCGCGGACGCCAGGGCGCAGGGGTCAGCGCCGCGCTGCACCGCGCGCTGGTCGGCGGCGACCTCGATCTGGACGGATGCCCTGCGGCACCAGGCGCGCAGGCCGGGAACAAACCAGCACAGATCGGCCACCACCCCGAGCAGCCCGAGCGCCAGGGCATCGAGGCGTTCGAGGTGGGCCAGCTCGTGCAGCACCACGGCCTCCCGCTCGGCCGGGGTCAGCGCCTGCCAGAGCGACAGCGGGATGCACACCCAGGGATGAAGGCCCCCCACCACAAAGGGGGCGCCCTGGTGCTGCAAGGAGGCGCGCACCTCGACCTGCTGGCGGCGTGCTTCCCGGGTTTCGAGCAACAGCGAGGAGAGCCGCAGCCCCTCCAGCTCGCGTCGCCATCGCAGCGCGGTGAGCGCGCGGCGCAGCAGCAAGGCCCCTGCCGTGGTGGCCAGCGCGACCCCCATCAACGAGGGGACCGACGCGCCAGCTTCACGCGAGAGCCAGGCGGCGATCGGTTCCGCGATGCTCTGCGATCGCGTGCAGTTCTCGGCCTGAGCCCCCAGGTGTAGCTCGATGGAGGGTAGCAAAGGGGCGCGGAGGCTTGCCCCCATCTGCAGCACCCCCACCTCCTGGATGACCCCGTCGAGCTGCCGCCAGAAGAAGGAATCCCCCGGGATCCCGCGGATCAGATCGAGCAACACCTTGGCCGGGGGGAGCAGGAACAGCACCGCGCCCCAGCCTGCGCTGCGCCGCTCCACGGCTCGCTGCCAGGGGGCCACCATCGCGAGGGACCCGACGAACGATCCCACCGCGTTCACCGTCAGGTTGAACAGCAGCGCCCCGATCATGCGCCACCGCGCTTCGTTGCACCGCTCTTCAGCCGCGCGTCGATGGCCCGCCGCAGCGCTTTCAGCTCGTCATCCGAGAGCTCTTCGTCATCGAGCAGCGCCAGGATAGGCCGCGTCTTGTCCCCCTGAAATAGCGCGTCTCGCACCCGCGTCAGCATCCCCTCGATCACACCGGGCGCCCGCCGCGCCGCCGTGTACAAAAAGCGGTTGCCATCCTTGCGCCGCGCCGCCAGCCCCTTCTTGTGTAGCCGGCCGAGCACCGTCATCACCGTCGTGTACGCCAGCTCGTCACCCCCGGCCCCCAGCTTCGCCTGCAGCGCAGCGACGGTCTGCGGCTCGGCCCCCAGCAGACCCATCACCCGCATCTCGAGCGGACCCAGCTCGTGCGCTCTCGACTTCACAACCCCTGGTTCTACTACAGCAGTAGTAATCGTCAAGCTCCGTCTCCAGGCCGGGGGGGCCTGCGGGGGCGAGGTGCTTCGACGGGCTTGCACCGGGGGGCATCCCGGGCTAGAGCACGTGGCGAATTTTTCTGAGCCCCCGTAGCTCAGGGGATAGAGCAGCGGTTTCCTAAACCGTTGGTCGGACGTTCGATTCGTCTCGGGGGCGCCACTGCTGGCTTCCTGCACCCTGTCGGGTGTCGCGGGGGCCGTTCACGAAGCAGAGACGCGAAGCCCCAGCTCGGTCGCCAGCTCGACCGCCTCCTCGGCTCCATCCCACATCATCGAGAGATGGGTCCTGCGCTTGCGGCGCGGTGCAAGGGCGTCGACCAGCTCGTCGGGCGTGACGTCCTCCCCCGGACGGATCGAGAGATGCCGCGCGGACGCGACGTGGGCGAGCCGCGCCGGGCTTGGTTCG
>JALOQB010000274.1 GCA_025453595.1 Polyangiaceae bacterium
GCCGTCGCCGCCTGTTCGGCCAGCGAAGGCCCTCGCTCCAGCCACCCCCAGGCCCCTCGCGCCACCATCGGCGCCGCGTCGCTGGCCAGCCCCACCGCGATCACCTCGGGCGGTGTCGTCAGCCGGTGCAGACCTTCCAGCAGACCCCCCGGGGCCTGGAGCAAGGAGGCACTCACCAGGGCCACCTCGACGCGCTCGCTCCGGGCCAGCGCCAGCGCGGCTTCTGCGCTCTCGGCGGTGAGCACTTCTTGACCCACCTGGAGCAGCGCCCTCGCCAGCTCTCGCCGGCGGGATGGCTCTGTTTCGGCCACAAGAACGCGGGCCGGGGGTGGGGTCAACTGCACCATGACGTTGCGTTAGGATGTCATGTTCCACGCACGGGTTGCGTCTTTTTTGACTGACGCCCTCCCCCGTCAACGTCTGGTTTTTCGGACCTACCGCCCCTGCACCGACAAATGTGGGTTCTTTTGGAACCAGTGGGGGGGTAAAAAAAGAAGAGTTAAGGCCCCGGAGGGGTCGAGGTGAGCCGGCGTCGGGGCGTAGATATGGCCTTGCTGCTGGAACACGCAGACGCGGTTGCCGCCGTCTTGTTTGGCCTGGAAGAGGGCCGAGTCGGCGGCGCGGAGGAGCGCGTCCTTGGTGCGGACATCGCGGGAGGGGTAGAAGGCGATGCCGAGGGAGAAGGGGACGAAGGGCTTCTGGAGCTGGTTTTCCCGCAGGAGGCGCTCGGCGACGGCGAGGGAGCCGGCGAAGTGGGTGGTGGGCATGAGGATGACGAATTCATCGCCGCCGAAGCGAGCGACGACGTCGGTCTCGCGGACGCAGCGCCGGATCAGATCGGCGGTGGAGCGGATGAGGAGGTCGCCGGCGCTCTGCCCCTGGCGTTCGTTGATCGACTTGAGGTTATCGATGTCGAGGAGAGCGCAGGCGAGGGTGTCCTGGTGGCGCTCGGCGCGCTTGAACTCGACGGAGAGGCGGTTGTGGAGGTGGCGGTAGTTGTAGACGCCGGTGAGCTGGTCGTACTCGCTGGCCTCCTCGAGGCGGCGCTTGGCCTCGGCGACCTGGTCATGGAGGCGCTTGATGCGGAGCATGGCCTCGACGCGGGCGCAGAGCTCGGTCTCATCGAAGGGCTTGGCGATGTAGTCATCGGCGCCGAAGCGGAGGCCGTCGACGCGGCTCTGGGAGTCGGTCTTGACGGTGACGAGGATGACCGGGAGGAACACCTCGGTGGTGAGCCCCTTGATGATGCGGCAGGCGTCGAGGCCGGAGAGGCGCGGCATCAGGATATCAAGGAGCACGAGGTCGACGGCCCCCTTGCCGACGAGCTCGACCGCCTGCTGGCCATCCTCGCAGGTCTCGACGATGTGCCCCTGCCCGCGGAGGATGGCGCTCATGCGCTCGCGGGTGAGGCGGTTGTCGTCGGCCACCAGGACGCGCGCTTTCTTCTCGGACACGGCCCCCAGGGTGCCCGCGCGGCGGCGAGGGCGCAACGGCTCTCAGCGGGTGAGGCCCCAGCGGACCCGCAGGCTCTCCTGGAGGCGGGCGAAGATCAGGTGCTCGGTGGACAGGCCCAGCATCACGATGACCAGCATGACCGCGACCACCTGGGCCATGTCGCCCAGCTCGCGTCCGACCTCCAGGAGCTGGCCCAGGCCTCCGGTGACGAAGAGGAGCTCGCCGGCCATCAGCGAGCGCCAGGCGAAGGCCCAGGCGAGGCGGAGCCCGGTCAGGATCTCGGGGAAGGCGGCGGGCAAGATGACGCGGCGGTAGAGGGTGAGGCCCCGGGCCCCCATGGTGCGGGCCGCGCGCACGAAGAGCGGCGGGATGTTGCGGCATCCGGCGTCGATCGCGATGGCGATCCCGAGGGACGAGCCCAGGACGATCACGAACAGGATCGCCGCGTCCGACAGGCCAAACCACAGCAGCCCCAGCGGCAGCCAGCACACGCTCGGCAGCGCCTGGAGCCCGGTGATCGCCGGGCCCGTCGCCTGGCGGAAGCGCTCGCTGCTGGCCATCAGCAGGCCCAGCACGCCGCCCACGCCGAGGGAGAGGGCGTAGCCCAGCAGCAGGCGCCGGAAGCTGAGCGCGACGCTGCTGAACAGGGACCCGTCCCGGAGGCGATCGTAGAGGGCCGAGGCGACCAGCCTGGGCCCCGGGAACACCTCTGGATCGACGAACCTAGAGGCCGCCGCCCATACCAAAGCGATGACCACCAGCCCCGCCAGGGGGGCCCATCTCCCACGCATCGTCTGCCTCCTCGCGCTGGACTCGAGCGATCTCGTCCCGCAGCTCGTTCATCACCACCGCCGAGAGCAACGACACGTTGCGCTCCGCGTCGGCCCGGGGCCGCGGCAAATCGACCTCGATCACCTTGCGTATCCGCCCCGGGCGCGTCGCCAGCACGACGATCCGGTCGCCGAGCCGCACCGCCTCCCGGACGTTGTGGGTGACGAAGATCACCGTCTTCCCGGTCGAGAGCCACACGTTCTCCAGCTCGCTGTAGAGCACGTCCCGCGTCTGCGCGTCGAGCGCCGCGAAGGGCTCGTCCATCAGCAGCGTCCCGGGCTCGCTCACCAGCGACCGGGCCAGGGCCCCGCGCTGCTTCATCCCACCCGAGAGCGTGTGGATCGGCGCGTCCGCGAAGCGCCACAGGTGCACCATGCGCAGCGCCCGCTCGACCCGGGGCCCGATCTCGGACGCCGCCACCCCCTGCAGCTCGAGGGGGAAGGCCACGTTCTGCCGGAGCGAGAGCCAGGGGTAGAGGGCCGGGTCCTGGAACATCACGGTCCGGTCGGGACCGGGCCCCTGCACCTCCCCGCCGTTGACCAGCACGGCCCCCCCGGACGGCCGATCGAGCCCGGCGATCAGGTTGAGCAGCGTCGACTTCCCGCAGCCGCTCGGGCCCAGCAGGCACAGGAATTCGCCCGCCTTGATCTCCAGATCCACCGCCTCCAGCGTGGTGGATACCCCTCCACGGGAAGGGAAGTCTTTCCGGACCCCCCGGAGCGAGACGGATGCTCCGCTGATCGGCCCCCGCGCGACGGGGCCGCTCATCGCGTCACCTCTGCCTTCGCGCCCCGGTCCAGCAGCATGCCATCAAGGGAACCCTCGGCAGGGAGGTAGCCGATGGCCTTCATGCGGCGGGCGGTCTCCGCGAGCGCTTCAGGCATCGGGTCGGTGGTCAGCTCGAAGCGCCCCCAGGCATCCTGGAGGATCGCCGGGGGCAGCGCCCGGCCGAGGGCCTTGCCCAGGGCCTGGCTCACCTCCTGGAAGCCGCCGTCCGGCGAGCGCCGCAGCCGGGCCGTCTCGTCGTCGAGCAACCCCAGGAGGCGCTCGATCTTCGCCGGCTGCTCGTCGATGGCGCGGCGGGTCGTGACCAGGATCGAGGTGGGGAAGCGGCCGTGAGGCCAGAGCTCGCGCTCATCGAGCAGCCGCCGGGCCCCCGCGGCGACCATGCGGCTGGCCCAGGGCTCCTGGGCCCAGACGGCGTCGATCTGGCGGCGCTTGAGCATGGCGAAGGCCTCGGTGTTGGACATGGGCAGGATGGTGACGTCCCCGCCTCGATCGCGGGGGCGGAGGCCGTGCTGGCGCAGGTAGGTGCGGAGCGAGATGTCGGGGGTGCTGGCGATGAGGGAGGCGGTCACCACGCGGCCGCGCAGCCCTTCAGGGCCCTCGATCTTGCGGTCCGGGTTCACCACGAGGGAAGCACCCCCGGACGCGGCGCCGAGCAGCACCAGGCCGCGCTTGCCGCCCGAGCGCAGGTACGCGTTCACCGCCGCCGAGGGCCCGAGGAAGCCTGCGAGGAGCGTCCCCGCGGAGAGCGCTTCCATGACCGCGGGCCCCGCGGGGAAGGCCATCATCGACAGGCCCAGGGCGGCGGACCAGCGGCCGTCGCTGGCCCCCAGCAAGGGCTGCGCGTGGGTCAGGTTGTTGAGGTACCCGATCGCGAGGGCCTCGCCGCCGTGACGGCAGGAGGCCAGCAGGGGCATGGACGCAGCGGCGCCCAGGAGAGAGCGGCGAGAGAGCGTCTTCATGGTGGCACGCTCCGGGGGCTGGCTCACGAGGCGCTGCGCCCGTAGGAGATCACGTCCAGGCACCGCGCCTCGCGGGTGCTGCGGTTCTCGTAGCTATGAGGCACGTCTGCCTGGAAGAAGATGGTGTCGCCGGGGCTCAGCTCGTGCGCCTCGTTGCCCACCTGGATCCGCAGCACCCCCGTCAGCACCGTCACCGTCTCGGTCGTGCCAGGACCATGAGGCTCGCTGCGGAGCAGGCCCCGGGGCTGGAAGCGCAGCTCGTAGACCTCGAGGCCCGGCGTGGCCCCGCTCGGGGTCAGCAACCGGCTCTCCATGCGGCCATCGGTGCTCCGCAGCGGCATCGCGTCCCCGGCCCGCAGCACCCGGGTCTTCCCCGCTTCTTCCTCGCCAAGCAGCGTCTGGAAGGGGACCCCCAGGCCCACCGCGATCTTCCAGAGCACCATCAAGGTCGGGTTGGTGCGCGACCCCTCGACCTGCGACAGCGCCGCCCGGCTCACCCCGCTGGCCGCCGAGAGCTGATCGAGCGAGAGGGACCGCTCCTTTCGCAGCCGGCGCAGGTTCTCTGCGACCCGGCGGCCCAGCTCGGCGGCGCCGATGTCGTCGCCCTGATCCTGGAGCACCTCGGCTTGCTCGGCCTGCGCGGTCTTTCCCTTTGACATGGGTGTTGCGTCATTATACTGAATTTTCGTTCGTTTCAACAGAAACACCTCTGCCATGCATCTCGCCGAGACCAGCCAGAAGAACGATCCTCTCACGGGCACGCAGCGAGGGGCCATCCTGTGGTTCACGGGCCTCTCGGGGGCAGGGAAGAGCACCCTGGCCGAGGCGGTGGCGCCGGTGCTGCGGGGGCGCGGTCGCCGTGTGGAAGTTCTGGATGGGGACGAGGTGCGGCTGCACCTGTCGAAGGGCCTGGGCTTCTCCCGGGAGGATCGGGACACGAACGTGCAGCGCATCGGCTACGTGGCGCACCTGCTGCAGCGCAACGGGGTGCTGGTGCTGACGGCGGCGATCAGCCCGTACCGTGCCACGCGGGACTGGGTGCGGGGCCTCGCGGGGGATTTCATCGAGATCCACGTGGCCACCCCGCTGGAGGTCTGCGAGGCGCGGGACGTCAAGGGGCTGTATCGCCGCGCGAGGGCGGGGGAAATCAAGGAATTCACGGGGATAAGCGACCCCTACGAGCCTCCGCTCCACCCGGAGCTGACGCTGCCCACGCACGAGCTCTCCAGGGAGGCCTGCGTGGCCCGGGTCCTCCAGCGCCTCGAAGAGCTCGGCTACCTCACGCCCACCGGAGCATGACCATGAACGCGCCATCGCAGCAGCCATCCTTCCTCCCACGGTTCTCGCTCGCCTCGGACGTCGATGAGTTCATCGAGACGCTGGCGCGCTTTGAAGAGGGCCAGCTCAGCCCCGACGCCTGGCGAAAGTTTCGCCTGCTCCGTGGTACCTACGGCCAGCGCCAGGAGGGCGTGCAGATGGTCCGTATCAAGGTGCCCCTCGGCTACATGGTGGCCGAGCAGATCCGGGCGGTGGCGGCGGTCGCCGAGCGCCACGCCCGGGGGCGCTCCCACCTGACGACCCGGCAGAATTTCCAGTTCCATTTCGTGCAGCTCGCCGAGGTCCCGACCCTGCTGCGCACGCTGGAAGAGGCCGGCGTCACCACCCGCGAGGCCTGCGGCAACTCGGTGCGCAACGTCACCATGTCCGAGCTGTCGGGGGTCGATCCCCAGCAGGTCTTCGACGTGCGGCCCCACGGCGAGGCGCTGGTGCGGTTCTTCCTGAGGCACCCCAAGTCCTCCGATCTCCCCCGGAAGTTCAAGATCGCCCTCTCCTGCTCCCCGCGGGACTGCGCCCAGGCGGCGATCCATGACGTCGGGCTCATCGCCCGGGAGGAGGGGGGGGCCCGGGGCTTCCGGGTCCTCGTGGGGGGCGGCCTCTCGACCTCGCCCCAGAGCGCGGCGGTGCTCTACGATTTCCTGCCGGAAGATCAGATCCTCGAGCTGGCCGAGGCGGTCCTGCTGGTGTTCGATGCCCGGGGCAACCGGAGCAACAAGCACCGGGCGCGGCTCAAGTACGTGCTGCGGGATCTCGGGGCCGACGGCCTCCGCGCCGTGATCGAGGAGGAGCGGGCGAAGATCCGCCTGCGCGGCGACGCCCCCCCGGTCTTCCAGGCGACCCCCGAGCCCCCCCCGCCGCCCGTCGACCAGGCGACCCCCTGCGATGCGGCCCCCGGCTACCTCGCCTGGCGCGCCAGCAACGTCCGGGCGCAGCTCCAGCCGGGCTACCATGCGGTCTTCATCCGGCTGCCGCTGGGCGACATCACCACGCCCCAGCTCCAGGCCGTCGCCGACGCCGCCGAGCGCTTCGCCAACGGCGCCGTCTGGACCAGCGCTGAACAGAACCTGCTGCTGCGCTTCGTCCCCTCCGGCGAGCTGCGCGCGCTCCACGCGGCGCTGCAGGCCGCGGGCCTCGCCGCGGACGGCGCCAACACCCTCCGGGACGTCACCTCCTGCCCTGGCGCCGACTCCTGCAACCTGGCGGTGACCACCTCCCGCGGGCTCGGGCGCGCCATCGCCAGCGCGCTCGATGGCGCCATCGCGGCCGGCGGGGCCCTCGGCGACGCGGTGCACCTGGCCAAGGATGCCTCGATCAAGATCAGCGGCTGCCCCCATTCCTGTGGGCGCCATCACATCGCGGATCTCGGCTTCCACGGGGCCGCGCGCAAGATCGGCGGCAAGGCCATGCCGGTCTACCAGCTCCACCTCGGGGGTGGGGTCGACGGCACCGGCGCGGTCTTCGGGGCGCAGGTCGTGAAGATCCCCGCCAAGCGGGTCCCCGCGGCCTTGCTGCTGCTGATCGAGCGCTTCGCCGCCGAGCGCCAGGGGGACGAGACCTTCGCCTCCTACCTCCGGCGCCTCCCCGCCGACCGCATCAAGGAGCTGCTGGCCGCCCACACCAGCATCGACCCGGCCGACGCGCAGGACGACGAATTCCTCGACTTTGACGCCCAGAACGGCTTCGTCGTGGAGACCAAGGCCGGCGAGTGCGCCGCCTGAGCACCCTCGCGCCGCTTGCGGTCTTGGGCAGAGCGAACGATTCGGTTATGGTGGCCCCATGACACCGGCAGAGATGAGGGTTTTGAAGTCGCTCGTGGCGGTCATGTGGGCCGACGGCAAGGTCGAGGGCTCCGAGTCCAGCGTGCTCGAAGGGCTGATCGCTGGCTTCGGTGGCTCCGACGCCGAAGAAGCCGAGGTGCTCGAGTGGGCCAGGACCCCTCGCTCCCTCGATGACGTCCCGCTCAGCGAGCTCACCCTCGAAGACCGCGAGCTTCTCCTGGGCAACGCTGCCCTCATCACCCTCGCCGACGGCGAGCAGTCGGCTTCCGAAAAAGAGGTGCTCCAGCGCCTCGTGCAGCTCCTCGGGTTCCCCGCCGCGGACGCCCAGAAGATCATCGACTCCTCCCGCGATGGCGCCCTCCAGCTCGGCACCAAGCCCCTCGAAGAGCTGCCCAAGCCCCCGCCCTTCCGCAAGAAGTTAGCGCGAGGCCCCCGTGTTCTGTCCTCAGTGCGGGCGCTCCAACGACGCGGCCGTCGTCACCTGTCACTTCTGTGGGTTCCGGTTTCCTCAGCAGCGCTCGGCGTCCTCGCCGCCCTTGCCGCTCAACCCGGTCCCCACGCCGCTGCCCCCTCGCGCTCGCCTCGCCTTTGGCACCGTGCTCGGCGTCGCCGCGCCGGCCCCCGGCAGCATCGCCCCCGAGCCTTCCCCCAGCTCCCCTCCGCCCCCCCACGCGGCCCCCTCCGTCCCGGTCCTGCGCCCCTCGTCTCCGCCGCGTTTCTCCACGCTCCTCGGCGTGACCGCGCTGCCCCCCGCCTCCCAGGGCCCCGACCTCTCCGCTGCACTCCGCGACGCCCTCTCGCGCAGCTACCGCGCCCCCGCCGAGATCGTCTCCGAGCTCACCGCTCGCCACGGCCTCGCGGTCCTCTCCGATCGCTCCTTCATCGAGCAGGAGCTCTGGGCCGAATTCTCCCGCGATGTGCGCCTCATCCTCTGCGCCTTCGACGCCGGCGTCCCCCAGCGTCTCTCCGCTCGCATCGACTCCCTCCACGAAGATGACCTGCGGCGTGAGGCCGCCGGCCTTGCCGAGTCTCGCGGGCTCGCCGAGGAAGCCGCCGAGTTCGCCGTCGCCTCCTGGGTCGCTGCCCTCCGCGGCCTGCTCTCCCCTCGCCAGTGACCGCACCCGGGCCCGGAGTGGGTCCAGTGTGAACCTCTCTGGAGAGGTCCTGATTTATTTGTACCCCAACGGGTTCAATTCCCTGGAACCGACACGCAAGGCTGGTTCGTAGAGGGACGATGGCAAGGGCCCCTTCCCCCACGAAGGTCGCCCCCTTGCTGCTCGAGGGTGTCCATGATTTCTCGTCCCTTTTCCTCGCTTCGTCTGGGTTTCCTCCTCGCATCCACGCTCTCGCTTCTCGCCTGTGAAGATGAAGAGAGCTTCCCGATGGGAGGCTCCTCAGGCACCGCCGGTGCTGGCGCGATCTCCGGCGCGGGAGGGGCGTCGGGCGCGGGTACTGGCGGGACGGCAGGCACCGCCGGGACCGCGGGCACCGCCGGGACAGCAGGTACCGCTGGCACCGCCGGCGCGAGCGGAGAGGCAGGCCAGGCGGGGGTGGCCGGCGAGGCCGGCGCGGCAGGTGAGGCCGGCGCTGCAGGTGCAGGCGCGGCGGGGGAGGCTGGTCAGGCCGGCGAGGCAGGCCAGGCCGGCGCAGGGGCCGGTGGTGAGGCCGGGGCCGCGGGGGAAGCTGGTGCCGCGGGCGAGGCCGGCGCCGCGGGCGAAGCCGGCGCCGCGGGCGAAGCCGGCGCAGCAGGCGAAGCCGGCGCTGCGGGCGAAGCCGGGGCGGCTGGCGAGGCGGGGGCAGCGGGCGAAGCCGGCGCTGCGGGCGAGGCGGGGGCTGCAGGCGAAGCCGGCGCTGCGGGACAGGGAGGCGAGGCGGGTACCGCGGGCGCTGCAGGCGAGGCCGGGGCAGCGGGCGCCGGGGGCAGCGTGGATCCGCCGGTGGTGCAGGTGCCTCGCTTCGAGGTGACCGCGCTGACGGAGGACAACAAGCTGGTGTACTTCACCACGGACGCGCTGGGCACCGTGGTCACGAAGGATCTCTCGGGCCTCGCAGGCAAGGCGATCGCCCTGGACTGGCGCCCGAAGAACGAACTCCTCTACCTGGTCGGCGACGACAACCGCACCTACACGGTCAACGAGTCCAGCGGCGCGGTGCAGGCGCAGGCGGCCTTCTCGGCGCCGGTGGTGAACGGGGCAGAGCAGGCGATGGACTTCAACCCCGCGGCCGATCGCCTCCGCTTCATCAACACCGTCGACGGCTCCAACT
>JALOQB010000275.1 GCA_025453595.1 Polyangiaceae bacterium
CCGCGGAATTACCGGGGAAAGTCCGGCGCGATACGCACCAGGCGGATCCCCGCTGGTGTTCGCAGCAGCGTATCCCACCACTCCCGCCCCCGGTGTCGGTAGCGGAGCTGCACCCCCAGCACGCTCTCCGCCCGCAGCGCCTCCCGCGCCTGGTCCAGCGCGTCGCCCGCCGCCGTCGCGGACGCCCGCTCCTGGCTGCCGCCCTTGAACGCCACGCCGATCAGCTCCGCCGCGTGTTTCACGTCGAAGAAGAGCCGATCCACCGTCTTCTCATCCAGCAGCGCGTCCTGGAGTTCTGGCAGCTTCAGCTCCTCCTCTGCTCCTTCCGCCTGCGCGGGGCTGGCCTCCGGGGCGCGGGGTTGTTCCGGCTTCCTCTCATCTTCCACGGGGTGCCTCCTTCTGCGGAGGCGGCGCCTCCTCCGGGATCACCTCGAAGCCGTTGATCGGTGCCGGACACGCCGCCACGCAGGCCCCGCAGCGGGTGCAGACCTCCGGGATCACCCGGGGGCGCCCCAGCTCCACCAGCAACGCCCCCTCCACCGGGCACCGCTCGGAGCAGACCGTGCAGAACCCCCGGTACGCCAGGCAGGCGTGAGGACGCACCTGGGGCGTTCCTCCGAGCGTGGCGGCGGGCGCCTGGTTGACCCAGGGCGGGCGAGGCATCTCCGCGGCGGGGGTCCCGATGGCGGATGTAGGTACTTCTGGACCCTCTCGCCGGATCGCGAAGGAAGGGAGGGGCGCCGGCGAGGGGCCCCGCTGCTGGTAGAAACTTTCGAGGGAAAATCCCGGTTTTGCCGGGGGATCGCGGCGCAGGAGGCCGAGGAGCTGGCGTCGGCTGACGGGGCTCACGGGACCGGCTCCCAGCCGACGGGGCCCGGCTTCCCTGAGGGGGAGCGCTGGTCCTTGGTGGCGGAGAGGGCATGGCACTGGAGGCAGTTTTGCCGCTCGGGGTGGGTGGTGCGGAGGCCCGGAGCGCCAAGAGGTCCGTGGCAGCTGGCGCAGTCGGTCCGCATGTGGGTCGAGTGAGGGAGCACCGGGGGGGCGTTGTTCCAGGCGCGGGCGCCGCCGGAGGGGGCCGGGAGGCCGGCGAAGTGGTTGGAGGTGAGGGGGAGCGGCGTGGCGGCGAAGGGGCGCGGGTCCGCGGCGACGACGTGGCACTGGGCGCAGTTGTCGAGGCGAGGGTGGCTCATCTTCGGGGCGACGAGGCCGGCGACGGTGGCGCCCTGCTCGTGGCAGCCGAGGCAGCCGGGGGCGTCGCGCTGCTCGATCTGGTGGGGGATGGTCGGGGGGGCGCCGTCGTAGGCCCGGCGGCGAGCGCGAAGTTCGAGGGAGGCGAGGCGGTCCTCCGCGGTCTGGGGAGGCACCGGGACGCTGAGGGCCGGCGCCGCCGAGAGCTGGCCGAAGAGGGCCGGATAGAGGGCCGAGTTGGGCCCCCAGGCGCCGCGGCGTGTATCGCTGTAGCTGCGGGCCTTGATGGTGGCGGTGGGCGTGGGGCGCGACGCGAGGAAGGCGCCGACCTCCTGGCTTGAGCCGCGGAGCCCGGTGAAGAAGCCGATGGCGGCGATGGCCAGGACGCCAGCGATCCCGATATGGAGGCCCCGGGCGCTGGAGGGCGCCGGGGGCACCGGGGGTTCGGTCCCGCCGGGGAGGTCGTCGGTGCTCACGGTGTCCTCCCCGGGGGCTCCTTGCGCAGGACGCGGACCGCGCACTTCTTGTAGTCGGGCTGCTTGGACAGGGGATCGTGGGCGTCGAGGGTCACCCTGTTGATCAGCACGGTCTCGTCGAAGAAGGGGACGAAGAGGGAGCCAGGCGGGGGCTGCCCTCGCCCGTCGATCCAGGCAGGCATTTCGACGCGACCCCGGCGGCTCTCGACGATCACGACCTCACCGTTGCTGATCCCGAGGCGCCGGGCGTCGTCCCGGTGCATCTCGACGTAGGCCTGGGGCATCGCGGTCCGGAGCTGGGGGATGCGCATCGTCATCGTACCGGTGTGCCAGTGCTCGACGACGCGGCCGGTGCAGAGCCAGAAGGGGTAATCCTTGTCCGGAGACTCTGGAGCGGGCTCCTGGGGGTGGAACCAGATCAGCGCCCGATCATCCTTAGTGACCGAGTGGTAGAACTGGATCTCCTCCTTGACCGCGTAGGGGTCGTCGAAGCGCGCGAAGCGGAAGCGGGTCTCGCGCCAGGATCCGTCCTTCTGCTGGACGACGGGCCAGCGTAGCCCCCGGGCCCGAGTGTACTCGTCGTAGGGGGCCAGGTCCTTGTGCTTGAAGCGGGTGAACTTGCGGTACTCCTCGAAGAGCTGCTGGTCCACGTTGATGTCGTAGTAGTGCTTGAAATCCCAGACCGGGACTTCTCTCCCGTCCTTGCGCATCGAGAACAGGAAGTTCCCGTCCTTGTCCTTCATGCCGGGGTGCCCTAGCTCGAAGAGGCGGCGGGCCACGGCGATGAGTTGCCAGCAGTCATCGCGGGCCTCGCCGGGGGGCTCAACCATCTTGAACCACTGCTGCGTGCGGCGCTCCGAGTTGCCGACCATGCCGTTCTTCTCGACCCACATGGCGGAGGGGAGCACCAGGTCCGCGTTCCGTACCGTCTCCGTCGGGTACACGTCGGAGACGATGAGGAATTTCCCGGGGATCTTCCGCGATGGGTAGAAGATCTCGTTGGTGTTCGGCAGCGACTGCCCCGGGTTGGTCACCTGGACCCAGATGGTGTCGATGTCGCCGCCCTGGTCTGCTGGCTTGCAGAAGCGGCGCCACATCTCCACCGTGTGGTACCCCGGCTTGGGGTTGATGCGGCCCGCAGGCAGGTTCCAGATCTCCTCGGCCTCCTTGCGGTGCTCGTCCTTGGTGACGACGAGCCCCCCCGGGAGCGCGTGGGCCAGGGTCCCGACCTCCCGCACGGTGCCGCAGGCCGATGGCTGCCCCGTGAGGCTCGTGGGGGCGTCCCCGGGCTTGCCGAAGTGCCCGCTCAGCAGGTGGACCCCGTGCACCAGATCGTTGATCGCCGTGCCCCGGGTGTGCTGGTTCATCCCCATGCACCACAGGCTGGTGATCTTCAGATCCCGGCGGCCAAAGAGGTCCCCCAGCAGGCGGATCTTCTCCGCCGGCACCCCGGAGATCTCCTCCACCTTCTCCGGCGTGTAGTCCCCCAGCGCCTTCCGGAACTCCTCGAAGGTCATCGCCTTCCCGTCTAGGGTCGGCGGCTCCGTCCGCTGGCGGAAGTTGCAGAACTTCTCCACGAACCCCTTGTCGTAGGTCCCCTTCTCCACCAGCAGGTGCATGATCCCCAGCGCGATTGCCAGGTCCGTGTTGGGCTTGAAGGTCAGCGCATGCTGGCAGAACGCGGTGCTCCGGGTCCGGCGCGTGTTGATGTCGATCAGCGTCACCTCTTCCCCGCGAGAGCGCCGGTCGATGATCCGCGAGAAGAGCACCGGGTGCATCTCTGCGGGGTTGTTGCCCCACAGGATCACCACGTCGCAGCGATCCAGATCGTCGTAGCAACCCGCGGGCTCGTCGACCCCATAGGTCGATATGAACCCAGTCACGGCGGAGGCCATGCAGAGGCGAGCGTTGGGGTCGATCTGGTTGGAGGTGAGGCCGGCCTTGACGAGCTTGTTGGCAGCGTATCCTTCAGGGATGGTCCACTGGCCGCTACCGTAGACGGCGAAGCCGGCGGGGTTGGCGAGGGCGCGGCGGGCGATGATGTCGATGGCCTCGTCCCAGGAGATGGGCTTGAAGACGCCGTCCTTCTTGAGGAGGGGTCGGGTGAGGCGGTCGCCGCCGTAGAGGGCGAGACCGACGTGGTAGCCCTTGACGCAGAGGAGGCCCTTGTTGACCTCGGCCTTCTGGTCGCCGGCGATGGCGACGACGCGGCCGCCCTTGACGCCGACCTGGACGTGGCAGCCGGTGCCGCAGAAGCGGCAGGGGGCCTTGTCCCAGCGGACGTCGTCCTTGCCCGGCGCGTCGGCGGCGTGGCTCTCTTTATCGAAGGCCCGGGTTGCCGCCGCGGTCGCTGCGGCCATCGCGCTTGCCTTGAGGAAGTCGCGCCTCTCCATGTTCAAGCTCCTGCCCCGGAGGTCCCGGAGAAATCGACGTAGATGACGTCCACGAAGTCGACGCCGGCGGCGCAGCCCAGGGCCTCGACGAGGGCCGTGCTCTCCTCCGCCGTGGTCGTCTCGACGACGACGGGGAGCTTGCGCCCGGCGCCCTCGCCCAGCTGGATGCGGGCGTCGCGCCGGAGCGCGTCGAGGGCGAGGGTTTGCTGTCGAGGATCCTCCGCGAGGGTCACCACCAGACCGCTGATCATCATGACGAGGCCCAGTGTCGGCTTCGAGACCTGACCGCGCACTGATTTCGATCAGTGCGCGGGGCCGGGGAGCCACCTAGTTCTGGGGGTGTGAAACGGCTCCTGCCAACCCTCCTGGCCGCAGCGCTCCTCGCGGGGTGCGGACAGCCCGAGCAGCGCCACGAGGCGGCGCCGGCCCCTCCGGCATCCTCGGGCCGCCGCTACCCGGTGGAGATCCACATCCCGCCGAAGCTGACCTCGATCGACACGGGCAAGGTCGACGCCCTGGGGCGACCCATCCGGGCCGAGTGCGTCTCGTGCCACACGGCGCGGCGGCCCGAGCGGCTCCCCGCGTCGACGGCGGAGCTGCGGGCGTTCCACCAGGGCATGAGCTTCCAGCACGGCGAGCTCGCCTGCGGCTCCTGCCACGTGGTGGGCGCCCAGGATACGCTGCGCAAGGCCGACGGGACGCTGCTGCCGATGCGGGACGCGATGCAGCTCTGTGCCCAGTGCCACGGGCCCCAGTTCCGCGACTACACCCACGGCTCCCACGGTGGCATGCAGGGCCACTGGGATCTCTCCCGGGGGCCTCGTCTCCGCAATCACTGCGTCGACTGTCACGACCCCCACACGCCCCAGTTCCAGCCCTCGAACCCGGTGCTGCCGCCGGCGGATCGTCTCCTCCCACCGGCGGGCCCGTCGCGCCCCGGCTTCACCGTCCCGCGCCTCTCCCAGGAGCCCCATCGATGAGCGACCAGCCCGATCCGAAGCGCCGTGTCTCCCTCCAGATCCTCGGCGCCACCCTCGGCGCCAGCGCCTTCGCCTACGCCATGGAGCCCCTGCGGGCCTGGTCGAAGGACCTCACGATGGAGCAGTTCCTCCAGAAGCACTACAAGGAGATGAGCAAGGACGAGCTGGCGAAGGTGCTCCAGCGTGTCGAGCGGGACACCAAGGAGTCCTACGGCGCCACGGTGACGGTGAAGGACCCGAAGCCTCTGCCGGGGGTCGAGTTCGGCTACGCGCTGAACCTCAGCGTCTGCATCGGCTGCCGCAAGTGCGCCGAGGCCTGCCACGTCGAGAACAACCACGACCGGCGCACCAACAACTCGTACATCCGCGTCCTCGAGATGGACCAGGGCACCTTCGACCTGGAGCGGGGGACCGCCCAGTACGCCCACGCGGTCCCGGCCCCCGGCAAGTACTACCTGCCGGTCCAGTGCCACCAGTGCGACAACGCGCCCTGCGTGAAGGTCTGCCCGGTGCAGGCCACCTGGAAGGAGTCCGACGGCATCGTCGTCGTCGACTACGACTGGTGCATCGGCTGCCGCTACTGCGAGGCCGCCTGCCCCTACCACGCGCGGCGCTTCAACTGGACCAAACCCGAGATCCCCGCGGAGCAGATCACCACGGAGCAGGGCTACCTCTCCAACCGCATCCGGCCCCAGGGCGTCGTGGAGAAATGCACCTTCTGCCTCCACCGCACCCGCGAGGGCCGCCAGCCCGCCTGCCTGGAGGCCTGCCCCACCGGGGCCCGCGTCTTCGGCAACCTCCTCGACCCGGCCAGCGAGATCCGCTGGGTCCTGGAGAACAAGCGGGTCTACGTCCTCAAGGAAGAGCTCGGGACACGGCCCCGCTTCTTTTACTTCTTCGACGAGTGAGGCGACCCATGAACGCAACCAGCCACGTCGTCACCTACCCTCGCTTCCTCTGGCAGGCGGTCACCCGCGCCTTCGAGGGGCGACCCCTCTTCTACGCCTGGATGACCTTCCTCACCGCCGTCGCCCTCGTCGGCGCCAACGCCTGGGCCCACCAGCTCGCCCAGGGCATGCAGCTCACGGCGATGACGGACCACGTCTCCTGGGGCCTCTACATCGCCAACTTCACCTTCGGCGTCGGCCTCGCCGCTGGCGCCGTCATGATGGTCATCCCCGCCTACCTCTACGACGACCACGAGATGCACGACGTCGTCCTCGTCGGCGAGCTCCTCGCCGTCGCCGCCATCGTCGTCTGCATCCTCTTCATCGTCGTCGACATGGGCAGGCCCGACCGCTTCTGGCACATCATCCCAGGCATCGGCCGCTTCAACTGGCCCATCTCCATGCTCACCTGGGACGTCCTCGTCCTCAACGGTTATCTTGTATTGAATCTCCATATTTGCGGCTACCTGCTCTACATGAAATTTCTGGACCGTAAGCCGGATAAGCGCTGGTACATCCCCTTCGTATTCCTCTCGATCTTCTGGGCCATCTCCATCCACAGCGTGACGGCCTTCCTCTACGGCGGACTCGGCGGTCGCCCCTTCTGGAACTCGGCGCTCCTGGCCCCGCGCTTCATCGCCACGGCCTTCATCACCGGCCCCGCCTTCGTCATCCTGCTGCTCCAGCTCGTGCGCCGCTTCACCTCGTTCCACGTGGGTGACGGACCGATCCGTACGCTGACCTCGGTGATGCGCGTCACCGTGCTCCTCAACCTGTTCATGCTCGGCTCAGAGCTGTTCACCGCCCTCTACACCGGCGGCGCCCACTCCACCGCCGTGAAGTACCTGTTCTTCGGATCCCACGGCCAGAACGCCCTCGTCCCCTGGATCTGGACCGCCGTCGCCTTCAACCTCACCTCCGCCCTGCTCCTCCACCTACCCGCCACGCGCCGCAGCCTCGGCCTCCTCGACCTGGCCTGCCTCCTCTCCATCGTCGGCGTCTGGATCGAGAAGGGCATGGGCCTCATCATACCGGGCTTCGTCCCCAGCACCCTCCACGAGATCGTCGAGTACGTCCCCACCATGACCGAGTGGAAGATCACCGCCGGCATCTGGGCCGGAGGGTTCCTCGTCCTCACCATCGCCCTCAAGATCGCCCTGCCGGTCCTCACCGGAGAGGCCTCCCTCGCCAACGAAAAGCGAGGCGAGGGCTAGCCTCCCTCGGCTGGGGATGTCTCCCCCGTTCACCCCCCTCGACCCCTCCGGCTAAAAAGACGACCGGCAGATCGAGCTGGATGATGCGATACCCGGTATCGGTCATGGGTTTATCCACACCGACGAAGTAGCCGATGGAGGGGCGCATCAGCAGGCCATTCTCCAGCGGGAGGTTGAACCGGACATTGCCACCGACGGTCCCTTGCTGGCGGAGGGTCTCGTTCTTCTCGACGGCGGTAGGGGTGGAGAGCCAGCGCTGGTAGTGGGCCTCGGCGCCGACGGTCACGAGGGGGACGATCCGGTAGCCGACGTAGGTGGCGGCGGTGAAATTGGTGCGGCTGCTCTCCTTGTCGAGCTGGTCGCCACGGACGCGCATGAGCTGGAGGACCGTCACCTCGGCCTGGGCCGTGAAGCCGCGGTGGTTGAAGGCGAGGCCCACTCCGGCCGCGGGGGTCAGGTAGTTCACGGCGAACATGGCGTTATCCATGCCTTGCCGCGCGTAGATGCCGGCGCCCACGGCGGAGCGGCTGGCGAGGTTGGGCTGGTTCCCGCCGCCAGCGCCCACGGGGATCGAGGAGCCACCGAAGAGGGCCAGCTTGAGCGAGGGGCCGAGGGACGGAACGTACTGGGCGAAGACGAAGGGGTTGGCGAGGGCGGTGGGGGCGGGGCCGCTGTCCAGCGACTGCTGCACCATGGCGGCGCGGCCGAAGACGGAGAAATCCGGGAAGAGGCGGTAGGCGCCGGTCAGCACCGGGACCAGCGTCGTGGCCCTGTCCTGGAGCGCCACCGCGGCGTCGAGCCGCAGCAGCGTCGGCGCCAGGGCCGGGCGCATCAGCATCGGGAGCGCGTAATTGGCCTTCTGGGAAGGCGTGGGGGCGCTCGGGGGCGGGGTGGCCTGGGCCGCGGTCGGCGCGATCAACGCCAGCAGCACGGCGAAGAGGCCTGGGAAGGTCTTGGACACGTCGTCTCCTCCTTTCGAGGTTGTACCGTGCGTTGTCATCCTCCCGCGGGGGGCCCGCCCTGACGGACGTCATGACGCGGCGGAGGCATGACTTCCGTCAGTCCAGCTCGGCCTTGCTCCGCTGGACCGCGGCGAGGGCGCCGATGTCGCGCAGCAGAAAACCCTGCCGCGAGGTCTCCAAAAACCCCTGCTTCTGCCAGCGCGACAGCACCCGGATCACCGTCTCCACCCGGGCCCCCACGAGGGACGAGAGCTCCCCCCGGGACAGCACCACCGGGACCAGCGTGCCGTGCCCTTCTTGCTCGTCACCGAAGCGCTCGGCCAGCGTCAGCAGCAAGGACGCCAGCCGCTGCGGCACCGCCCCGGCGCTCATCACGTCGATCTTCTCGTGGAGGATCTTCGCCTGGTAAATCAGCGCCTGGTTGATCGTCAGCGCCAGCGCGGTCTCCTGGCGCATGACCTCCAGCACGGCGGCGCTGCGTACGCTCAGCACCTCCACCCGCTGGCTCAGGGCGATGGCCGTCGCCGGGTAAAGGTGCCCCTGAAGCGCAGCGATCAGCCCGACCAGCTCCCTCGGACCGAAGAGCCCCAGGATCGTCTCCGTCGTGTCCGGCAGGTACCGCACCACCTTCACCAGCCCCACCGTGATCAGCGTGACGCTGTCCGCCTCGTCGCCCGCACGGAACAGCGCCTCCCCCCGCTCCACCGTGCGGCGATGGCTCGCACGCTCCAGCCCCTCCAGATGGTGAGGGGCCAGGCCCCGGAACAGCGAACTCCCCCGCAAGATCGCCTGGACGCCGCTGAGGCACGGGACGCGAGGAAGCGTGGCGGTCATGGTCATGGTCCCCAACCTGAATGCAACCCGGATGCCTGCCGATGGTTCATCTGCTGTCCAGAATGAAATAAGTTGAAAGTGGACTCATGAAGGACGCTTTTTCACCGCGCTGCCGCAGGACTTGCGTTTGGGCTGCCTGGTTTGCGCGGTACTCGCCTCAGTCCAACCCAATGACGCCCAACCCATCCCCTCCGCGGAGCGTGTCGTGTGGGGTCGCGATCACACCAGCGTCTGCCGTTCGAGGGGGACCGCACGGGGAAAAAGGATGCGATTTTCCAGGTCGATGTGCTGGACCAGATCCAGATCAAGGGAGGCTAGCGTGAGGTAAAGTTGACCCATTTCCGGGCCTTCTCCTGGCGGGGGTGAATAAGACCTGGTCAGGTCGCGCAAACGGTGCAGGAAGATGTCCGCAGCGTCGT
>JALOQB010000276.1 GCA_025453595.1 Polyangiaceae bacterium
TGGGGGGCCTGGTCCTGGTAGTAAGCGCCGTCCACCCGCAGGATGTTGATCTGGACCCGCCCGTCCTTGCGGAACTGGCACCAGGTGAGCTGGTCCGGAGGCCCACCGGGGGCCCCCTCGCAGAGCTGCTGGTCCCTGTCTTGCCGCAGCGTCAGCTCGTCGCAGCTGTCGTTGAAGCAGGCCCGGATCTCCACGGCGCCCTCGCTCACCAGGCGATCTTGCAGGTCGGAGAGGTCAAAAGATACCCCCGTCGGGCAGTCTTCCCTGGTGTCGTGGAACTCGTGTTCCTCGTGGTAGCAGCCGAGCAGCGAGAGGGGGGAGAGCGCGAGAAGGTACATCCACCGCATGACGAGAAAGGGAGCACGAAAGGAGGGGACGTGCCAGGGTCCGGGCGGGGGAAACGGATTCTCTTGGGGAGAGGGGCGGGTCACCGATAGATTGCTCCGGTGCGGAAGACTTTTGCGCGACGATGGCTGGCCCTGACGCTGCTGCTGGCAGGGGGCGCCTACACCCAGGGAGCCGGGGCCGCCGAGCCGTGGTCCGATCCGGATCCGGCGGGCCCTCCGGCGAGGACAGCGTTCGGAGATTTCGGGATCCGTCCCGGGGCCGAGTACCGGGCGAACTGGCTGCGGATCCAGCCCCTCTCGCTGAACACCACGTCGCGGCGGAACGTCGAGTGGATCGAGCACCGGCTGCGGCTGGACGGGACGGTGGATTACCAGGACAAGGTGAAGATCATCACCTCGACGGACATCCTGGACGGGACCATGTGGGGGGACAACGGCGACCTGGGGCAGACACCGGCGCCGGATCGGGGGAGCAACGTCAACGCGCGGAACCCGAACGTGGCGACGCCCTGCGTGAAGTACCAGGCGGGGGACGAGCTGCAGCCGGGGTCCTACGGGTACGGGCTGTGCTCGCAGGAGTCGTTCCGGATCCGGCGCGCGTACGGGGAGGTGGCGCTGCCGTTCGGGCTGCTGCGGGTGGGGCGGCAGCCGATCGGCGTGGGGCTGGGGGTGCAGCAGGCGACGGGCGACGGGCGGCCGAACCGGTTTGGCTTCTCGCGGCAGGGCAATTCGGTCGACCGGATCATGTTCGCGACGAAGCCCCTGGAGGCCTTCAAGCCGAAGGACAAGCGGAACCTGTCGCAGACCGAGGGGTTCTTCACGGTCCTCGGGTACGACCAGTTTGTCTCGGACAGCCCGCACCTGTTCGGGGACGACGTGCGGCAGTTCTTCGGGGCGCTGCTCTACAACGCGCCGAGCGTGGGGCCCTTCAGCGACGTGAACACCACGATGTACGGGGTGTACCGGTGGGACCAGCAGTACACCTCGAAGGTGAACTCGTTCGGGTTCCGCGGGATGGCGCGGCTGGGCGGGTTTCACTTCGGGACCGAGGTGGCGACCAACATCGGCACCACCCGCGAGATCGGGCAGGCCTACCGGGTCATCGCCAACGACCCGGTGATCGACCAGAAGATCCAGCAGCTCGGGGCGCGGGCGGTGGTGCGCTACGACCACGCCCCCTGGGCCCACGGCGCCCCCCGGGACACGGGCAGCGACGCGGCCAAGGCCCCCACCCGCGACCCGCTCTGGACGGCTTACCTCGAGTTTGACTACGCCTCCGGCGACCCGGACCCGCAGAACCGCACGCCGCTCTCCCAGTTTGTCTTCGCCGAGGACACCAACGTTGGGCTGCTGCTGTTCAAGCACGTGCTCCAGTACCAGTCGGCGCGGGCGGCGGCGGCGGCCACCGAGGCGCTGCGGCGCCTGGGGGCCACGTCCTTCCCCGCCGAGAGCGTCAACACCCGGGGCGCCTTCACCAACGCCATCGCGCTCTTCCCCCAGTTCGACGTGCGGCCTCACCCCCGGCTCCTGCTCCGCGGCGGCGTGCTCTTCGCGTGGGCCGACGCCCCGGTGAACGACCCGGTGGCCTCGCTCCAGGCCCGCGACGGGGCCACCATCGACGATGACCTGGTGAACTTCGTCGGCGGCAAGCCGGGCAGGCGCTACGGCACCGAGATCGACGGCCGCATCCAGTGGCGCTACCTCGATCACTTCATCTTCGACCTGGAGGGCGCCGTGCTCTTCGCCGGCAACGCGCTCCAGGACCGCGACGGCCGCGCCGCGCGCAGCGCCATGGTCCAGGGACGTACCACCTTTCACTTCTGAGGTTTCGATGCGCATGCTGATGCAACGCTGGTGCTGGGTGGTGGCCGCGACGGCGGCCCTGACGTCCTCCTGCGACAAGTTCAACGCTCCCCCCGAGATCGCCGTGGTCGGGCTCAAGGACGGCCGGCTGGCGGACAGCAAGGCGCCCATCGAGCTGGCCTTCTCCGAGCCGGTCGACCCGGCCTCGCTGTCGGTCAAGATCGTGCGGCTGCAGACCGACGCGGAGGGCAACCTGGAGGGGGACCCGGAGGCCGCCCCCGACCACAAGACCGCGGTGATCTTCGAGCGCTCGGCCGCCGGAGAGACCGGGGGCGTGTCCCAGTTCCTCGAGAGCAACACCCGCTTCCGGATCACCGTCGACGAGAACAACGCCCTGCCGGTGGGCCCCGCGCTGGCGCTGGTGATCGAGCCGGGCCTCAAGGACCTGGACGGCGTCGACACCCGGGTGCGCCGCCGGATCCCCTTCGGCTACGGCTTCTCCTGCACCGGCACCACGCCGCCGGGGCCCTTCCAGTCGGGGCAATATTTCTTCCTGGTGAGCGTGGTGAAGCCGCTGGGGCTCCAGGTGCAGCTGGTGGGGGACATCCGGGTTGACCCGGCGACCGGGGCGTTCCGCGGCCAGTTCACCAACGGCGACCGGATCCCCGACGCCAACCGGTGCCCCTTCCCCTGCGCGTCCTCCGAGGTGTGCAAGCTCATCCCCGAGCCCAAGTGCGTGGCCCCCTCCGAGAAGGCCGCGTCGGTCCGCGAATTCCCCGACTATTTCGCGAACAACTCGCCGCCCGCGGGCTTCTCCTTCCCCGCCAAGGGGTGCGCCGAGGAGCAGACCCCGGGCGTGGTCATCTTCGGCAACGAGCCCACCGACGCCGTCACCCAGCTGCCCCGGCTGACCATCAAGGACATCGTGCTGTCCGGCTCCTTCTCCCAGGTCGAGGGCGAATTCCGCGGCACCGGCACCTTCACCTCCTCCGAGGTCTTCCTCGGGGATATCTCCAGCGGCCCCGGCGAAGGCACCTTCGAGGCCATCCGGATCCCCGACGACCAGCAGATGCCCGACGTGCCCGCGCCGGCCCCCTGAGCCGCAGCATTCTCCGGGGCGCCAGGGCGGGGGCTTGCCGTTGCTGGGCGCCCTGAGTAGAGCGAGCGCTCATGGCGCATGTTCTTGTCACCGGCGGGGCGGGGTACATCGGTTCGACGCTGGTCCCGATGCTGCTCGAGCGGGGTTACCAGGTCACGGTGGTCGATCGGCTCTACTTCGGCCCCCAGACGCTCCCCTCGCACCCGGCGCTCCGGGTGGTGAAGGCCGATATCCGCCGGGTTGACCCCCGGGTCTTCGAGGGGGTCACGGGCCTCATCGACCTGGCCGGTATCTCCAACGACCCGGCCTGCGAGCTCGACCCGGAGCTCACCCGCTCCGTCAACCTCGAGGGCTCGCGCCGCTGCCACCGCCTCGCCCAGGGCGCCGGCGTCGAGCGCATCGTCTTCGCCTCGTCCTGCAGCGTCTACGGCCACGGCGAGGGCACCCAGCTGGTCGAGACCTCGCCGCTGCACCCGGTCTCGCTCTACGCCCGCTGCAAGGCCGACGTCGAGGCCTCCCTCCTCGAGCTGGGCCGCACCACCCCCATCGTCGTCACCGCCCTGCGCTTCGCCACGGTCTTCGGCCTCGCCCGCCGCATGCGCTTCGACCTGGCGGTCAACGTGATGACCAAGAACGCCTACACCCAGCAGCGCATCGTCGTCGACGGCGGCGGCAAGCAGTGGCGCCCCTTCGTCCACGTCGCCGACGTCGCCGAGGCCCTGCTCCGCACCCTCGAGGCCCCCGCCGACAAGGTCCGCGGCGAGGTGATCAACGTTGGCAACAACATCAACAATGTACGGATCCTCAACCTTGCGTACCGGGTGCGCGACGCCATCCCCGGCACCCACCTCGACATCGCCGGCACCGACCCGGACCTTCGGGACTACAACGTGAACTTCGACAAGATCGAGGGCATCCTGGGCTGGAGGCCGGGCCGCACGGTGGACGACGGGATCGCCGAGGTGCTGCTGGCCCTGCGGGAGGGGCGCGTCGACCCGGATGACCGGAGGTTCTATACGCTGAAGCAGTACGTGTTCCTGGCGGAGGTGGAGCGGACCTTCGGGGACGTGGCGATCGAGGGGCGGGTGCTGTCGTGAGCGGCAGGAAGGTCGAATTTTACCGGCATGACCTGGGCGAGGCCGAGCTGGCGTCGCTGCGGGAGACCCTGGGGACGACCTTCCTGACGCTGGGGCCGCGGGTGGGGGTCTTCGAGCGCAAGCTGGGGGAGGCGCTGGGGGTGCCCCACGTGGTGGGCGTCACCAGCTGCACCCTGGGGCTGCACATGGTGCTCCACGCCCTCGGGGTGGGCCCCGGCGACGAGGTGATCACCACGCCGATGACCTTCATCTCGACCCCGAACGCGGCGCTCTACGTGGGGGCGACGCCGGTGTTCGCCGACGTGGATCCGCGGACCGGGGCGCTGGACCCGGAGGACGTGGCCCGCAAGGTGACCCCCAGGACCAAGGCGATCCTCTGCGTGCACCTCTACGGCCAGCTCTGCGACGTCAGGGCGCTGCGGGCCATCGCGGACAAGCACGGGCTGTTCCTCGTCGAGGACGCGGCCCACGGCTTCGAGGCCGAGCGAGACGGCCTGCGGCCCGGCTCCCTGGGGGACGCGGCGGTCTTCAGCTTCTACGCGACCAAGACGATGACCAGCGGCGACGGGGGGGCCGTGGCGACGCGCAGCGCCGAGCTGGACGCCCGGCTGCGCCGGCTGCGCAACCACGGCGTCTCGAAGGACGCGATCTCGCGCCACGGCGGCGCCTACCAGCACTGGGACATGATCGAGCTGGGCTTCAAGGGCGCCCTCACGGATGTCGAGGCGGCGCTGCTGCTTCCCCAGCTTGACCGGGCCGAGGCGCGCCGCGCCAGCCGCCAGGCGGCGGTCGAGCGCTACGAGGCGCGGCTCCGCGGCGTCCCGGGGCTGACGCTGATGCACCGGGAGGGCAGGAGCGCGCACCACCTGTTCCCGGTGCTGGTCCCACGGGGGCGCCGCGAGCAGGTGCTCACCGCGCTGGGCCAGCAGGGCGTGGGCTGCGCGGTCAACTACCGGGCGGTCCACACGCTGCGGTACTACCGCGAGCGCTTCGGCCTCCCGCCGGACGCGCTGCCCCACGCCGCTGACATCGGCGACCGCACCGTCTCCCTCCCGCTCTGGCCCTGGATCCCCGAGGCCGACGTCGATTACGTCTGCGAACGCATCGCCGAGGCGGTCGCGTGACCGGCCCCGCGGCCCCCCCGCCCCACTACAGCGTGGTGGTGCCGGTCTTCAACGAGGAGGGCAACGTGCGGCCCCTGGTCGAGCGGGTGTCGGCCGTGCTCGACCAGGTCGGCAAGCCCTACGAGATCCTCTTCGTCGACGACGGCAGCAAGGACCTGACCCCGACGCTGCTCCGGGCCCTGTGCCGCGAGCACCGCCACGTCCGGGCCGTCCGGTTCACCCGCAACTACGGCCAGGAAGCCGCGGTGCAGGCAGGCTACCTCCACGCCCGCGGCCGCTGGATCCTCCAGATGGACGGCGACCTGCAGAACCCTCCAGAAGATATCCCCAAGCTCCTCGCCTTCGAGGGCGATGCCTTCGACATCGTGTACGGCGTCCGCAAGAACCGGCAAGACCCCCTCTTCCGCAAGGCCGCCTCCAGGGGGATGCGCTGGGTGATGAAGAAGATGGAGATCGAGCTCCCTGAAGACATCTCCACCTTCCGGCTGATGCGCGCGTCCACCGCGCGGCTGCTGGCCGAGCTGCCCGAGCGCAGCAAGTTCCTGTCGGCCCTGGCCTGCTGGGTCGGCGCTCGCTACACCATCGTCGACGTGGGCCACGCCGCCCGCGCCAGCGGGCGCACCAAGTACAACCTCACCAAGCTCATCAACCACACCTTCGACCTGGTCGTCGGCTTCTCGTCCAAGCCCCTGCGCTACGTGGGCTCCCTCGGGGTCCTCTGCGCCGCCCTGGGCTTCCTGGTGGCGCTCCGGGCCATCGTCTACAAGCTGCTCTGGGGCGAGACCGTCTCCGGCTGGGCCTCGCTGATCGCCGTGGTGTCGATCCTGGGCGGCATGCAGCTCCTGGCGCTGTCGCTCATCGGCGAGTACATCGCCCGCATCTACGTCCAGGCCCAGGGGCGCCCGACCTTCCTCGTCGCCGAAGAGCTCGGCCCGCCGCCGCGCGAGGCCCCGCTCCCCGAACCCCTCGCCCACGAGGTCTCCTGATGCCCCCGCGCGTCGCCGTCGTCGGCTGCGGCTTCCCCCAGCTCGGCCTGCTGCGCGCCGCCCGCGACCTCGGCGTCGAGGTCATCGGCCTCGATCTCAACCCGGCGGCGGTCGGCGTGCCCCTCGCCCATCGCTTCGAGCTCGCCTCCACCGGCGACCCGGATGCCACCGCCGACGCCGTGCGTCGCTCCGGCGCCCGGGCCATCGTCACCTCCGGCTCCGAGCTCGCGCTCACCACCACCGCCCTGGTCGCCCACCGCCTCGGGCTCCCTTTCTACGCCGACCCGGCGACGATCCGCCGCTGCCAGGACAAGGGCGAGATGCGCGCCGCCTTCCAGGGCGCGGGCCTCCCGGTGCCTCGCTTCTGCCACGCCTCTTCCCTCGACGAGGCCCGATCCTTCGCCGCCCGGGTGGGCGCACCGCTGGTCGTCAAGCCGGCCTTTGGCTGGGGCCAGCGCGGCGTGTCTCGCGTCGACGATATCCATTGTATGGAAGACGCATACAATCAAGCCGCGGCGGTGAGCCACGGCGGGGCGGGGGTGGTGGTCGAAGAGTTCCTGGAGGGGGAGGAGCTCTCGGTCAACGGCTGGGTCGAGGGCGGGGAGCTGGTGGTGTACGCGGTGACCGATCGGGAGGTGTTCCCGGGGGGGCGACCGCTGGGGGTGATGCGGAGCGAGGTGACGCCGAGCCGGCTTCCGACGGCGCTGGTGGAGGCAGGGGTCGAGGCAGCTCGCCGCGCGGCGAAGGCGCTGGGGTTGAGGCGAGGGCCTTGCTACACGCAGGTGTGCGTGGCCCCCGGCAGGGCGGCGGTGTTCGAGACCGCGGCGCGCTGCGGGGGCGGGTTTGACGCGGACGTGACCCGGCTGGTGAGCGGCGTGGATCTGTACCGGCGGCTACTGGGGGTGGCGCTGGGCGACGCCTCGCTGGAGGGGGAAGGGCGCCGCGGCGAGGGGCATGGCGCGGCCCTGGTGCGGTTCCTGGCGCCCCCCTCGGGGGAGGTGAGGGGGGTGGAGGGGCTGGAGCAGGCGAGGGCGATGCCTGGCGTGGTGGACGCGGAGGTGTACCTGCGGAGCGGGCAGCGGGTCGGCGGGCTGGCGACGGCGGCGTCGCGGGCGGGGCACCTGCTCTGCGTCGGCAGCACCCGGGAGGAGGCCGTGGCGAGGGCCAACGAGGCCGAGGGGGCGCTGCGTATCGCGGTGAGTTAAGGCGTGGATGCGGAGGGCGCCGGGGAGCGCCTCGATGCGGAGGGGGAGGCGCCCCGGGGTCTCGCCATCCATGTCGATCAGCACGTGGCTCCAGGGTTGGAGGGGCTCGGCCTCGATGACGCGGCCGCGACCGGCGAGGACCTTGGGGTGGTCGAGGTGCGTGCCTTCGTAGAGCGAGGAGGCCAGGGTCAGTTTCTCGGGGAGGGTCATGTCGCCCAGGACGATGACCTCGAACTGGCCGTCGGAGAGATCGGCGTGGGGGGCGACCAGCATGCCGCCGCCGAAGTAGCGCCCGTTCGCGGCGGCGACGTTGAATACGGGGCCCTCGTAGCGGGTTTCACCGTCGATCTTCAGGCGAATCTCCTGGTTCTTGTAGCCCAGGGTGGCGCGCAGGGAGCCGAGGAAGAAAGCGGGCTTGCCGCCGAGCCATTTGGGGCCCTGGTTGACGAGCTGGTCGGTGTGGCCGCCGACGCCGAAGCTGGTGATGTTGAGGAAGGCGCGGAGGGTCGGGGCGCCCTGCGCGTCGGTGAGCCGGAGGAGGCCGAGGTCAACGGAGCGCGCGGGGCTCCGGAGGCGACCGATCGCCTCTTCCAGGCTCCCCGAGAGGCCGAGGGAGCGCTTGAAGTCGCCGCCGGTGCCAGCGGGGATGACGGCGAGGGCAGGGCCATCGAGGGGGGTTCCCTCCGGGGAGAGGTAAGCCTGCACGGCTTCGTTCAGGGTGCCGTCGCCGCCCACCACGGCCAGGGTTTGCACGCCGTCTTCGCGGGCGCGGCGGGCGAGATCGCTGGCCTCTCCGGGGCGGGATGTCTCGACGATATCGTGCTCGAGGCCCTGGCGGCGCAGCGCTTCGCGCAGGCTCTGGAGCTTGCGCAGGGCGGCGCCGGCGCCAGCTTTGGGGTTGAGCAGGACGCGGATAGGGGGGGGTGCCATGGTCAGGTCTTCCAGAAAATGCGCGCGGGCTCCGGGGCGCTGCTTGACGGCCCGAGGGCGCAGCGTATCGTGGTAATCGTGTCCGGTCCTGTGACCTATACCAACAACATTAGCGTTCGTCTCAACCCCCGGAGGAAACAGAAAGTTCATGGCCGCTGAAGAAGCTCGCAAGCTGTTCGTGGCGGGCTTGCCCGACACCTACACCGAAGACATTCTCCGGCAATTGTTCGAGGCGACGGGGGGCAAGGTCCTCGAAGTGAGCCTGCCCAAGGATCGTGCAACGGGGCGCCCGCGGGGGTTCGGCTTCGTGACGCTGGCCACCGCGGACGAAGCGCAGGTGGCCCTCGACTCGTTGCACGGCTCGTTGCATGCCGGGCGTCCGATCTCGGTGCGTCCCTTCCAGGCCGAGCCTCCGAAGCGCGAGGGCGGGATGGGGGGCGGGGGTGGTCCAGGCGCACCGCCGCCGCGGGCCGAGCGTGCGGCACCCGCGCCGGATCGCACGATCTACGTCGGTAACCTCCCGTACGATGCCACCGAAGAAGAAGTCGACGCCCTGTTCCGCGAGCGGAACGTGGGGCCGGTGCAGCGGGTGAGCTTGCCCATTGACGAATCCGGTCGGCGTCGAGGCTTCGGTTTTGTCAGCATGGCCACCGCCGAGGGGGCCAACGCGGCCATCGAGGCGCTGCGGGGGGCCGACCTCCGTGGGCGCCCGCTCTTCGTCAACCTTGCCCACCCGCGGGATGCAC
>JALOQB010000277.1 GCA_025453595.1 Polyangiaceae bacterium
GATTACATCAAGCAACGCGTCCCCGGCGCCGAGGTGTTCGTCCACCCCCACACGGGCGAGGCCGGCGCCCTCGGGGCAGCCTTCGAGACCCTGCGCGTGGTCAAGCGCCGGGGCTCCTCGACGTTCATCGGCATCGAGGCGGCGATCAACCTCGAGTACACCACGAAGAACGACGAAGAGACGGTGTGCCACTTCTGCCCGAACGAGTGCAAGCGCACCTTCATCGACGCCTTCCGCCCCGACGGGTCCTCGGCACGGTACATCTCCGGCTTCTCCTGCGAGAAGGGCACCGTCGAGAGCGAGGAGGCGATGCTCCGGCTCGTCGCTGACCGGAAGAAGACCGCCAAGCAGTTCCCCAACCTGGTCGATTACGAGTCGAAGCTCGCTTTCCGCAGCTTCTACAAGACGGCGCCGCTCCCGGAGGCGGGCACCCCGGTCAAGGACTTCATCGTCAAGAAGGGCCTCTTCAGCTCCAAGCGCGTCGAGGTGACGCGGCCCTTCCAGCGCAGCACCCAGGAGGCCGCAGAGCGCATCCGGCGCGTCCGCATCGGCATCCCCCGGGTGCTCAACATCTTCTCCACGGCGCCCTACTTCCGGGCGTATTTCGAGGCCCTCGGGGTGGCCAAGAACCACGTGGTCTTCAGCGACGAGACCAGCGAGGAGATGTGGGTCGAGGGCGGCAAGTACGGCTCCGTTGACCCCTGCTTCCCCTCCAAGGTGGCCCAGGCTCACGTCCATAACCTGCTGTTCCACCACCACACCCCCGAGAAGCCTCTCCACTACATCTTCTTCCCGATCCTCACCCACGTGCCCAGCTTCGGCGAGAACGTGATGGACAAGGCCTCCTGCCCCATCGTCGCCGGCGTCCCCGACGTGATGAAGGCGGCCTTCACCAAGGAGGTCGATTTCTTCACCCAGCGCGGCATCGAGTACCTCGACCCCGCCCTCACCTTCGGCGAGATGACCCTCACCGCCCGGCGCATGTTCGAGGTCTGGGGCCCCCGCCTCGGCATCACCGAGGACGAGAGCGACCACGCCCACCGCGAGGGCATGAAGGCCCTGGCCCTCTTCGAGCACGACCTCCAGGAGAAGGGTCGCGCCATCCTCGAGACCGTCGAGGAGGAGGATCGCATCGCGCTGCTCATGGTCGGGCGCCCGTACCACTCGGACCCGGGCCTCAACCACGGCATCCCCGAGGAATTTCAGGTGCTTGGTTACCCGATCCTCTCGGTCCGCTCCATCCCCCGCGACGAGGCGTTCCTGCGGCGCTTCTTCACGGTCGAGGCCGAGCGCGGCCAGCACCCCCTCGATATCAACGACGTCTGGCCCGAGAACTACTCGGCCAACAGCGCCCAGAAGGTCTGGGCCGTCAAGTTCGCCGCCCGCCACCCCAACGTCGCGCTCCTCGATCTCTCCAGCTTCAAGTGCGGCCACGACGCGCCCACCTACGGCATCGTCGAGAGCATCGTCTCCACCTCCGGCGTCCCCTACGCGGCGCTCCACGACATCGACGCCAACAAGCCCGGGGGCTCCATCAAGATCCGCGTCAAGACCTACGCTCACACCCTCAAGCTCCGCCAGGAGGCCCTCGAGGACACCGCGCGCAAGCGCGACGAGCTGGCCTACAACCTCGACCAGAAGCGCATCGAGCTCCTCCAGCGCCGCCGCGAGCAGACCCACGGCCTCAACACCGAGGAAATCGATCGTCAGATCGAAGAACTCTCCGCCCGCGTCCGCTCGTACCAGCCCCGCCGCCCCGCCGCCCCGGAGCCCGTCAAGGGCCTGGTGCAGCTCAAGAAGAAGACCGCCTCCGGCGACCTTGCGCCCGTCTTAAACCGCCCCCCGACATCGACCCTCAACCACCCCCTCCGCCGCCCGCGGAGGGCAGGTACGGAACAAATCTATGACCCAGATCGCGACCCCCAAGAAGAGCCTGCCCCTGGTGAACGGCGGGAAGAAGAGCACCGTCGATGACGCCCTCGAGGCCGAGCTGCGCGCCTACGAGGAGGCCGAACGCGAGCGCCTCGGTATCAAGACCGAGCGGCGCCAGTGGGCCGACAGCATGCTCAAGCCGGTGATGACGAAGAAGGAGCGGGCCAACGTCACCATCCTGGTGAGCGGCCTCACCGCGGCCCAGGACTTCTTCGTCGAGGGCGCCCTCCGGGGCCTCGGCTACAACGTGAAGTTCTTCGGCGTGGCCAACAACGCGGGCCTCCAGGCCGGCAAGGAGTTCGGTAACCGCGGCCAGTGCAACCCGACCTACTTCACCGTCGGTAGCCTGGTGCAGCACCTGATCGACCTCCGCGACAAGGAGGGGATGAGCGCCGAGGACGTCGTGAAGAACTACGTCTTCCTCACCGCCGGCGCCTGCGGGCCCTGCCGCTTCGGCATGTACGTCACCGAGTACCGCAAGGCGCTCCGCGACGCGGGCTTTGACGGCTTCCGCGTCATGCTCTTCCAGCAGACCGGCGGCCTCTCCCAGGCCACCGGCGACGACGTGGGTCTCGAGATGAACCCGCCCTTCTTCATCGGCATCGTCAAGGCCATCGTCTGCGGCGACGTCATCAACGCGATGACCTACCGCATGCGCCCTTACGAGGTCGTCCCCGGTTCGGTGAACGCCGCCGTCGAGGAGTGCAAGCGCATCATCTACCAGGCGCTCGTCGAGCAGACCAACATCTTCCTCGCCCTCTTCAACTGCCGCAAGGTGCTGGCCAAGGTGAAGCTGGATCGCCTCCGCTCCCGGGCAAAGACCGCCATCATCGGCGAGTTCTGGGCCATGACCACCGAGGGCGACGGCAACTACCAGCTCCAGAAGTTCCTCGAGAGCGAGGGCGGTGAGAACGACATCCAGCTCACCACCGCCTGGCTCCTCTACAACATCTGGGAGGTCTCCCGCGATACCCGCGAGCGCCGCGAGCTTCGCACCACCGACGGCGGCCTCTACGGCCTCGAAGGGCTCGATGAGTGGGGCGTCTCCCGCCGCCTCGCCACCATGAAGCTCGCCGAGATCGCCCTGCGCGTCGGCTTCAACGTCTTCGCCTGGCCCCTCGGCCTCTACGGCTACCACCTGCCCGACATGGACAAGGTCGCCGAGGTCGCCCACAGCCACTACAGCAACGATCTGCGCGGCGGCGAGGGCCACATGGAGGTTGGCAAGCTGATCCTCAACGTGGTCAACCAGAAGGCCAACATCACCGTGAGCGTGAAGCCCTTCGGCTGCATGCCCTCCTCGGGCGTCTCCGACGGCGTCCAGTCCCTCATCACGGCGCGCTACCCGGGCACCATCTTCTGCGCGGTCGAGACCAGCGGCGACGGCGCCGTCAACTTCTACTCGCGTGTCCAGATGTACATGTTCAAGGCCCGCGCCGCCGCCGAGGCCGAGCTCCAGAAGGCCCTCGCCGACACCGGCCTCTCGATGGAGCAGCTCCGCGAGTTCCTCGATCGGAACCCCAAGTACAGCGGCCACACCTACTACCCCGGCCACACCGTCGCCTCCACCGCCGCCAACGTGGTCTACGAGGTCGCGCCCCTCATCAAGCTCTCCCGCACGGAGCGCGCCGCCAAGGCCCTCACCGCCGCCGCTCGCAAGACCAAGGACGCGGTCTCGTCCGTGCCTGGCCTCGTGACCCAGGCCCGCGACTTCCTCGCCGACTCGGATAACCGCGAGCGCATTCGCCAGGACGTCTCCATCCTGTCCGATATCCTCCGCGGCAAGGCCGACCAGCACCTGACGCCGCTGGCGAAGAAGCTCGTCCCCGAGATCCTCTTTGGCCGTCTGCGCGAGGAGCACCACGCCCCCGCGACCTCCCTCGCGGCGGAGTGAGCGACGGGGGAGGGCGGCCTGGCCCCGCCCCGGCCGCCGGCCTGGCCTCCAGGTGATCTCACCGCTGCGTGCGCTTCATCCTGCTTTCAGCGAGCCACCGCGGGCCACGGCTCGTCTCCTGAACGTACGGATCTTCCATATGATCGAGAGGATCAGCACCACGCAGGCGGCGAGCGCGCCCCAGACCCAGGGAGGGGCGCTGCGCATGGCCTCGAAGAAGCGCTCGCCGAAGTAGGCGGTGGCCAGCAGCGGGGGGATGTACCCGAGGGCAGAGCCCCAGAAGTGGGTCCAGAAGGGCACGCGAGACACGCCAAAGAAGGCGTGGAGCAGCGGCGGCATCCAGAACAGGAAGCGCAGCGTCGCCACGGTGCTGAACCCCCGCCGCTCCAGCGCCTCATCGTAGGCGCGGAAGCGCGCCGGTATCCGGCTGGCCACCCAGTCCCGGGCGACGAACCGGGCGAAGGAGAACCCGACGACGCTCGCGGCCATCGTCCCCGCCATCGAGAGGGCGAAGGCCACCGGCCAGGGCCAGATCAGGGGGGCCACCAGGATGAAGATCGTCCCCGGGACGCCGAAGGGCTGGAGCGCCGCGTAGGCGAGCACAAAGGCCAGGTAGCCGAGAGGCCCCAGCTCCAGCAGCAGCAGCCTGGTCCTCGCCGGTTCGAGGAAGAGGTGCAGCACCCCGGTCTGGTAGGCGATCGCCAGCCCCGCCCCCACCGCCAGCGTCAGCCCGGCGCGCCCCCTCCAGGCCCTTGCCCCGCTCATGATCGCTCCCGCAGGGGCAGGCACAGCGCCTTCACCGCCACCGCCATGCGCTCGTTGAATTCGGTCCGGCTCGCGACCCCGTGCTTCATCCCTCGCGCCGCGAAGAGCAGCGTCTCGGCGAGCTGCCTCGCCTGCAGCCCCGCAGGTCGGTACGCTGCCACCACCCCTGACGCGCGGAGCAGCCGGCTCACCCCTTCCAGGAACTGCTCCTCATGCTCGCTCACCGTGGCACCGAGCAGCGAGGTGCTTGCCTCCTCGATGTCGGTCACCTCGGCCCCGAACATCCCCACAAAGCGACCTACCCAGGCGTCAAACGCCCCGAGCAGCCGCGCTTCCACCGGCTGCGTGTCGTCCTGGAGCTGACCCCTGGCCTCCGCCAGCCCGCTCTCCAGGACGTGCCTCACCACCCCCCGGAACAGCTCTTCCTTCGTCGAGAAATGCAGGTACAGCCCCTGCCTCGACAGGTGCGCCGCTCGCGCCACCTCTTCCATCGAGGTCTTCCGGTAGCCGTAGCGGGCAAAGGTCAGGAAGGCCGCCTCCAGCAGCCGCCTCCGCCGCACCTCCGTCGCGTCTTCCTGCGCTTCCTCCGCTCTTGTCATTCTGGACGAACTTGACGAACTGACCTCTCGTTGTCAAGTTTATCTCATGGCTCTCCTCCAGGGGCTTCGCCGCGAGCGCGCCCTAGCTTCCAGGCAATTTCACGATGGTTCGTTCCGTAACCCGAGCGGTCTGGGGCCCGAGTTGAGGGGCAACCCGCTGCCGATCCTGGGTGAGTTTGCCTTCGGAGGGCGCCGTCGTGTGCCCCCCGGCGTGATCCCGGTCGAGCGCCCGCACGAGGCGTGGCGGCACGCGCCGTCCTCCGGTCTGCGGGTGACCTGGCTGGGCCACAGCACCCTGCTCCTCGAGCTGGACGGGGTGCGGGTGCTGACCGATCCGGTCTTTGGCGAGCGCGCTTCGCCGGTGTCGTTCGCCGGTCCTCGACGTTTCCATCCGGTCCCGGCGTCCATCGCCGAGCTCCCTCCACTGGACGCGGTGCTGCTCTCCCATGATCATCACGACCACCTGTGCCCCGCGAGCCTCCGCGAGCTGGCGCGGCGCCGGGTGCCGATCGTGACGTCGCTGGGGGTCGGCGCCCACCTCGAACGGTGCGGCGTGGCGCCCGAGCAGATCGTCGAACTCGACTGGTGGGAGGAGCACACCTTGCCCGGCCATGAGCTCTCCCTGACCGCGACCCCGGCCCAACATTTCTCGGGTCGTGGCCTGCTGGATCGCAACGCAACCCTCTGGTCGTCCTGGGTGCTGAAGACCGGCCGGCGTCGCCTCTTTTTCTCCGGCGATACGGGGCTCACCGACGCCTTCTCCACGATCGGTCAGCGCCTCGGCCCCTTTGACCTCACCATGCTCGAGATCGGGGCCTGGCACCCCGCGTGGGGGGCCATTCACCTGGGCCCGGAGAACGCGCTCCGGGCCTTCGAGATGCTGGGCGGAGGCACCCTGCTGCCCGTGCACTGGGGCACCTTCGATCTCGGTCTCCACCCGTGGGACGAACCGGCCGAGACCCTGCTCTCGCTGGCCGGTAGCGCTGGCGCGCGGGTGTTGATGCCGATGCTTGGCCGCCCCATCGAGCCCTCGATGTGCGAAGGGGTGGCGCCATGGTGGCGCGCGGTGGGGGCTCGCGAGGGCGTTTCCGGGCTGGTGGCGGCGCGGTGAGGGGGTAGGCTATCGGGGTTGATCGTGGGCTCGGATCGGTCCTCGCGTTTCTTGCTGATGCTGATGCTGGGCATCTCCGGGTGCGCTGCGCCGTCACCTCCGAGGCCACCCCCCACTCCAGACGACGTGGATGCTGCCCTCGCGCTCGCGGCGTCGGCCCCCCTCGCCCCCTCTGCCCGGCCGCTGCCGGCCCTCTCCCCGGGTCATCCGGTGCGGATCGCGGAGCCTCGCTCCGGGCACCGGACGACGCTGCGCAGCGGGCGTCGCGTGGACATCGAGATCCACCGGGCCGACCTGGGAAACGCGCTCCAGCTCCTGGCGAACGAGGCGCGGATGAACCTGGTGCTGGGGGAGGGGATCTCGGGGGAAGTCTCCCTGTCCCTGCGCCGCGCCGACCCCGCCGAGGCCCTCCAGGCGCTCGCGGCTTCCCGGGGGCTCTCGCTGCTCCCTCAGGGAAATATCCTCGTCGTTCAGCGGATGCAGGGGGCCTCCCGCTGATCACCCCGGGCCTCGCTTGCGTCCTCGTGAGGTTCCCTGGCACAAGGTTTCTTGATGCGCCCTTTGTTCTCCCCTCAGGTGCCCCCTCGCTCGGGGCGGCAGACCGCGCGCCTCGGGGCCTTGCTCTCGTCGCTGGCCCTGGTTCTCGCCCTCACCCCCTCCTGCTCCGAGGACCCTCCGCTGCCGGTCCCCGAGGTCGATGAGCCGCTTTTTCTCGAGGAGTTTTCCCAGGAAATCTGCAAGCGCCGGGTCAACTGCAACTGCGCCGATGCCGCCGGGCTCCCCTCCCAGCAAGGGTGCGTCGAGGCGGTCCAGGCGCGGCTCAAGGAGCGCTTCCGTCTGGGCGACTCCTCCCTCCGCTTCGATGGCAACTGTGCCGCCCTCTTTCTCCAGGATTTCTCGTCCACCGTCGGCTGCGACGTCGATGTCCCGGCCCTCCTCCAGCGCACCCGCTGCTCCCTCGGTTGCTCCCTTGTTTCCGGTGAGATCGCCGAGGCTCAGTCCTGCTCCGCGGACCCGACCGCGCTCGTCAGCGCCTGCTCCTCGGGGCTCCGCTGCGAAGGGGACCCGGGCGCCTGCGCTGCCGCTTGCCCCGCCCCGGATCCTGCCCCGGGCCTGGACCAGCCCTGCGCCGCCGGACGCTGTGGCGATGGACTCCAGTGCCAGGCCGGAGTCTGCTCCGGCCCGGCCGCACGCTCCTGCCTCTTCCCCTGAACTCCTGCCTCCTTCTGCCCCGCTCCCGGAAGCTCCGGGTACCATGAGCCCCCATGCGCGCTTCGCTGCTTCTCGCTCCCCTCCTGCTCCTCGGCGCCTGCGCTGACGAGCCCGACCTCGATCTCTCCTCGTTGCAGGGCACCGCGGGTGCTTCCGCCGCTGGAATATCCGGAAGTTCCGGACAGTCAGGCGCCGCAGGTTCCCTGGCGGGAGGCGCCGCAGGTTCCCTGGCGGGAGGCGCCGGGGGATCCGGTGACAGCGGCGGTGCTGGCCAGGCCGGGGCCGCTGGTCTCGCTGGCGCCGGGGCCAGTGGCAGCGCTGGTGATACGAGCGGAGGAGCCGGTGGCGGTGACGGAGGTGCCGGTGGTGAAGGCGGTGGCGGGGCCGGAGAAGGAGGATCCGGTGGCGGAGGAACCGGCGGTGACGGAGGAGCCGGCGGTGGTGCCGGTGGTGAAGGCCCCGCTGGCAACGCGGGGGAAGCCGGGAGCGGAGGCGCGAGCGCGGGAGGCGGTGGCGTCGCCGGTGAAGCCGGAGGCGGTCAAGCGGGTGGGGGTCAGGCCGGGGTCGCCGGAGCCTCCGGCCAGGGCGCGGGCATGAGCGGTGAGGGTGGCGCAGGCCAGGGGGGCGCGGACATGGGCGGCGCGGCAGGGGCCGGAACTTCCGGACAGGCGGGCGCCGGGGGAGCCTGCGGGCTTCAGGTGGGTCAGTTCCCCCTGGAGCCGAGCCCCCACGTGGAGCAATGTTTGCCGCTAAAATTTGGCACCAACCCGCCTTCCTCCGGCAATCATTACGGGGTCTGGGCGGCGTTCAAGACCTACGACAAGCCGATCCCGCGAGGGTTCTGGGTGCACAGCATGGAGCACGGGGCGGTGGTGCTGCTCTACAACTGTCCCGAGGGGTGCGCGGGGGAGGTGGCCGAGCTGCAAGGGATGATCGACGCCTTCCCCGCCGACCCGCTTTGCACCGACCCGTCATGGCCCCAGAAGCGCTTGATCCTGGTGGAAGACCCGGCCCTGGACGTGAAATTCGCCGCCGCCGCCTGGGGGGCGACGCTCCGTTCAAGCTGCCTGGATGAGGCAACCAAGGAGGCACTGGATGCCTTCATGCTCAACAATTACGCCAAGGCACCGGAGAACTTCTGCAACCCCGGGGTGGATGTAGCTGCGCTGGTGCTCCCGGAGAAGTGCGGGGAAGAGGGGTACGTCCCGCCCATGACGCCCTGAATCAACGCTCTGTCTGGGTGAGCGCCCGGAAGGCGTCAAGGCCGCTCAGGATGCCCACCATCTCGCCCTCGCGGGACAGGACAACCAGGCGGTGTACGCCCTCGTACACCATGGTCTTGAGGGCCTCCTCCAGCGAGGCCTCGGGGGTGACAGACACGATCTCGTTGCACATCGCATCCTCGACGCGAAGCGAGGATACATCCCCGTGGCGAGCGAGGGCCTCGACCAGATCGGTGCGGGTCAAAAAACCGAGTACCTTGCTGTCCTCGTCGAGGACCGGTGCCCCGCTTACGTCGTGCTTGGTGAGCATCTGCGCAGCCTCCCGGAGGGTCTGGGAGGGGGTGAGGGTGTGAACCCGACGAGACATGATCGCATCAACACGCATGACCTGTTCAGCATGGTGCCTGCAGGGGGGCACCCGCAAGTACCTCGCAGAAACGGTGGTCCTTCGTGGCCCACGCCCGGGCAAGGACTTGAGGGGCTGCGCCCCGGGCGCTTTGTGGAAACGGTGGGCTGCCCGCCCACACCCGGGCAAGGGGGCCGATGGGGCTGGCCTTGGAAACGGTGGGCTTGCGCAGCCCACGCCCGCGGCAAGGGGGCCGGTGGGCTTGCGCAGCCCACACCCGCGGCAAGGGGGCCGATGGGGCTGGCGCCCCGCGCGGCCCCCTTGCATCCCCCGGCTCCCCCCACGGTGTGAAGAGGGGCTTCCACTCAAGACGATTCGACACGCCTCGATCTCAGAAACGCCCCTTGCCCACGCTTCGCGCGGGACCCGCGGGGCTCGACACTTGGAGTTCCAACCGTCACACACGCCTGCCACACCCCGAGACGGTTTGAGCACAAACGAATGGTAGAGACGGAGCGGTACGAGCCCCGCGGGTCCCGTCCCGAAGGGATGGGCAAGGGGCGCTTCTGAGCTCG
>JALOQB010000278.1 GCA_025453595.1 Polyangiaceae bacterium
CGCGACAGCCCTGGTCGCCCACCGCGTTGAGCGGGCCCAGCACCTTGCACACGAAGTCGTAGCAGCCGGCGATCACCATCTTCACGTCGTCCTCGCCCCAGGAGGCGTAGGGCTCCTGCTGCAACAGCTCGCCTAGCTTGAACTGCTCGAAGAGCAGGAACTGGAAGTCGCGAAGGTCGGCCTTGTAGCGGTTCTGGGGCTGCGTCGACATGCAGAATCTCCGGTGGTTGGGCGCGCCAGCAGGGCGCGCGAGTGGATCAACCGTGGAGTCTACGCTGGAAATCGTCAAGCAACGCGGCGCGCCAGGGGCCTGCGAAAATGCAGGTCACGTCCTCGAAAATGCAGCGAGCCCCGCGGGCGCTGGGCCGGCGGGGCTCGGGGGGGCCAGCGGAGGGGCTCAGGGCCGGATGATCTGGGTGCCCGGGGGCGGGGTGAACTGGAAGGTCTCGTCGGGGACCGCCTCGTTCACCTTGGGGGTCTTGAAGTCAAAGGTGTTCCGGTTGCCCTGGGCGTCGATGATGATGGTGCGCCGGATCTGGGAGGTGGGGCCGTCGACGAAGAAGATGACCTTCTGGTAGGCGGGCGTGGCCTCCTTGGGGGTGCCTTCGAGGACGTAGCCGCCCTCGAACTTCATGGTGGCCGCGTCGAGCATCTTCAGGTTGAAGCTCTGGCGGAGGTCGCCTTGCCCCATCAAGAAGGCCAGCGCCGCCGGGTACTGGGATTTCTCGACGGGCTGCTCGAACATCTGGTTGTTCTCTTTCTCGTACACCTTCAGCAGCTTGCCGTCGGAGACCACCCGGTTGCCGTTGGGGGAGTCGTAGGACCAGCTCATCTTGCCGGGCTTGGCGAAGATCACCTTGCCGGAAGACTTCTTGGTCTGGTTGTACGCCTTGACCTTGTAGACCTGCTTGAAGCTCGCCTGGAAGGTGTTGGTCTGGTTGTAGAACGCCTGGACCTTGTCGGCGATGCTGTCGACGGTGGGGGCCGAGGGCTTGGCGGAGCCTGCCGGCGGCGGCGCCTTGTCGGGGGCCTTGGGGGGCTGCTGCGCGCCCGCGTCACCAGAGACGATCATCGCGAGGGAGAGGGCGGCGAGGAGGCTCGTGGTCAGGCGAGAAAGGTTCATGGCTTGTGCTCTCAACGAGGGGAGGATGGCGTGTCTTACGGCGCCGCGACGATCTTTCTCTTGCATAGACGGTGCACCGCGCCAACCCATGCAGCCCGCAAGGGGGAGCGAGGCGTAATTTCGAGGAGAAAAAATTATTCCCGCCTGGCGCTGGTCCCCGGAGCGATCACGAGGGACGGCGCGCCGGGGCCGGGATCCGGGCCGGGGAGCCGAGGCGAGCCAGGTGCGAGACGCGGGCGTGGGTGATGGCGATGGCGAGGGCGTCGGAGGCGTCCACCGGGGGAGGCTTGGGGAGCTGGAGGATCGCCGTGATCACCAGGCTCACCTGCCGCTTGTCCGCCAGCCCGGTGCCCACCACGGTTCGCTTCACCAGCGTCGGCGCGTACTCGCCGAAGGGGATCCCGGCCCGCTGCAGCCCCAGCAGCACCACGCCGCGGGCGTGGCCCAGCTTCGCCGCGGCCTGGGCGTCCTTGCCGAAGAAGAGGCTCTCGACGCCGGCGCCCTCGGGGCGGTGCGCCTCAAGGATCTCTCCGAGCTGGTCGTCGATGACCACGAGCCGCTCGGACAGGGGGCGATCGGCGGGGGGGTGAATCACCCCGTGCTGCACGTGCTTGATCCGGGTGCCCTCGGCCTGGACCAGGCCCCAGCCCAGGTGGCGCGTCCCGGGGTCGATGCCCAGCACCAGCATCAGGGACAGCTCACCGCGATGGGCTGGCTCTTCACCGCCGTCGTCTTGCCCCGCGCTCCGTCGAAGATCGTCCCGGTGAACTGCACCTGCTTGGCGCCGCAGAGCCCCCCCACCTTCACCGGCTTGTCGTAGGCCAGCGTGTAGCGGTGCTGCTTGCTCGAGTTGACCTCGACGCGAAACTGGACCGGATCGCTCGCCGCCAGCAGCACCGGGGACAGATAAGCCTCCTGGGTCTCGGCGTTGACCAGGGCGAACTGCTCGACCCGCACGTCCGAGCCGCCGGAGGCGAACTCGCCCAGGCTGAGGGTCAGGCGGAAGGTGCCCTGGGGCGTGCCTTGCGGGTCAGCGGCGCTACCGAAGGCGGATTTCTCGACGGTGAGCGTCGCCTCGTCGATGGTGGCGCCGACCTCGAGGTCTTCGACCTCGGGGACGCAGGAGGTGCCGGCGAGCAGGAGCAGGGGAGGGAGGTGTCGGAGGAGGTTCATTCGATGGGGGGGGAGGTGATCCCGTTACGGCGAGCTTCCTCGCAGACTAGCGCGACATCGGTCGCCTTGCCGCCGTTGACGACGATCTTGAACTCGACGCGCCGGTTCTTCTCGAAGGCCTCGCTGGTGGCGCCGCCGTCCACCGGGCAGTACGAGCCGTAGCCCATGGCGCGCAGGCGCTTCGCCTCGACCCCGCGGTCGATCAGCGCCTTCATCACCGAGATCGAGCGGTCCTTGGTCAGCTTGAGGTTGAGGGCCTTGCTGCCGCGGGCGTCCGCGTGGCCCTGGACCTCGACCAGGCCGAATTCCGGGTGCTCCTTGAGCGTGGCGGCCACCGCGTCCAGCAGCTTGTTCGACTCGGGGCGGATCTTGGCGGAGCCGGTCTCGAACTGCACCTTCTCCAGGATCAGGATGCTGTTGTCCTGGATCACCACCGGGCCCTTCGAGTCGGGGCATCCGTCCTCGTCCTGGAACTCGTTGAAGGTCTCGGCCTGGTTGGGGCACTTGTCCCGCGAGTCCGGGATGCCATCGTTGTCGTTGTCCTGCTCGGGGCAGCCGTCGTCGTCCTGGAACCCGTCCTTGTCCTCCGGCTCCAGCGGGCAGCTGTCGCGGCTGTCGGGGATGCCATCCTTGTCGTTGTCGAGCTCGGGGCAGCCGTCCTCGTCCTCGAAGCCATCCTTGTCTTCCGGGTCGTCGGGGCACTTGTCGAACTTGTCCAGGATGCCGTCCTTGTCCCGGTCTCGATCATCGACGTCGGGGCAGCCGTCCTCGTCCTTGAAGCCGTTCTTGCTCTCCGGATCGTTGGGGCACTCGTCCTTCACGTCCGGGATGCCATCGCGGTCGTTGTCCGGGTCCGGACACCCGTCCGAGTCCTCGTAATTATCCCGGTCTTCCGCCTCGTCGGGGCACTGATCGTCCTCGTCCTGGATCCCGTCGCCGTCCCGGTCGGTGATCGACGGCTCGAAGATGAACCCGATGAAGCCCCGCTGATCCGCGGCCATGTAGCCGTCCCCGATGCGTACGCCGCCGCCGAGCATCAGGTACGAGTTCTTCTCGACAAAGATCTTCAGGCCCCCCACCACCTCCTGGGAGAGCGCCACGGGCCCCGCCGACTTCCCGTCGAGCTGGCGGGCCAGGTAGGTTTCTCCGATGAATTCCAGCTTGTCCAGCGCCCGCACGGCCACCGCTCCGCCCGCCGTCGCCAGCGCCTTGCTCGACTCGAACTGGCCCCCCTGCAGCTGATCAAAGCGGGTCACCCCGCCCGGATTGCTCCCCCGGTAGCCCACGTTCACGCCCAGGCGCACCGCGCGCTGGCCGAAATGCCGCTCGACCACCAGCTGGGGCCAGTACCAGGGCTTGGGGTCGGACACCAGATTTCGCGCGTCGCCCAGCGGGTACCCGCCCTGCACCAGCAGCGCCACCCCCAGCGGCCCGGTCGGCTTCAGCAGGTTCAGCTTCGCATGCAGCGCCACGAAGCCGATCTTCTGCGCGTTGAGCCGCGGTGAATCGTAGGTTCCTCCGGCGGGCCCCACCCCCTCCACGCCCTCGCCCCCCAGCAGGTTCACCGGCAGGTGCAGGCCCAGCAGCAGCCGCCGCGTCAGGCCCACGTTGAAGTTGAACGTGCCCTGGAACGAGTGGGTGATCAGCGCGTCCGAACCGTGGCCCTCCTTCAGCCTCATCAGGTTGTGGCCGTAGTCGGTCACCAGGCCAAAACTCACGTTGCCCGCCCCCAGGGTGTCCGCGCCGTTGACCGTGAAGAACCCCTTGGAGTCGATCGCCGGGCGGAACAGGTGAGTATCCAGCCCGGGACCGTTGGTGGCCGGGACCCGTTCCTGGGCCCAGGCGGGCCCCGCCGCCAGCGCCGCCAGCGCCAGGGTCAGCAGGCGGAAGTGAAAGGTGCGCATGCCTGCGACCCTATCACCCGGCCGGAAAGGAGGGCAACGGACCGGAGGCCAGCTAGAATCCACCCATCTTGCGACCAGCTCGTCACGGCTCTGCTCGTCTCGGTCTCCGGGTGGTTGGGGCACTCCTCTTTTCTGCCGCGGCGCAAGCCCAGGATCGACCCACTCTCTCCGGCACCTGGAGCGCCAGCGCCATGAGCGAGGCCTGGAGCATCGGAGACTGGGGGGAGCCCTGCGGCCCGCGCCCCGCGCCCCGGGGCTCTGGCGGTGGCGTCGTGGCGGTCTCCGAGGGCGGCGGCCAGCTCACCTTCAGCGGCGGCGGTTACCCTCGCACCAACGGGTGCTTCGAGATGGGCGGGGGCATCCAGGTTACTTCGCACTCAGCCTCGCCGCGAGGCTGGCGGACGACCTGCGCGACGGCCCCCAGCGACCCCCGACGGGCGACGATCATCACGACGCTGACGGCGACGGATCGGGTGATCTCGTTTGACGAGACGGGGCAGTACCAGTTCCTGATCCAGGGGCAAAATTGCACCGCGAGCGTCCGTCGAAGCCGGACGTACACGCTGGTGAAGCGGCAAGGGGAGGATCCACCGGCGGCCGCGTCGAGCGCGCCGCCAGCGGCGGTGCCGGAGAAGCCGCCGGTCGAGGAGAAGCCGGCGCCGTCCTGCGAACAACCCGGGGAAGCGGCGCGGATCGAGGTGAGGCCCGGGCGCAAGACGCTGAAGCCCGGGGAGAGCTTCCAGGCGAAGGCGGCGGTGCTGGACGAGGCGGGGTGTCGTCTTGCGGTGGCGCCGAGCTGGTCGGTGGGCCCCGGGAGCAAGGTCTCGGTGAGCCCGGGGGGTCTGGTGACGGTGGCGGCGGACGCGCCGGAGGGGGAGACGCCGGTGCTGGCCGGCATCGGAGGGAAGGCGGCGCGGATGGTGGTGGAGGTGGTGTCGCCGGAGCGGTACGCGCAGCTGCTGGCGAGCGGGGCGTCGCGGCGCGGAGAGGACGAGGTGGCGGTGGCGCTGCTGGTGACGGGCGGCGTGGGGTCCTCGGCGGTGGCGGCGAAGGACGGGGGAGAACGCCGCAGGATGGTGTTTCTCGGGGTGGTCGGCGGCGTGGTGGTGGCGCTGGTGGGGGTCGGGGTGGTGCTGCTGCGGCGCGCGCGCCCCGAGGTCGAGGCGGTCGAGGAGATCGTGGCGGGGGAGCCCGCGTCGCAGGTGGTGAGGAAGCGGCGGCTCGTGGCGAAGATCCCGGCATCGTCGGCGCTGTTCTGCCCGACCTGCAAGCGGGGTTTCTCGGCGGGGCCCGCGTTCTGCCCCCAGGATGGCACCCGGCTGGAGCCCAACCCAGCATGGAAGCCTCCGTCGTGAAATCAAGGGGAGAAACGGTAAACCGATCCGCCGGGTCCAGCCGTCCATATCGAGGCAGAGAGAAGCTCTCTACTTCCCTCTGCGAGCAAGCCTGAACTAACCTGAAGGTCGCGATGAAAATCACGTGCCCCTCGTGCTCCGCCAAGTACACCATCGCCGACGACAACGTTAGCCCCCCGCGGCGACCGGCTCCGGGGGGGCCGAGTGGCTGGTGAACCTCGGGGATGGCGAGCAGCGCTCCCTCTCTGCCCAGCAGATCGGCGAGCTGTACCTGCAGGGGGTCATCTCGGACGACACCTACCTCTGGCGCGAAGGCATGAGCGACTGGTTGCCCCTCGCGTCCGTGCCCGAGGTGGCGTCCACCCTGCCGTCCAGGCCGCCGCCCGGGCCTGACCCCGCGGATGAGATGGACGACGCGATGCCCACGGTGATGGGTCCGGTCCCGGGGTTTTCGCCCTCCGCCCCCGCGGGCCCCGCGGCGCCGCGACCCGCCGCCGGGGCCCCGGCGGTGGCCGCGGCGCCTGCCCCCGCGGCGGCGCGTCGTTCGGCCCCCAAGGGGCGTGACCTCTTCGCCCAGCGCGAGGAGGAGAACGCAGGCTTCGCGGGGAACCGCGCGTCCTCGCCGCCGCCGCGGCCTCCGGCGCCGGGCTTGATGAACAGCGACGAGGCCTCCGGCATCCTCGATATCCGGAAGCTCCAGGGGGCCATGGGGTCCAAGCCCGAGGCGCCCAAGAAGGACGAGAAGATCGACGACATCATGAACCTCGGCGGTGGCGCCCTGTTCTCGTCGCCGATGGCCCCGCCAGATTTTTCCGGTCCAGCGCTGGCCCCGCCGGATTTCTCCGCCCCCCCTCCTCCCGAGCCCGAGCCTCCCCGGCCCGCGGTGGCCGCGATGCCGATGCCGGTGCCGATGTCCGTGGCCCCGATGGTGGCCGAGCCCCCGAAGAAGTCCAAGGGGCTGTTCATCGGCATCGGCGCCGCGGCCATGCTGGCCCTCGGCATCGGCGGCACGGTGCTGGTAATGGGCGGCAAGAAGTCCCCCGAAGAAGGTGACACCAAGACCACCGCGGCGGCGTCGGCGGATGCCGAGAAGAAGGTCGCCGAGGCGCCCAAGGCCGAGGAGAAGAAGGACGAGCCCAAGGCCGAGCCCACCAGCACCGCCGAGAAGAAGGCCGACGTGGAGGCCGAGCCGCCCCCCGGCAAGGAGCTCACCCCCGAGGAGAAGAAGCGCCGCGAGGAGGCCTTCAAGAAGAAGAAGGAAGACGAGAAGAAGAAGAAGGAAGAAGAAGAGCTGAAGAAGAAGCAGCAAGAAGAGGAGGAGAAGAAGAAGAAGGCCGAGGCCGAGACCGCCGCCGCTGCCAACGCACCCGGCGGCGACAAGCCCTTCGACCGCGCCTCCGCCAACTCGGCCCTCAGCTCCATCGCCTCCTCGGTCGGCTCCTGCAAGAAGGGCGGCGACCCCAGCGGCACCGGCAAGGTCGCCGTCACCTTCGCGCCCTCGGGCAAGGCCACCACGGCCAACGTCGAGGGCTCCTTCGCCGGGACCTCCCTCGGCGGCTGCGTCGCCGCCCGCTTCCGCGCCGCCAAGGTGCCTCCGTTCTCCGGTAACCCGGTGACCGTGCGCAAGACCTTCACCATCAACTGATCACGGCGCGACCCCGCTCGTTGCGCCCCGGGATGCGACGGCGATAGCATCGACCGATGCGCCGTCTCTCCGTGCTGTTGCTGGGTTCGTGCCTGTCGCTGCTGGCCTGCGAGGACGAGGAGCCACCCTCTTCCTCCTCGAACAATGGAACTTCCGGACAGTCCGGCGCCAGCCTGCTGCCCCGGCTGGCCGATCTGAAGGAAGGCGAGCTCACCAAGATCGAGACGGGGGGCGAGACGATCTGCGCCCGGGGTACGCCCTTTGCGTTCTACGTGCAGCGAGGCACCTCGAACAAGGTGATCGTGGAGTTCAGCGGGGGGGGTGCCTGCTGGGACGCGCTGACCTGCGGCATCGGCGACGCGCTCTTCTCGGACGAGGTGATCCAGCCCACGGAGAGCGACCTGCGGGGGTTCTACGATCACAGCAACCCGAAGCACCCGATGCGGGACTGGACCCACGTGTTCATCCCGTACTGCACCGGGGATATCCACTGGGGCGACAGCGACACGACCTACGGGACCGGCGAGAAGGCGGTGACGATCAACCACAAGGGGGCGATCAACTCGAAGGTGGTGCTTGACTGGGTGTACGCGAACTTCGAGGCGCCGGAGAAGGCCTTTGTCACGGGGTGCAGCGCGGGGTCGTACGGCAGCATCCTGTGGTCGGCGCACCTCAAGGAGCACTACAAGGGCAAGGGGACGAAGCTGTACCAGTTTGGTGACAGCGGGGCCGGGGTGATCACCGATGATTTCTTCAAGCTAAGCTTCCCCTCGTGGCGGCCTCAGCAGCACTTCCCCGGGTGGCTGGGCGTGGATTTCGAGCAGCTGGACCGGCTCTCGTCGCTGTACAACACCATCACCAAGGCGTACCCCCAGGACCGCTTCGCCCAGTTCAATTACCGGTACGACGACACGCAGGTGTTCTTCTTCACGGCGATGGGGGGCAAGGACAAGGACGGGTGGAACGAGGGGATGCGGGCCTCGCTCAAGGAGATCCGGGAGGGGTCGCCGAACTTCCGCTACTTCCTCCCGGAGGGGAAGGAGCACTGCACGCTGCCCTACGACCGGTTTTATACCGACAAGGTGGGCGACCGGCTGCTGGTCGACTGGCTCGATGATTACGTGAATGACCGCCCCGTCGAGGACCAGGCCTGCGAGGGCTGCGCGCCCTGAGCGAGGGGCTGCCACGGGGCCTGGATCCGTGGCATCCTGGCGGGTGATGACGTCCTCGAATCGCTGGACCAACAGCGTGGCACCGGAGCCCTACGGGGAAGGCGACGCGGTGCAGGTGCTCAACGAGCTGGTGGGCCGTGCGGTCCAGATGAACGCCAGCGACCTGCACCTGGAGCCCAAGCGGGAGTTCGTGCAGGTGCGCTTCCGGATCGACGGGACGATGGTCGAGCAGCGGCACCTGGGCTACGACGTGGCGCCGCAGATCGTGCAGCGCATCAAGGTGCTCGCTCGCATGGATATCGCCGAGCGGCGGACGCCCCAGGACGGCCAGTTTTCGCTCAATTTTGACCAGCCGGTGCACCTGCGCGCCTCGACCTTCCCGTGTTCCCAGGGGGAGAAGGTGGTGCTGCGGCTGCTGCGGGGCCAGAGCCTGATCGCCTTCCACAAGCTGGGCCTCGACCCGGAGGAGATGCGCAAGGTGCGCGAGGTGGCGGGGCGGCCCCAGGGGTTCGTGGTCACCTGCGGCCCGACCGGCTCGGGCAAGACCTCGACGCTGTACGCGATGCTCCAGCTCATCGACACGACCCGGGTCAACGTGGTCACCCTCGAAGACCCGATCGAGGTCGAGCTGATGTCGATCACCCAGGGGCAGACCAACGTGCGCGCCGGCTTCACCTTTGCCAGCGGCCTCCGGGCGATCCTGCGGCAGGACCCGGACGTGATCCTGGTGGGTGAGATCCGCGACTCGGAGACCGCGGCCATCGCGCTCCAGGCCTCGCTCACCGGTCACCTGGTGCTCTCCACCCTCCACACCTCCGACGCCGTCGAGACCGTCGTGCGCCTCGTCGACCTCGGCGTCGAGCCCTGGATCATCGCCAACGCCCTCTCGGTCGTCGTCGCCCAGCGCCTCGTCCGCGTGGTGTGCCCCCGCTGCCAGGCCCGGGTCAAGCTTGATGAAGACCTCTGGGACGGCGACGAGGTGCTGCTGCCCGCGGGCTCCGAGGTGGTGCGGCCCACCGGCTGCCCCGAGTGCCACCGCACCGGCTACAAGGGGCGCACCGGGATCTACGAGGTCCTCGAGCTGGACGACGAGCTGCGCGAGCTGGTCAAATCCAAGGCCAACGCCCCTGCTTACCGCGAGATCCTCCGCCGCCGCCGCGTCCGCACCCTCCGCAGCGCCGGCTTCGCCAAGGTGCTGGCCGGCGTCACCACCGTCGACGAGGTCATGCGCGTGACCACCTGAACCCGGGGAATCTCCCCGTTTCTCCCCGCTCCGGAACGAGTACGTCCGACCTGCCGTGCGGGGCGCCGCAGGACAGGGTAAAAGAGCACAGCGGTGGCCGAGGTGATGCGAGTGGCGACGTGAGCGAAGGGACGGTGGTCTTCCAGGGGTACGTGCGCAGCGTCACCTTCGAGAACGATGCGACAGGGTACCGGGTGCTGCGGGTCAAGGTGCCCGACCGCGGGGTCGAGGTCGTCGTCGGCTCTTGCCCCAAGGTCTTCACCGACATGGAAGTGCGGGTCGTGGGCCGCCGCGTCCAGGATCCTCGCTACGGGGCCCAGGTCCAGGCCGAGAGCGTCGCCGTCGTCACCCCCACCACCCGCGATGGCCTCGAGCGCTTCCTTGGCTCCGGCTTCCTCCGGGGCATCGGCCCCCAGCTCGCCCGCCGCATCGTGGCCCACTTCGGCGAGGAGACCCTCGAGGTCCTCGACAGCGGCGGCGCCAAGCTCCGCGAGGTCCGGGGCATCGGCGAGCGCCTCGCCGCTGAGGTCGGCCAGGCCTGGGCCGAGCAGAAGCATGCCACCGCGGTCCTCATCGCCCTCCACGCTCATGGCATCACCCCGGCCCTCGCCGGCAAGATCTTCCGCCGCTACGGCGCCCAGACCCTCGACGTCATCGAGCAGGAGCCTTACCGCCTCGCCGCCGAGGTCCCCGGGGTCGGGTTCCTCACCGCCGATCGCATCGCCCGGGCATCCGGTGTCGAGCTTGACTCGCCTGCGCGGCTGGAGGCCGGGGTGCAGCATTTTCTGACCGCGGGGATCGATTTCGGGAACACGTACACGCCCCGCGGAGAGCTGATCGAGCGGTGCCGGCGCGAGCTGCAGGTGGAGGCGGGGCCGGTGGACGAGGCGATCGACCGGGTGGTGCAGGGGGGTCATGCGGTGCTGGAGGGGGAGCACGGGGGAGGGCAGCGGGTGTTCCCGGCGGCGCTGCACGAGGCGGAGGCGACGATCGGGGCGCTGCTGCGGCGGCTGCTGGAGCACCCGGGGCGCCCGCTGTACCAGGTCGAGGCGGCGATCGAGAGCTTCCGGGAGCAGGCGGGGATCGAGCTGGCGCCGATGCAGCGGATGGCGGTCGAGGCGGCGGCGGCGCACAAGGTGCTGATCGTGACCGGCGGGCCGGGGGTGGGGAAGACGACGCTGGTGCGGGCGATCCTGGCGCTGTACCGGCGGGCGGGGCTGCAGGCGCAGCTGTGCGCGCCGACGGGTCGCGCGGCGAAGCGGCTGAGCGAGTCGACGGCGCACGAGGCGATGACGATCCACCGGCTCCTCGAGATCGACCCTCGCACGGGGAAATTCCTCCGGGATCACGTGGACGTGCTGGACGCGGACGCCTTCGTCGTGGACGAGGCCTCGATGCTGGACGTGCTGCTGGGGCGGGCGCTGTTCGCGGCGATCCCGGCCCACGCGCGGCTGCTGCTGGTGGGCGACGTCGACCAGCTGCCCAGCGTGGGGCCCGGGGCGCTGCTGCGGGACTGCATCGACGCGGGGCACGTGCCGGTGGTGCGGCTCGACACGATCTTCCGCCAGGCCGCGGAGAGCCTGATCATCGACAACGCGCACCGGATCCGGCGGGGGGTGACGCCGTGCTCGGCGGCGGACGACCGGGGTGATTTCTTCCTGATCCAGCGGCCAGACCCGCTCAAGGCCCGGGAGACCTTGCTGCACCTGGTGACCGAGCGCATCCCCAGGCGCTTCGGCCTCGACCCCTCGCGGGATATCCAGGTCCTGTCGCCGATGCGCAAGGGCGATGTGGGCATCGAGTCCCTCAACCAGGAGCTGCAGCTCGCGCTGAACCCGCCGCGGGGCCAGGGCTACGTCCGCGGGGGCCGCAGCTTCCACGTGGGCGACAAGGTGATGCAGCTCAAGAACGACTACACGAGGGACGTGTACAACGGCGACATCGGCTTCGTGGTCGAGGCCTCCCCCGAGGATCGAAGGCTGGTGGTGCGGGTCGATGAGCGGGACATCGAGTACGACGACGAGGCGCTGGAGAACCTCACGCTGGCGTACGCGGTCAGCATCCACAAGAGCCAGGGGAGCGAGTACCCCGCGGTGGTGATCCCCTGGCTGCGCCAGCATGCGGTGATGCTCTCGCGGAACCTGCTGTACACCGCGGTCACCCGGGGCAAGCGGCTCGTGGTCCTGGTGGCAGACCCGCAGGCGCTCCGCATCGGCCTCGCGGAGGAGCGCCGGGAGGATCGGCTCACCGCCCTCGCCCAGCGCATCGACGAGGTCTTCCGGGGCGTCAGCGCCTGATGCGCCGCTCCCTGGCGGTGCCGGCGCGTTTGGGGCTTGCACACGGGCCCTGAAAAAAACGAGGATCCGGCCCTCCTCATGACGCTCTCGCACCGTCACCACGCCCGCTGCGGCTGCGCCGCCGCGCACCGCGGCCTCGCCCCTCGCCCCTTCTCCTTGCCGGGGACATCGCGGAAGTACGAGCGCAACCGACCCTTCCAGATCGAGCACGTCGCCCTGGACCTGGCCCTTGATTTCCCCGGCAAGCAGCTCGAAGGGGGCGCCACGCTGCGCTTTCGCCGCGTCGACGCCGAGGCCACCGAGCTCCACCTGGATGCGGTCGCGTTCACCCTCCTCTCGGTCAAGCTGGACGCCGGCGACGGCCTGCGCCCCGTGCGCCATCGCTACGACGACGAGACCCTGGTGGTGTCAATACCGACCTCTCTCTCGCAAGGTGTCGTCGAGGTCATGTACCGGGCAAAACCCCGGCGAGGGCTCTATTTTCTTGCCCCCGATGAGCACGTCCAGGGGCGCCCCAGCCAGGTCTGGAGCCAGTGTCAGGACGAGGACGCCCGCCACTGGTTCCCCTGCCATGACAAGCCCCACGTCAAGCAGTCCACCGAGCTCCGTGTACGGGTGCCCCGGGGCTGGTACGCCCTCTCCAACGGCGCCCTCGTGGCCCGCACGTCCGCCCCGGAGGGCGAGGTCTTCCACTGGAAGCAGGAGAAGCCTCACCCCAGCTACCTGGTCACCCTCGTCGCCGGCGAGTTCTCCCTGCTGGACGGCGGCTCTGCGGCGGGCGTCGCCCTCTCGTACCTGGTGCCCGGGGGCCGCGAGCAGGACGGGCTCCGCACCTTCCAGAAGACCCCGGCCATGGTCGAGCTCTTCTCCTCCCTCACCGGCGTCCCCTTCCCCTGGGACAAGTACGCCCAGGTCGTCGTCAGCGACTTCATCTTCGGCGGCATGGAGAACACCTCCGCCACCACCATGTACGAGCATATCCTGCTCGACGAGCGCGCCTCCCTCGACATCTCCAGCGACGACCTCATCGCCCACGAGCTCGCCCACCAGTGGTTCGGTGATTACGTCACCTGCCGCGACTGGAGCCATGGCTGGCTCAACGAGGGCTTTGCCACCTTCTTCGAGCACGTCGACCGCGAGAGCCGCCTCGGCCACGATGAGTACGAGTATGGCCTCAAGGGCGACCTCGAGTCGTACCTCTCGGAGGCCTCCTCCCGCTACCAGCGCCCCGTCGTCTGCCAGGACTACGACGCCCCCATCGACCTCTTCGATCGCCACCTCTACGAGAAGGGGGGGTGGATCCTCCATATGATCCGCCGCGAGCTCGGCGACGAGGTGTTCTGGGCCGGGATCAAGCTCTACCTCCGGCGGCATGCGCACGGCGTCGTCGAGACCCGCGATCTGCTCCGCGCCCTCGAAGACGTCAGCGGCCGCAGCCTCGAGCTGCTCTTTGACCAGTGGCTGTACAAGGCGGGTCACCCCCAGCTTGACGTCAAGATCGAGCACGGGGGCGGTACCCTGCTGATCGAGGTCAAGCAGTCGCAGAAGGTGACCGCCGAGACCCCGCTCTTTCACCTGGATCTGGAGATCGACATCTACCCCGAGGCGGGCGAGCCCCGGCGCGAGGTGCTGCGGGTCTCCGCCGCCAGCGAGACCTTCCTGCTGCCCGAGGCCGAGCGCCCTCGTTTTCTGGTCCTCGACCCGCGCTTCCTCGTGCTGGGTGAGCTCTCGGCATCGGTGCCCCAGGACATGCTCCGGCGCCAGCTCGCCGAGGCCCCCTCCGCCCGCGGGCGCTGGACCGCCGCCGCCCGCCTGGGCCACAGCGAAGATGACGCCTCCCTCAAGGCCCTCGCCGCTGCCCTCACCAGCGACCGCGAGTTCTGGGGCGTCCGCGCCGAGGCCGCCGCTGCCCTGGGCTCCGTGCGCACCCCGGACGCCCAGGCCACCCTCCTCGCCGCGCTCCCGTCCTGCCAGCACCCCAAGGTTCGCCGTGCCCTCGTCGCCGCTCTGGGGAAGTTCCGGACCCAGGAGGCCGCCGCCGCCCTGCGCACCGTGGCCCTCCGGGACCCGAGCTACCTCGTCGAGGCCGAGGCCGCCCGGGCCCTCGGGGCCACCCGCCAGCAGCTCGCCTTCGACACCCTGATCGAGGTGCTGGATCGCCCTTCCTGGGCCGATGTCGTCCGCAGCGGCGCCATCGACGGCCTCGCGGCGCTGCGCGATGAGCGGGCCCTCCCTCACCTGCTGGCCCGCACCCGCTACGGTGTCCCCACCCGGGCCCGGCGCGCGGCGATCCGGGCCCTGCCCCGCCTCTCCTCCGACCGCCGCACCCGCGAGGCCATCGAGGAGCTCCTCGACGAGAAGGACCCGTACCTGCGGGTCGATGTGGTCCTGGCCCTCGCCGAGCTGGGCGACAGCAAGGCCCGCCCCGCCCTCTCCCGCGCCATGGAGCGGGAGCAGGACGGCCGGGTCCGCCGTCGCATGAGGGAGGTGCTGCGGGATCTGGGCAGCAACACACGCCACGAGCAAGCTCGCCTCCAGGACGAGCTGGACCGGCTCCGCTCCGAGCTAGGCGAGCTACGCCTGCGGGTCGCCCACCTGGAGGCCCGCAAGGGCGAGCCCACCGCCGCCTCCCGCAAGACCCCCACCTCCCCGCCTCGCCCGGCCCCGCCCCCGAAGAAACCCTCCTCCAGGCCCCGGGCCAAGGCCCCCGCCAAGGCCCGCAAGCGAGGCTCCTGAGCGCTGGGCGCCGGGGGGCCCTGGCGGTATCCTGGCGTCATGAAAACCTCGCTGCGCCTGCTCCCGTTGCTGCTCCTGCTCTCCTGCGCTGCCTGCGGTGGCGACGGTGAGAGCTCCGAAGGCGGGGGGGCGAGCTCCGGCGCGGATCCCGGCGGAGCATCCGGAAGTTCCGGACAGAGCGGGGCCGCGGGGGCCAGCGGAGCGGGGGCCAGCGGGGCCGGGCAGGGCGGTGTGTCCGGAAGCTCCGGACAGGGCGGAGGAGCGGGCACCGGTGGGGCTGCGGGCGCCGCGGGCGAGGCGGGGGCGGCCGGGGCGGGGATCGGTGGGGC
>JALOQB010000279.1 GCA_025453595.1 Polyangiaceae bacterium
GCTGTCTCCAGAGGCCGTCTGGGTGCCCGGTGCAGGCTCCAGTTTGAGGTCAGTGGCGTCCGGAGGGAGCACCGCAGGGGCCGGGGTCACCTTGCGCTCGGGGAGGGCACCCGCGGGGAGCGCCTCCAGGTTCATCTCGCTCACCCGGCTCTGCACCTCGAACCGCTCGACGCGCCGCTGGAACGGTATCCGCGGCTTGAGGGGCCGCAGGGGAGGGCGCTTCACCGTCTGGACCGGGAAGCTCCTGGAGCTCTGCGCCTCGGCGGTCATCGGCGACAGCATCCCCAGCGCGAGCCCCAGCCAGCGCACCGTTCGCCCCGCCATCAGAGCGACTCCAGGTACGCCAGCAGGGCCTGCCGCTGCTCGCGGTCCAGGTGGAGCGAGTAGCCCATGGCGTGGTCCGAGGCCTCCAGCATGGCCTCCAGCGTCGTGTACCGACCGTCGTGGAAGTAAGGCGCTGACGCGCCGATGAAGCGCAGCGAGGGGGTGTCCAGCGTCGCCGCGGCGAGCCTGTTCTTGCCCTGGACAGGCATGACCTGGTGGGTCTGCCCGTCCGTCGCCCCGCCCGGGTGGCACGACGCGCAGGCGGTCTCCGCCGAGTTGAACACCTCGCGGCCGCGGGCGACCCGGGCCTGGCGCTGCTGCTCCCACCGGGTGGGTCGCCCTGGCGATGGCGCCCGGGTGCCATGCAGGTAAGCGACCAGGTCCTTCACCTCGCTGTCGAGCAGCCCCGTGCCGCCCAGGCGCTGGAACGTGTGCCGCAGGTGGTCCGCCTCCGTCGCGCTGGAGCCGTTCCAGCCGAACGGACCGCTGTCCTGCAGGCGCCCCTGCAGCATCACCGTCTGCCGTGGCCCCTCGGGGGTGGACCAGGTGAGCGCGTCCTCGCGCCCATCCGGGTGGCACGACGCGCAGGCCCGCCCGTCCGAGCTGATCCGCGGGTCGTGCGTCGTGTGAAACAGCACCCGCCCCCGCTCCTGCTCCGGGGAGAGGCCGCCCTTCCCCAGCCGCTTCAGGGGGACCTCCTGGCCGTTGCCCCCCTGGAGGTTCACGATCCTCAGTTTGTGCTCAAACTGACCGTGGACCACCGCGAGCTTGTGCACCGTGTCGATGGCGACGCCGGAGGCGCCGGTGGGGGCCTTCCAGCGCCGGGACTCGGCGCGAGCCGGGTCGAGGGTGCGGGCATCGTACTCGATCAGGACGTTGTTGCCCTGGCAGGTGACGTAGAGCGAGCCGTCGGCGTAGGCCGCGGCCCGAGGGAGCAGGCAGTCGGAGGCGGGGGCGTCGCCCGGCGAGCCAGGCTGGCCGCCGGGGACGACGCCGGCGAGGGTGCGGGTGAAGAGGCGCTCGGCGGCGGCGTCCAGGACCGAGATGGAGCTGAACTCGGTGGGGATGGGGGCGTTCAGATCCCCGTAGCCGCTGGACTGGCGCGTGGCCTCGCCCGGATCGACGGTGACAAAGGGGGCGAAGAGGCGCCCCGCGGGGCGAGTGCGGGGGGCCGGCCCTGGCGGCGGCTTGGCCGGGGCGGGAGGGGGCGGCTTGACGGCCACCGGAGGGCGCTCGGCCTGCGGCGCCGGGCCGACCTGCGAGGGCTCCGATGGCATCTCGACCGAGGAGACCAGGGCAAACCCCTGGCACCCGGAGCGGGGCTGCTGCCTGGTACCAGGCACCATGGGCTTCATCTTCAGATCGATCGCCCGGGGGGTCGCGTCCGGCTCGTGCAGGTCGACCACCGAGAGGGTCGCGTTGACGACGTGGGCCACGAAGGCCCGCCGTCCGTCGTCGCTGATCACCACGGAGCGAGGCTCCCGCGGGAGCTGGACCTGGGACCGGGCCGCCAGCGTGGTCGCGTCCAGCACCGTGAGGGCGCGGGCCCACGCGCTGGTCAGCGCCAGCGTGCCCCCGTCAGGGGACTCGGCCAGGCTCACCGGCTCGGTCGGTACCTGGAACGCGCACCGGGCTTCGAGGGGCGCCTCGGCCTGGGCCCCGGGCTCGAGGATCTGCACCTCGCTGCTCTGCCGCAGCGTCACCGCGACGCGGCCGTCCGCCAGCACCAGCACCTGCTCCGGGACCCCCCGCAGCGCCGTCAGCGCAATCTGGCGCCCCTGCGTCACGTCGATGGTGTGCAGCGTCGGTTCATCCCCGTCCGCCACGTACGCCAGCACCCGGAGCTGCGCCGCCTCCCCCGAGGCCGCCAGCGCCACCGAGGAGCTGGTCCGCACGGGCCCGAAGCGCCGCGCCCCCGCCCCCGGGTGGGCACGGCGGCAGGACCCGGCGACCTCGAACAGGGGCCCCGGAACGGTATCTTTTGACCCACCTGCTGCCACGGTGGTGGGTTCGCTGAGCAGGGTAGGTTCAGGAGAGGTCGAGGGGGAGGAAGGGGGAGGAGCCCCCGCGCAACCTGCCACTATCGAGAGCCCCAGCCCCGCCGTCCAGGAAGTCTTGCCCATGATGCGCCCCATGATTTGAAGAATGGACGTGGAGGGACATGGAAATCTTCCCTCGGTTCCCGCAAGGGGTGATTTCGCGGTTCTTTTCGGGCACGAGGGGCTGAGGTAACGAGCGGTGGTGGAAGCGACGACGCAGGAGACGTGGGAATCGACGGTGGAGCTCCGGAGTGCCACGGCGGCCGACGGGACGAGGATCGCGTACCGGGTGCTGGGGGTCGGGGAGCGACCGCTGCTGATCGCGAACGGGCTGGGGGCGCGGCTGTACTCCTGGGAGCCGCTGGTGGCGGCGCTGTGGAGGACGCACCGCATCGTGAGCTGGGATTACCGTGGGCTCTTCGACTCGGGGCCGCCCTCGTCGCAGCGCCGCATGGGGATCGCGCACCACGCGGAGGATGCGCTGGCGCTGCTGGACGCGGAGGGGATCGGGCGGGCAAGCCTGGTCGGGTGGAGCATGGGGGTGCAGGTGGCGCTGGAGCTGGCCTCGCGGGCGCCGGAGCGCGTGGACCGGCTGGTGTTGCTCAACGGGACCTACGGCCACGCGATCTCGACCGGGTTCCAGCCGCTGTGGCCGCTGCCGGTGGTGCACTCGCTGGTGCACGGCGTGCTGGAGCACCTGCAGCGGCACCCGGGGGCGTCGAGGCGCGCGCGGGCGGTGGGGGGGCTGTCGCGGTTCCTGATGAGCCAGGCGGTGTTCCCCCTCACCGCCGAGTTCTCCCGCAGGCCCGCGCTGGACCTGGTGCTGCGGCGCTATTTCGACGACGTGCTGGGGGAGAGCTTCCCGCACTTCCTTAGGCTCTTCCAGGAGCTGGATGCGCACTCGGTCTACCACGTCTTGCCGGAGATCCAGGCACCGGCGCTGCTGATCAGCGGAGGTTTGGATCTGCTCACGCCGGCCCGGCAATCGTTCAAGATGGCCCGGCGCCTGCCCCGGGTGCAGCACCTGCATCTGCTCCGCTCCAGCCATTTTTCCCTGCTGGAACGGCCCGGGGATGTGGTCCCCCCGGTCGTCCGGTTCCTCGTGGAAGGCGGGGGCTAGCCCCCCGGGAAGAAGCGACCCCGGACGGCGGCGGCCAGGGTACGGACCCGGGCCGGATCGACAGGGGCGTGGAGCTGGCCCTGGTGCTTGAGCCAGGTGCCTACGATGGCGCCGGTGGCGAGGGGGGCGAGGGTGTCCACGCGCTCGGGGGTGAGGCCCGAGCCCAGGAGCACGGGCCGCGCTCCGGCGGCGTCGCGGACCTGGCGCAGCAGCGCCGCGTCCACGGGGGCGCCGGTGGCCACACCGCTCACCACGACCGCGTCCGCGAGGCCCCGATCAAAGCAATCGTGGACGGCATCGGCGGGGGCCAGGGGGGCCAGAGGGGCCGCATGCTTCACCAGGATATCGGCCGCCAGCGCGACCGGGACGCCCAGGGCCTGGCGGTAGCGTAGCGATCGGTCTGCCTCGCCCTCGATCACCCCCTGGTCCGTGACATAGGCCCCGGTGTGGACGTTGACGCGAACGAACGCCGCGCCGGTGGCCGCCGCGATGCCCAGCGCCGCCTGCGCGTCGTTGCGCAGGCAGTTGACCCCGACCGGCAGCCCGAAGCGCCGGCGGCACTCGCGCACCACCAGCGCGAGGAAGGCGACCTGGTGCGGCGGCAGGCGGTGCCCTTCCGTCCCCTTGGGGAAGGGGGCCGAGCCGAAGTTCTCGACGATGATCCCGTCCACACCGCCCTGCGCCAGGGCCTCCGCGTCGGCCAGGGCCGCCTGCTCCGTGGCCTCGAAGCCCCCTGTCTTGTAGCCAGGATCACCTGGCATCGCCCCGAGATGGACCACCCCGATCAAACCGCGCAGCGCCGTGCTCATCGGGTCCTTTTATGCCACCCTTCGCCTCATGCCCACCGCCTCGATCGACCTCTCGTGCTCTCCGGCATCCCCTGCCTTGCCCGCGGGCCAGGAGTCCTCGACCTTCGTGCTGATCCGGATCCGCGTGGGCCCCGCCGCGGCCCCCACCGCGCGCCCCCGTCTCTCGGCGGTGCTGGCCCTGGACGTGTCCGGGTCGATGCAGGGGCAGCCCCTCGAGCACGTCGTCCGCTCCACCGAGCGCATCGTCGAGCTGCTGGCCCCCGGCGACTCGGTGGGCATCGTCTCCTTCGCCTCCTCCGCCCAGGTGGTGGCCCCCCTCTGCCCCCTCGACCCGGCGTCGCGGCGCCGGCTCCAGACCGCGGTCCGGGGCCTGGTGGCCGAGGGCGGCACCAACCTCCAGGACGGCCTCCGCTGCGCTGGATCCCTGTTCCCGCCCCGGGCCCCGGGGGAGCAGCGCATCGTCCTGCTGCTCTCCGACGGTCAGCCCAACGTGGGCCCCAGCTCCCCCCGCGAGCTCGGGGCCGAGGCCGCCCGCCTCCGCGCCGACGGCTCCCCGGTCTCCACCCTCGGCTACGGCGCCCACCACGATGAAAAAGTGCTCATCCACGTCGCCGAGCTCGGGGGCGGTCGCTACGCCTTCGTCGGCGAACCCCAGCTCGCCGAGGCCAGCTTCGCCCAGGCCCTCGGCGCCCAGCTCGACGTCGCCCTCGAGGGCCCCCGCCTGGTCCTCACCCCCGCCGAGGACGCCGATATCATCCGGATCCTCGGGGACTATAGAACCTCCATAGGAGCGGACGGCCTCCGGGTGGCGCTGAGGGATCTGGTGGCCGGGGAGGAGCTGAAGCTGGTGGTGGAGATGCGGGTGCGCGCGTGGCGAGAGGGCTCCTGGAAGATGCTGTACGCCTCGCTGACGGGGCAAGAGCCCGGGGGGGGCGGGGTGCATCACGGGCAGACCCACGCGGCGGTGGAGGTCGGTGGGGCGAGGTCCGTGGACGGGGCGGTGGAGGCGGAGGTGCAGGTGGCGCTCGCCGACGAGCAGCGGACCCGGGCCCGCGGGCTGGCGGATCGAGGGGATTTCGCCGGGGCCGCGGCGCTGCTGCGGGGGGTGCTGCGCTCGCTGGAGCAGACCCCCGGGTTCCGCCGTTCGAGCGGGGATCGCATGGACGATGCCTACGACGCCTTGCTGGACGACGTGACCGTGTACGAGCAGCGCCCGGATGCAGAGCGCTACGCGCATTACACCAAGGCACAGCAGGATTACTTGAGCCTGTCGAAGGGGGGGGCGAGCCTGACCTCGATGTCGCCCTCGGCCCAGTCGATGACCGCGAAGCTCCAGCAGGGGGGGGCGAGGGGTCGGGTGCTGGTGGTGGTGGGCCCCGGCCGCGGGGCGTCGAGGGAGGTCCGGGGGAGGCTGGTGATCGGCCGAGGGGTCTCCTGCGATCTGGCCATCCCCAGCCCGAGCCTGTCCCGCCAGCACGCGGTGATCGAGCAGGTCGGAGGTCAGTTCTGGCTGGTCGATCTGGGGAGCACCAACGGGATCGAGGTCAAGGGGGCTCGGGTGCAGCGGCACCTGCTGGCGCACGGGGATCAGTTCTCGGTCGTGGACACGACGTTCCGGTTCGAGCAGACATGAAGCGCGATGATGACGCCTTGGATCGGTCGACTGCGGCGGGCGGCGCTGGGGGGGGCGCTGGCCTGGGGGCTGGCCAGCGCCGCGGGCTTCTTCCCGGAGCGCGGGGGGCAGCTGGTGGCCCTGGCCCCGGTGACGTTGCTGCCGCTGGGGCTCGCGCTGGTGCCCGGACGAGAGCTCCCCGCGGGCTTTGCGCTGGCGTCCGGGGCGGTGCTGCTGGCGGGGCCCTGCGCGCTGCTGGCCTCGCTGCTGGCGCCCGGGCCTTACGCTGCGGCGCTGGCGGCGCCCTGGCTGGCGGCGACGCTGCTGGTGGCGCTGGTGGGCCTGCTGCGGCTGCGTGGCCGCGAGCGCCGGTGGGACGTCCACGAGCTGGCGCTGGACGCGGGGATGCTCTACCTGCCGGTGGGGGCCGTGTGGCTGCTGGCCTCGCGTGCTGGCGTCGAGCTGCTGGGCTTCCGTGAGCCCATCGTGACCTTCACTGCGGCCCATTTTCATTACGCCGGCTTCGCCGCGCCGGTGATCGTCGGGCTCCTGGGCCGATCCCTCGGAGAGCCTTCGCGAGGGCTCCTGTACCGGGGGGCCGCCGGGGTCGTGATCCTGGGGATCCCGCTGGTCGCGGCCGGGATCCAGTTCTCTCGCAGCATCGAGCTACCGGCGGCCTTGCTGCTCAGCGCCGGCATGTTCGGGGCCGCGGTGCTGCTGGTGCGGACGGGTCTTGGCGCCCTGCTCTCGGGCCCCGGGGCGGCGCGCCTCGGCGGCCTGCTCCGGGTGCTCGGCGGCCTCTCCCTGGTGTTCTCGATGTTCCTCGCGGTCCTGTTTGCGTCGACGGGCTCCGCGACCCGGGGCTCCACGGAGCCCCTGATCCCTTACGCGGACATGGCCAACCTCCACGGTATCGCCAACGCCCTCGGCTTCACGCTGCTCTCGCTCCTGGGGTTCACGCTGGCCAGCCCGGAGCGCCAGGAGGCCCCTTGATCCGCTGCCTGCAGCCAGGTTGCGGCGGCCAGATCGACGACGGTTACTGCGACACCTGCGGCCTCGCGCCGTCCCCGGCGGCGCTCCCCTCGACCCCGGAGCCAGCGCCTCCGCCTCTCGCGCCTCCGACCGCCGCCCCGCCCCGCTCGCCGCCCCGGCCTCTGCCTCGACCCCGGCCGCATCGCCCTCTGCGCTGGCCTCCGCTCCCGCCGCTCGATCCTCTCGCCGCCCTCGTCCCCGGGGAAGTCCCCCCGAACCGGCGCTTTTGCTCCTCCTGCGATACCCCCCTCTCCGCCGAGCAGGGCCGCTGTCACCGCTGCGGCCAGCTCTTCTCCTTCTTGCCCACGCTCCGTCCTGGCCAGCTCCTCTCGGATCGTTATGAGGTCAAAGGAACGGTGGCCTTCGGCGGCCTGGGCTGGATCTACCTGGCCCTGGATCGGGTCCTGGGTCGCTGGGTGATCCTGAAGGGGCTGCTCAACACCCACGATCGCCGGCTGATCGAGGTCGCCACCCAGGAGCGCGAGTACCTGGCGGCGGTGAAGCACCCTGCCATCGTGTCGATCCACGACTTTCTGCCCCATGAAGGGCAGGGGTTCATCGTCATGGAGTGCGTCAACGGGCGCTCTCTCTCTCGGATCCGCAAGGACGCCGGGGGCCCTCTGCCCGTGGGGGATGCCCTCGCCTACATCCATGACGCCCTCGAAGCCCTCCAGCATCTCCACGAGCAGGGCCTTGTGTACTGCGATTTCAAGCCCGATAACGTCATGATCGAGGAGGATACCCTCAAGCTCATCGACCTCGGCGCGGTGCGCAGGGTCGATGAGGTCGGAGGGGATGTCTACGGCTCCCGCGGGTACAGCGCCCCGGAGGCCTCCGAGCGGCCCTCGCCCAGCTCCGACCTCTACAGCGTGGGCCGCACCCTCGCCGTCCTCGTCGCCTCCTTCGATTTCCAGGGTGAATTCGAGCATCAGCTCCCGACCCCGGCCTCCTGCGAGGTCTTCCTCCGCCACCCGGCCCTCCACGCGCTCCTGAGCCGCTCCACCCACCGAGAGCCCGCCCAGCGCTTCGCCTCTGCCGCCGAATTTCGCGAGCAGATCGCCGGCGTCCTCCTGCTCGAAGACCCTCGCCCCGGCGCGCCCCTCCCGCCGGGTCAGCGCTTCTCCCTGGAGCCCCCGGCCCATGGGGAAGATCCCTATAGATCCCCTTGCCTGCCCCTGCTCCAGGGTGACCCTCAGGAAGAAGGCGTCGAGCTGGAGCAAGCCGCGGATCGCCTGCCCCCTGGCGACAGGCGCCGCGAGCTGCTCCTCCGTGGCGTTCGCGGCTACCCGAGATCCGCTGGCCTGCGCCTGCGTCTCGCCGGGGAGCTGGCCCACGCCGGGGCCTGGCAGGAGGCCCAGCAGCACCTGGAGCCGCTGGCGACCGGCAGCTGGCAGCGCGCCTGGGGACGCGGTCTGCTCGCGCTGAAGCGCGGCAGGGCGGACGAGGCTGTGGAGGCGTTTCGTGAGGTGCTCCAGCAGCGCCCCGGAGAGCTGGGGGGCTGGCTGGCTCTCGCCTGCGCTCTCGAGTCCCGGGGCCAGATCGCGGAAGCGCTCGCGCTCCATGAGCGCGTCCAGCGCGCCATGCCGTCGACGCTGGGGGCCCTCGGCAGGTTCCGGTGCCTGCTGGCGCAAGGGCAGCGACGCGAGGCCGCGGCGGCGCTGAAAGGGGTGAGCCTGTCCTCGGCGCACCGCGAGCGCTCCTGCCTGGAGCGCGCCTCGCTGCTGCTCTCCCAGGCGCCTGATCTGGATGATGTCCTGGAGGCGGCCGAGGCGCTGGAAGAGAGCGCCGCCGGGGAGCAGATGCTGGCACGAGCGCTGCTGGTCGCGGAGACGCTCCAGGCGGCGCGGCAGCGCGCTGCCAGCGGCGAGGTGCGAGGGGGCACGGTGCTGGGGGTGCCCATCCAGGAGCGCGCCCTCCGGGAAGCCGCCGCGCAGGCCTTCCAGCGCTGTGCCAGGTTGACGGACGACCTCGCATTGCGCTCGTACCTGCTGGATCAAGCCAGCAAACATCGCCCCTGGTCGCTTTTTTGAGCGATGTTTTGCCGGGCCCGGGCATCCCTTCTCCCGATGCGCTCGCACCTCTGGGTCTCCATCTCCCTCGCCTCCCTCCTTCTGGCCTGCAGCCGCCCTTCCTCCACCGATCCCGCCGGAGGCCCCGCGACAAGCACCCCCGCGAACGCCGCGACTCCCGCCAAAAATCCCGCCGAAGCCGCCTCTCCCCAGGCCTCCGGCTCCCTCCACGACCTGTCCGTGACCCGGCTGGATGGCTCGGAAGAGAAACTGTCCCTCTACAAGGGCAAGGTCCTGCTCGTCGTGAACACCGCGTCCGAGTGCGGGTATACCCCGCAGTACGAGGGGCTCCAGGC
>JALOQB010000280.1 GCA_025453595.1 Polyangiaceae bacterium
CCGGGGCGGGAGGCGCCGGGACCGGGCGAGCCGCCGGCATGGGGGGAGGCGTGCCGATGCCGCCAGGAGGGGCAGGCATCGGGGGGCGAGGCATCGGCGGCGGCAGGCCAGCGGAAGCCGTCGGCATGGGAGGCCGGGCGCCAGGCATGGGCGGGGCCGGGGGGACCGGCAACCCGGGGCGAGCGCCGCCAGGCTTGGGCAAGGGCGGCGGAGGGGCCACCGATGCGCGGCCCGGCGCTGGCGGAGGGGCCATGGGGGGAGGCGCCACGGCAGGCGACGGCGGAGGGGTCGTGCGGCCAGGATCGGAGGAGGGAGCAGCGTCACCGCGGCTCGAAACCCGCTGGGCACGATCCGGGGATTTCTGCCGAGCGTACTGCTTCATCGCCTCGTTGATGAGGTAATCGACGGAGCACTCGAGCTCCCGAGACATCTGCTCGAAGGTTTCCCATAGAACGTCCTTGCACTGGAACGTCCGCACGCTTTTCTTGTTCGGGTCAGAGCTCATCAGTCGCTAGGGGAGGACTCGAGGGAGGTGGAGGTGGGCGAAGTATAAGGCAAGTCGGAAGCAGGATACCAGCGAGCGAGGCTTATTTGTTCGCCAGCAGGCGAGGCTCGACGCAGAGTTTCACAAACTCGCTCACGGTGGAGAGTTCTTTGAGCTCGTTCTCGCCGGGCTTGCCGCCTTCCTTGGGGGCATTGCACTGCCACTTGGCCTCGGGATCGGTGGTCTTGGGCAGCGGCGAGCGGTCGTTATCGAGGGGGGCGAGGGAAGGGGCGTCGGCGGCCTTGCCGTGGTGGTAGAGGAAGCCAACCGCCGTGAGCTTCGAGGCAAGGTTGGGGCTCTTGAGCTCGGCCAGGATCGAGTCACGAGCCGGGGGAGGCTGCATGACGCCGAGGAGCTTGCCGTACTCGAGGGGTTCGCTCATGGCGAAGCCCGCCGCCGGGTTGGGCGGGAGCTTCTGGAAGAACTCGGGGATGTCCTTGGCGGAGGACATCTTGAGCAGGGTGGCCGCGGCCACCCAGCGGATCTTCCACTTCTTGTCGTCCTTCTGGTTGAAGAGCTCGAAGAGGTTCTTGGCGATGCCCTCGCGGGGCATCTCGCTGACCCGGACAAAGGCCAGGTCGCGCACCTCATCGGGGCACTCCTCGGCGGTGGCGATCTTGACGATGGCGGCAGCGTCGGCCGGGTTGTTGCGGTCGAGGGCGCTCTCGAGGGCCGCGAGGGCGGTCTGTCGGATCTTGACCGAGCGATCCTTGTCGGCGGCGACCGCCAGGAGGTAGTCGACCGCGGGCCGCCCGCGCACCTTCTTGAGCGAGGCGTGGACCTTGGCGACCTGCTCTTCCTGGTAGGTGGCGACCTGCTTGGCCAGCTGGTTCTCGGTGGGGTTGTAGCCCTGGGCCTTGTTGTTGGCGGCCAGGATGGGCTTCATCTTCTCGAACCAGGCCTTGCTCTCGATCACCTTGGCCAGCTCGACGAGGCGCGTGGAGGCGAGGGCCTTGGTCTCGCCGCTACCCAGCTCGGCAACGAGGGACGCCATGCGATCGTAGGCGGCGTCCTCCTTGATGAGAGGGGGCAGGATCTTGGCCCCTTCTTCCTTGTAGAAGCGGAGCACCTGCTCGACGCCGAAGAGCTGGGAAGAGATGGCGATGCGCTTGGTAAAGTCAGCCTGAACCCAGTTGAGGAGGGCGTCCTTGAGGACGGCCTTGTGTTCATCCTCGGTGACGAGGGGGGTCTTGTCGTAGATGAGCATGCCGAAGGCGGCATCCTTGAAGGGGACGCTGGGGTCGACGACCTTTTGCTCCTCGGCGGAGACGCCCTGCTGCTGCGGGGCCGGCTTGCTCATCTCGGCCACCACGAGGGGGATGAGGCCGCCGACGAGCTTCTTTCGCTCCTCGGGCTTGAGATCTTTGAGGGACTCGAAGAGCCGCTCGATGCCCACCCGCTTGCCCGCGCGAGGCTTCATGCGGATGAGGGACATCGCCGCCTCGATGCGCAGCTTCGCCTGGTACTTGTCGTGCTTGACCACCGCGGACAGCTTGACCGGGCCGAGCTCGGTCTTCTCCCAGCGGTGCACGTCGTCGTCGGAGACGCGGCACCCGGCCAGGGTCGAGGCGCCCACCGCCAGGGCAAGAGAGAGGGCGAGCGGCGAGAGAGATGGGCGTGAGTTCAGTGTCATCCTCGGGTTCCCTGGCGCCTTCCTTGGGTCGGCTCCGCCGGTGAAGGGGAGCCGAGGATAGCCGACGCCCCACCCCGGACTCAATGTTTTCCCTCCCGCAAGGTCGTTGCCGAAAAGTTGGCCCCCCGGCCGCCGCTCCGTAGGGTCGGCGGCACATAAGGCAACGCATGGCCACCTTGTTCGCTCCACGCCGGCCCGACACCGCGCCCTCCGGCCTGGCCGGTGCGGCGACCAACACACGCGCGGCGCGCGCCGCCGCCCCTGCCGCCCCCAGCCGGCTCTCCAGCCCCGCCTTCGCCCGGGGCCGGGAGGCCGCCTCGCTGTTGCTCTTCGTCTCCGCGGTGTTCCTGTCGCTGGCGATGGCCAGCTTCGAGGGCAACCCGGCGGACCTCGCCGTGGAGGGACCCAACTGGGTCGGCCCTGTCGGCTCCTCCTGCGCCCGGTTCCTGCTGGGCGCCATCGGCATCACCGCCTGGACCGTGCCCGTCGAGCTGCTGATGCTGGCGTGGCCCCTGCTGAAGAACCGGGCCTCCATCGCCACCCTCACCCGCATCGCTGGCGACTTCCTCGTCGTGCTCATCGTCGCGGCGCTGACCCAGGTGGCCCTCCCGGGCTCCACCATCAACGGCGCCATGCCCGCCGGCGGCGCCGTCGGGGAGCTGTTCGGGGAGCTGATGCGCTCCCTCTTCTCCACCATCGGCTCCTTCCTCATCGGCCTCACCGCCATCGGCCTCATCCTCATCGGCCGCGCCTCCTTCTCCTTCATCGCCTGGGCCCAGCGCGCCACCCAGGGCACCGAGCTCGCCGCCTCCAAGGCCGCCCACGGCGCCAAGGCCGTCGCCCAGGCCTGGGCCAGCGCCGCCGAGCTGCGCCGCCAGCGCGAGCAGCAGGCCATGCAGCAGGGCCCTGTCATCCACGAGGACCCCCCCGGCGAGGCCATCCTCGAGGTCCTCGCTCCCGACCCCGAGAGCAGCCCCCCGGCCCCCCCTGTCCTCCACGTCGACAACGCCCCTCGCGCCGCTTCCCCAGCCCCCGCGCCCCGCCCTCGCCCCCGCAAGCGCCCCGCCCCCGAGGAGCCAACCCCACCCTCCCCCGAGGCCCACGCCGTCTCCCCCACGCCTCCCACCCCCACCAACCCGGCGAGCCCCCGGCCCCGCCCGCCCCGGCCCCCGCGGTCATCGAAGTACAGAAGCTTCCTGTAGAGAAGTTCCGTGTAGAGAAGTTCTCTGCACGAGAGCCGGAGCTACAGCCAGAGCCGCAAGAGCCCCGGGAGCAGCCCGAACCCCAGGAGCAGCCCGAGGTTCGCCCCCGTGAGGCGCGGGCCGAGCGGGCCGAGCGGGCCGAGCGGGCCGAGCGGCGGAGAGCCCCCGCGGCGCGCGCCCCCCAGGAGGAGCCGGAGGAGCCCCCGACCTTCGAGCCCTTCGAGGAGCCCGAGGAGCCCGAGGAGCCCGCGGCGCAGGAGGAACCGGAGCCTTCGCCGGAGCCAGCACCGGCCCGCCGTCGCTCGCCCCGCGCCGCCCCTCGCGTCGCGCCGGAGCCTTCCCCCGAGCCGCCCCCGTCCGAGCCTGCGCCGGAGCCCTCTCCCGGGCCGCTGGCTTCGCTCAAGGCGCTGCTCTCGCCGGAGCCCCCGCCCTCGCCGGAGCCCCCGCCCACGGAGCCCTCCCCTGCCCCGCGCCCGGTGCTGACCCCCGCCAGCGAGGATCAGGCCCTGGCCGCCAAGGCCCGGGAGCAAGGCCCCCGCATCTTCGAGAAGGTCGAGGACCCGAGGCCCGCCCCCCGCCCCGCCGCCCCGATGCGCAAGCCGATGCCGGAGAACTTCCAGCTCCCCGGCCCGGACCTGCTGGACCCGCCCCCGGGCGCCGTCCACCGGGAGGACCCGGAGGTGCTGCTGGCCCGGGCCAAGGAGCTGGAGCGCGTGCTCCACAACTACGGCGTCAAGGGGACTGTAGTGGATATCCATACAGGCCCCACGGTCTCGACCTTCGAGCTGATCCCGGCGGAAGGGACCAAGGTGCGGCAGGTGGCGGGTCTGGACGACGACCTGGCGCTGGGGCTCTCGTGCAAGGTGCGCATCGTGGCGCCGATCCCCGGGAAGAACCGCATCGGCTTCGAGCTGCCGAACCGGGAGCGGATCCCGGTGAACCTGCGGGAGCTGGTGGAGGACCGGAAGTTCCAGGAGCTGAACGCGCCGCTGCCGGTGGTGATGGGGCGCGACATCGTGGGCGCCCCCTTCTACGCGGACCTGTCGAGCATGCCCCACGTGATCGTGGCGGGCGCCACCGGGGCCGGCAAGAGCGTCGGGCTGAACGTGATGCTGGTCAGCCTGCTGATGAGGCGCAACCCGGAGCAGCTACGGATGCTGATGGTGGACCCGAAGGTCGTGGAGCTGGCGCCCTTCGATCGGATCCCGCACCTGCTGCTCCCGGTCGTGACCGACATGAAGCAGGCGGCCAACGCCCTCAAGTGGGCCGTGGACGAGATGGAGCGGCGCTACCAGCTCTTCGCCAACGCCGGCACCAAGAACATCGCGACCTACAACGCCTGGGTCGAGCGGGCCCACCGGGGCGAGGTCAAGGGCTACACCCAGCCGCGGGCCAGCCACGCGGTCACCGAGGACGGGAGCCTGCTGGAGGTCGGCCCCGAGCGCGAGGCCCCTCCCCTTCCGGAGAAGATCCCGTACATCGTCATCGTGGTCGACGAGTTCGCCGACCTGATCATGCAGCAAGGCAAGGACGTGGAGGCCGCCATCGCCCGCCTCGCCCAGAAGGCCCGCGCCGCCGGCATGCACGTCATCCTCGCCACCCAGCGCCCCAGCACCGACGTCATCACCGGCACCATCAAGTCCAACTTCCCCTCCCGCGTCGCCTTCCGCGTCGTCCAGTGGCAGGACTCCAAGACCATCCTCGACGAGAAGGGCGCCGAGCAGCTGCTGGGCAAAGGCGACATGCTCGTCAAGCTCAACGGGGCCACCGACACCCGCCGCGTCCAGGGCCCCTTCGTCTTCGAGGAGGAAGTCCAGCGGGTCTGCGATTTCCTGCGGGCCCAGGGAGAACCGGTCTACGACGAGAGTATCACCCGCAACCGCGATGAAGAGGATGGTAGCCCCGAGGAGGAGGTCGAAACTGACCCCAAGTACGACGAGGCCGTACGTGTGGTCGCCGAGACCCGAAAGTGTTCGACGTCCTGGCTTCAACGGAAGCTTGGGCTAGGCTACAATCGCGCCGCCAAGATCGTGGAAGTTCTTGAAAAGCGGGGTATCGTTGGCCCAGCCAACGGCTCGAAAGAACGTGAGGTACTTATTGGCCCGGTCTGATCGTTGCTTGGTTCGAGACGAAGAGCGCCCAGCCCCTCCCTCCCGACGCTCTCCGAAACCGACCTCGACCCAATCTTCTTCCCAGAAACCAGCCCCGACCTCCGGCCGGGGCTGCGGCGCTTCTGCGGGCCCACCGAGCGGCCGCCGCCCCTCGCCACGCAAGACCATCGCCGAGGCCGCGCCGGAAGAGAGCCCGGACGAGGCGACCCTGTGCGCCCGCTTCGAGCAGGTGATCCAGCAGATCTCGGTCCGGATCGAGCAGGGGGGTTACGTGGCCGAGCAGTGCACCATGCTGGTCGAGATCGCCCGGATCTCCGCCTCCGCCCACTGCCCGGTGGCGCTGCGGGATCAGGCCCTCGAGATGCTGCTCAAGCTGGGGCGCCGTCCGGATCAAGAGCGCCCCTGCCGGCGCGGGGTCCGTGAGTTTCTCGACCAGTGCCTCGCCCGCGGGATCGTGCGCTGAGCTTGCTGCGGAGCTGGCACCGCGGGGTGGTGGCACTGGGGGCCGCCGCCCTCGTCCCCCTGGCGCTGAGCCGCCCTGCCCCCCGGGCGCCGCGCCCCACCGAGCGGGCTCCCCTTGCGCCTCGCGTCGGCGGGGTGGCAGAGGCCGCCTCCTCCCCTCCCCCGGCGCGCCCCCTCGGCGCCGGGTCCGCGAAACCCGGCCTGCCGTCGATGCAGCGGCTCGACCCGCGGCGCACCAACCGGAGCCCGTTCCAGGCGCCGGGGCGCCCCCGGGTTGTATGGACCTTCCCCATGAACGGCCCGATCGCGACGGCGCCGGTGGTGGCAGGGGGGCTGGTGATCGTGGCCTCGCTGGCCGGCAAGGTGGCGGCGGTGACCCTGGACGGGAAGGAGCGCTGGTCGAGGGATCTGGGCGAGCGTATCTACGGTGCGCCGCTGGCCCAGGGGGAGCGGGTGCGGGTGGGCGTGGACCGGGGCAAGATGATCACCCTGGACGCGGCGACCGGGCAGGTCCGGGCGACCCTCGACGTGGATGGCGACGCGGACACGGCGCCCGCGCCGACGCCGGACGGAGGCTTCGTGTTCGCCGCAGGGCGGGTGGCCTACGGGGCCCGGGCAGACAGCACGGTGCGGTGGCGCTACAAGCACCGCCGCAAGCTGTACGCGGCGCCGGCCGTGGGGGCCGATGGCACCTCGTACTTCAGCGCCCAGGGGGGGGCGGTGCTGGCGCTGGGTCCGGAGGGAGAGCTCCGGTGGAAGACCCAGCTCAAGAGCGACGCGGACGCGGGGCTCGCGGTGGGCGAGGACGGCTCGGTGCTGGTCGGCACCGACGGCGGCGAGGTGGTGGCGCTGGCGCCTGAGGACGGCAAGATCCGGTGGCACACGGCGCTCGGGGGCTTTGTCCGGGGGGGGCTGGCGGTGGCGCGGGACGGGGCGGTGCTGGCGTCCAGCTACGGGCCCGCGCCGGTGGTGGCCGCGCTGGATGGCAAGAGCGGCGGTGAGCTGTGGCGCTTCCCGATCCGCGGGACCGGGGCCCGCGAGTTCGGCATCCACGGGGCGCCGCTGGAAGACGCGGAGGGGACGCTGGTGTTCGGCGCCCAGGACGACACCCTCTACGGGCTGAGCCCGGAGGGTCAGCTTCGATGGAAGCTGCAGCTGGGGGGAGACATCGACGGCACCGTCGTGCTCGCCGACGCGCTGCTGCTGGTGGGCTGCGGCGACGGGAACCTCTACGCGCTGGGCGAGGGTGGCTAGAAGCGCGTCGACGCGGCGCGACAAGCGCGGGCAGGGTTGCGGCGGGAGGGGGGCTCCCCTACCAGACGAGGCGATGAAGATCGACGATCCGATGCCCCTGGAAGCGCTCTCCGCCATCGAGCCCCTCCTCACGGACGAGGAGCGAATGATCCGCGACTCGGTCCGTCGCTTTGTTCGCGAGCGGTACCTGCCACGGGCGCCCCGGCTGTACGAGGAGGAGGAGTTTCCGCAGGACCTGATCCCGGAGATCGCCGCCATGGGCCTGCTGGGGGCAAGCCTGGAGGGCTACGGTTGCGCCGGGATGGGCGCGGTCGCCTACGGGCTGGCGCTCCAGGAGCTCGAGTACGGCGACAGCGGGCTCCGGAGCTTTGTCAGCGTCCAGGGGTCGCTGTCGATGTACCCGATCCATCGCTACGGCAGCGAGGAGCAGAAGCAGCGCTTCCTGCCGAAGATGGCCCGGGGCGAGTACATCGGCTGCTTCGGTCTCACCGAGCCCGACGCCGGCAGCGACCCGGGCGCCATGAAGACCTACGCCCGGCGCGACGGCGATCACTGGGTGCTCAACGGATCGAAGATGTGGATCACCAACGCCCCCTTCGCGCACCTGGCCGTGGTGTGGGCCAAGACCATGGAGGGGGATACCGTCGGGGGGCCCGAGAGCATCCGGGGGTTCGTGGTGGAGCGCGGGACGCCGGGCTTCGAGACGCCGACGATCCACGGGAAGATGTCGCTGCGTGCGTCCACCACCGGCGAGATCGTCCTCGACAACGCGCGTGTCCCGGACGCCAACGTGCTGCCGGGCGTGCGCGGCCTGGGCGGCCCGCTCTCGTGCCTCAACCAGGCCCGCTTCGGCATCGCCTTCTCGGTGCTGGGGGCGGCCCGCGCTTGCTACGATGCCTCCCTCGCTTACACCCGCAACCGGGTCGCCTTCGGGCGCCCCATCGCCGGCAAGCAGCTGGTGCAAGAGCAGCTGGTGGAGATGGCCAGCGAGATCGCCAAGGGCGAAATTCTGGCCCTCCATCTTGGCCGCCTCAAGGAGCAGAACAGGCTCAGCCCCCAGCAGGTCTCGCTGGCCAAGCGCAACAACGTCGGCTGGTCCCTCAAGATCGCCCGCATGGCCCGAGCGCTCCTCGGCGGCAACGGGATCCTCCTCGACTACCCGGCGATCCGCCACGCGATGAACCTGGAGAGCGTCTACACCTACGAGGGGACCCACGAGGTCCATACGCTGATCCTCGGCCGCGCCCTCACCGGGATCGACGCGTTCTTAACCGACCTCGTCCTCGCCACGAGAGGCGTCCGGGCGGTGAGATCGTTTATACTCGGATCATGCGCTTCGACGCGAGCTCGGCCGAGTGCCTGATCTTCACCTTCAAGGAGGGGGTACTCTCCGCGGTGGCCCACGATCTGAAGCTGCGCGTGGCGCGCTTCTCCATCGAGGTCGAGGGGCTGGAGCAAGGGGCACCGACGAGGCTGGAGGGGCGCTTCGAGACCGACGCGATCCAGGTGCTGTGCGCCATGAAAGAGGGCGGGGAGCTGCCGGGGGCGCTCAGCGACGGGGACAGGAAGAAGATCGAGCAGAGCCTGCGGGACGAGGTGCTCCCCGTGAAGCGCTCGCGGGAGGCGCGCTTCCGTTCGACCCGCATCGAGGACGACCGCATCGAAGGCGCCCTCACCCTCAACGGTGTCGAGCGCGCCATCGCGGCCACCGTGGCGCGGGAGGGCAACAAGGCCACGGTGGAGGTCGAGCTTAACCAGCCCGATTTCGGCATCAAGCCCTTCTCCGCTGCCTTCGGCGCGCTGCGGGTGCAGCCCCGGGTGCGCGTCCGGCTCACGGTGCCGCTGTTAAGCCCGGAGCGCGCGCTCCACGAGGGGGATGCGGTCTTGCCCCCAGAACAGCTCGCGCTCGTCCACGACCCAGGTCGGCGCGCCGAAGACCCCCGCCGCGACGGCCTGCTCCGTCGCCGCCTTGAGTTGCTCCTTGATCGCGGCCTCGCCGGTGCGCGCCAGGTACAGGTCCGCCCCCTCCCCGATCAGGGAGCGGAGCTCTCCGTCGTCCGAGATGTCCCTGTCCTCGGCCCAGTAAGCTCGAAACACGCCCTCGCGGAAGGCCTGCCGGCGCTCTTCCGGCAGCGCCAGGTAGACCCGCAGCGCCTTCACCGTGTTCATCGGGAAGCGCGTCGGAAACTGGAAGGGGACCCCCCAGTGCGCCGCCCACCGATCCAGGTCCTTCATCACGTGGCGCTGCTTCGCCGGGGAGAAGGTCGAGATCGGCGTGTCCACCTGGCCGATCGCTCGAAACAGGCCGCCCAGCAGCATGGGGCGCCAGCGCAGGGTCGCCCCGGTGCGCGCCGCCAGCGCCTCCGCCTGGGTGCTGCCCAGGTAGGCGAAAGGAGAGGAGAAATCCCAGTAGATGTCGAGGGTATGAGCCATGGTTCGGGGCCACCAGGGTATCAGCGATGCTCCCAGCTGTGGCGGGCGAAGGTGCGCAGCCAGGCCGGGTCGAGGTAACGAAAATCCCCGGCGCCTCGCTGCCAGCGCAGCAACCCCACAGCCCCGGGTTCGGCGTGCTGCCGGAGCAGGAGGCCACCGAGGTGGTAGAGCCGGGTGGGGCCCGCCCAGGGCCTGGCGGAGCCCTTCTGGCCGTAGTGGCCGAAGAAGGCGAAGGCAGGGCGCGCCTCCTGGAGCAACCCCCGGAGGGCCTGGCTGCCGGAGCGAGGGACGATGGAATCGAGGGGGCCATCGTGGGAGAGCAGGACGTCAAAGCGCTGACCGGAGAGCCGGGTGACGCTACGCCGAAGCAGGACCGCGCGCCCCACCGCCGACCTGCGCGCCCCGGGGGCCTCGTCGTCGATCCCCCAGACGGCCCCCACCCGGAGCCCCCCCGGCAGCTCGGCCACCTCCCCGTCCCGGATGCACTGCACACGGGTGTACGCGTCCACCGGGAAGGCCGGCGCCGAGGGATCCGCCAGGGACTCCATCGCCGCCAGCTCCTCGAAATCCTCGTGGTTGCCAGCGGTGAACCAGAGATCCGGGAGCGGCACCCCGCAGGTCGCGAACAGCCGATCCGCCTCGTCGCTGGGGCTCGCGATCAGGGCAGCCCCGAGCTCCAGCGGGTCGTGCGTCGCATGGCGCTGCGTCGCCCGATCCAGGCGCCCGGCGTCCGGGAAATAGCCGAGATCCCCCACCTGGAGCAGCCCGTCCAGCTTCAGGTTGTGCTCGCGCGCGTACGCCGCTGCGAGGCGGAAGGCGGGCAAGATGCGCCCGTGCAGATCACCGAAGACCAGGTAACACGCCATCCAGGGCACCGACGGGCCGGCGCGCCCTTCCCTGAACCGCACGGTTCGGCTCGCGTCCCGCGCGGTTCAGTCCTCGAGCCCAAGCTCGCGTGCCAGGACCACCGCCTCCCGGAGCGAATCGCGCGTCTCGAGCATCGCCACCGCCGCCGCGGCCGCTCTCTCTGCCGTCGTGAGCTCGGTGAAGTGCAGGTGACAGGTATCCGCCTCAGAGTTGCCATGAACCCCCTCCTCGGTGTCAAGGCCGTCGCGCTGCATCACCGCCAGGATCAGGCCCTGAACCCCGTAGCCGTTCAGGTAGTAGCCGTCGATGGCGTCGCCGCCGGCGAGGCCATGAAGCAGGGCCCAGTCATCGAAGGAGAGCCGCACGTCCTGCCACTCTGTCGCGCGACAGTCATGAAGCAAGAAGGGCGCAAAGGAGTGTCGGTCAAAACCTTTCTCATCAAACGAAGCTCGCTTCATCGCTCTGTACTTACAGCGTATCGAGCGTGGACGGAACCGCGGGGGCAAGCGTCGGCGACCCGCTGGGCCCTGGCTCGGGCTGCTCGCATCCTACCAACGGGTCAAGACGACCGCTTTGACCCGTTGGTAGGTTCACCCCTCTCGCTTGCCCCGCTTGCCTCGCGAGGCCGCGCTGGCGGCCCCCCCTAGAATCACCATACACCCGAGCATCCCCAGCTCGACCGGGAGTATGGGCGGGCGGCCAGCGACGCGGTCTCCGGAGGAGGGAGCGACGGCGCCGACCGGGGGCTGGGCGAAGGGGCCAGAGGACGAGGGGGCAGGAGGAGCAGGCTCGGGGCGACGCTTGGGGCCACCGCACATGGCGTCCGCGCGGGCGTTGGCAGAGCAGAACAGGAACCCCAGGGCCAGCAGCGCCCCCCACCGTTGTTTCAGGACCATGGGGTCAGTTTCGACAGAAATGTGAAGAACCGCAAGCGGCAGCGGAGGCCAGGGAGCCCGGGTTGACGGGGGCGGGTTCGCCTTTAGCTTGCGTTCATTCTTCGAGGCACAAGCGCCCGGCCCCTGCCGTCGAGCTTCTGCCGAGAGCGAAGCGGCCCGCCTGGCCGCGAAGGTGACCTGCGTTCATGAGTCAAGCAACCACACGTTCCTCCGCGTTGCCCCTGCTGCCGCTGCGCACCGGGGTGCTGTTCCCCGGGACGACCATCACCCTGCCGATCGGCCGCGAACGCTCGGCGGCGCTGGTGCAGACGCTCGCCAAGGGGGGCCTGCTGGTGGTGGCGGCGCAGCGGGATCCCAGGGAAGAGAACCCCACCAGGATCGAGGATCTGCACACCATCGGCACCTTCGCCCGGGTGCTGGAGGTGAGCCGCCCCCGCGGAGAGCGGGCGTACCGGCTGGTGCTGGAGGGGGTCGGGCGCGTCGAGCTCCAGGCGCTGGTGCAGGTCGATCCTTACTGGGTCGCGGAGGCACAGCCGCTGAACGAGCGCTCCTCGGCCCACGAAGAGGCCCTGGTGCTCGGGGCCGCGCTGCGCCAGCACCTCGACGAGCTGGCGAGCGCCGGCGGCGGCTCGCTGGGCGAGCTCCCACGGGAGCTGGAGCCCGGGCGCCTCGCGGACCTGGTGGCCTCGTCCCTGGGCCTCACCACCGAGGATGAGCTCGCGGTGCTGGGCGAGCTGGACACCACCGAGCGCCTGCGGCTGGTGGCGCGCCTCCTGGGGAAGACCAAGGAGCTGAGCGAGGTGCGCAAGAAGATCGACGCCGAGGTGCGCAAGGGCATCGGCAAGGGGCAGCGGGAGGCGCTGCTGCGGGAGCAGCTCCGCGCCATCCAGCGCGAGCTGGGCGACGACCCCCAGGAGGGCGAGGCCGACACCCTGCGGGAGCGGTTCGCCACGATCGAGCTCCCCGAGGAGGTGCGCAAGGTCGTGGACCGGG
>JALOQB010000281.1 GCA_025453595.1 Polyangiaceae bacterium
GGAGGGGCCGGCAGCGTGGGGACGCTGGCGGGCAGGGAAGGGACGCTGGGCGGCAGGGTCCGGGCCGAGGGAGGAGGGGGCGTGGAGCCCATGCTCCCGGAGGCCGCGACGAAGTGTTCTGCCCGCACCCACCCGTCGTTCTCGAGCAGCACGATGCGCTCGATCTGGTTCCGGAGCTCGCGGACGTTGCCAGGCCAGCGGTAAGCGAGCATCCAGTCGACGGCGTCGGGGGTGAGCTGCCGGGGCTCCATGCCGTACTCGCGGCAGAGCTGCTGAAGGAAGAGCTCGGCCAGCGGGAGGATGTCGCCGGTGCGCTCGCGCAGCGGGGGGATCTTGACGGCGATGATGTTGAGGCGATGAAAGAGATCTTCCCGGAAGCGGTGGGCTCGCACCGCGGCGGTCAGGTTCTCGTGGGTCGCGGCGATGACCTGGACGTTGACCGGGGTCTGCTGGCGCCCGCCGATGCGGCGCACCTGCTTCTCTTCGAGGACCTTGAGCAGCTTCGCCTGGAGATCCGGCGGGATGGTGGCGATCTCGTCGAGAAACAGGGTGCCCCGGTCGGCGGTCTCGAAGAGCCCGGGGCGCGCGGTCTTGGCGTCGGTAAAGGCGCCTCGTTCGTGGCCAAAAAGCTCGCTCTCCATCAGGGAGGGGGGCAGCGTGGCGCAGTTCACATCGACGTAGGGCTGGTTGCGCCGCGCGCTGTTGTCGTGGATGCACCGGGCGAAGAAGCCCTTGCCGGTGCCGGTCTCCCCGTTGAGCAAGATCGTCGGCGTGGCGCCGCTGGAGGTCCGCAGGCAGACCTGCCGGAGCGTGGAGACGATGCGATCCAGGGCCGGGGAGCGGCCCACGATGCTGCTCCAGCCGGTGGCGGTGGCCGACTTGGACCGCAGGTAGCGCAGGTGCACGTCGCCGCGGCGCGAGCCCAGGGCCACCCCGATGCTGGCCAGCAGCTCGTGCTCGTCGGCCCTCGGGTCCGCGATGTAGTCCACGGCCCCCAGCTCGAAGGCCTCGGCGCCGGAGAACAGCGGCGCCTGGCCTGTCACCAGGAACGGGAGCCCGTGCTGCTGGAAGCTGGTCGCCAGCGCTCGCAGGGAGCCCCCCTGCAAGGGGAGGGTCACCACCGCAAGGGAACAGTCGCTGGTGGGGAGGAGCTCCAGGGTTTCTTCGAAATGAGCGGTCGTATGGACCTGATAACCACGCCGTCGAAGCAGGTTCGCCAGGGCGCCGGACAGCTCGCGGGACGCGCAGGCGAGGAGGAGGCTTTCTGCCAAGTGCACCTCGAGTGCAGGGATGGGTCACGAATGAACCATGTTCGCAAGAGCCGAGGCGAGGGGGCCTGAGGGGCTCTGCCGGGAGGAGACGAGCGAACTCAGGCTACCAGAACCCACAGCGGACCTCATCTACCTTTTCGCGCCCGCCCCATCTCGGCGCGGGCTTCGCGGGCGAGATCGCGCTCGCGGATGGCCTGGCGCTTGTCAGCGGCGACCTTGCCGCGAGCGAGGGCGATCTCGACCTTGACCTTACCGTTCTTCCAGTAGAGCCGGGTGGGGACCGCGGTCATGCCCTTCTGGGCGAGGGCCTTGCGGATGCGCTCGATCTCGGAGCGATGGAGGAGCAGGATGCGAGGGCGCCGGGGCTCGTGGCCAAAGGCCATGTGAGGGAGCTGGGGCAGGAACATGTCCTTGAGCCAGATCCGGTGGGCATCGATATCGACCCAGGCGTCGGTGAGGTCACCGGCGCCCTCGCGCAGGGTCTTGACCTCGCTACCGATGAGGGCCACCCCAGCCTCGTAGCGATCGCCCAGCTCATAGGTATAGCTAGCGCGTCGGTTTTGCAGAATGAGCTGGGGCGCGTCGCCCTTGGTTGGTTTCGCCATCCGGAGCGGGCGACGCTATGCCACGCCGGCGGGCCTCCCGGCTACTCCTTTGCCACGCTCCGCAGCACTCGGCCTGATCCATGCGCTCAACACACCTTGAAAAGGCACGTACCCACAACCTGCGAGGGGTATCCCTCGATCTACGTCCCGGGGAGCTGGTCGCGCTGACCGGGGTCTCGGGCTCGGGGAAGTCGTCGCTGGCGCTGGACACGCTCTACGCGGAGGGGCAGCGGCGCTACATCGAGAGCTTCAGCCCGTACGCGCGGCAGTTCCTGGAGCGGCTGGAGAGGCCGCCGGTGGACGCCCTGGAGCCGGTGGCGGCAGGGGTGGCGGTGGACCGCCGAGCGCCGGTGAAGAGCTCGCGCTCGACGGTGGCGACGATGGCCGACCTGGAGCCCTACCTCTCCGCCCTCTTCACCCGGGAGGCGCTGCCGCTCTGCCCCGGCTGCGGGGTGCTGGCCCGCTGGACCGAGCCGGCCTCGGCGGCGGAGCGGCTGCGGGAGGCCCTGGGGGGCGTGCGCGCGGTGGTCACGTACCCGCAGCGGGTGACCGGGACCGACGACTACCTGCAGCTGCGGGAGAAGCTGGCGCAGGACGGCTACCGGCGCCTGTGGCTGGGGGGCCAGGTGCGCGATCTGGACGAGGTCAAACCCAGCGAGGCGACCGCGGGGGACGGCCGCGTCGAGGTGGTCATCGACCGGGTCGATCTGGGCAAGAAGAGCGGGCGCCTCGCGGCCGCGGTGGAGGAGGCCTGGCGGCGCGGGAACGGCGTCGCCCGGGCCGTCGCCGAGGGGCGCGAGGCCCGGGTGACCCGCGGCCTCTCCTGCCCCGGCTGCGCCCGGTCCTTCGAGCCGGCGCGCCCCTCGCTGTTCTCGTACCAGTCCCCGGTCGGCGCCTGCCCCTCGTGCCGGGGTTTTGGCCGCACCATCGGCATCGACTGGACCAAGGTCGTCCCCGACGAGCGGCTGTCGCTCAAGCGCCACGCGATCCGCCCCTGGTCCGGCGCCTCCACGCGCTACGAGCGGAGCCTGCTGCTCAAGTTCTGCCAGCAGAACCGGATCCCGGTCGACATCCCCTGGAAGGACCTCTCGCCGGCCCAGCGCAGCCTTGTCCTCGAGGGCGAGGGCCGCTGGGAAGATGGCCGCTACCCCGGCGTGCGTGCCTGGTTCGCCTGGCTCGAGACCCGCACCTACAAGATGCACGTCCGGGTGCTGCTCTCCCGGTTCCGGGCTTACGACGAGTGCCGCGCCTGCGGCGGCTCCCGCCTCAACCCGGAGGCCCTCGCCCACCAGGTCGCCGGCAAGAACCTCGCCCAGTGGCACGGCCTCGAGATCCGCGACGCTCACGCCCTGCTCTCGGCGCTGGCGCCGACCTCGGCCCAGGGCGAGCTGGTGCGCCGCGAGCTGCTGGGGCGCCTCGGTTACCTCGTCGACGTGGGTCTGGGGTACCTGACCCTCGACCGCCAGGCCCGCACCCTCAGCGGCGGCGAAGGCCAGCGCGTCGCCCTCACCGCCGCCCTCGGCACCGCCCTGTCCGGCGCCCTCTTTGTCCTCGATGAGCCCACCGTCGGCCTGCACGCCGCCGACATCCCCCCCCTCACCCGCGCCATGCGGCGCCTCGCCGACCGCGGCAACGTCGTCCTCACCATCGAGCACGATCCGGACGTCATCCTCGCCGCCGACCGCGCCGTCGAGCTCGGCCCTGGCGCCGGCGCCGACGGCGGTCAGATCCTCTTCGATGGCCCCCCCGTCGAGCTCGCCCGTCGCCCCGACCTCCCCTCCGGCAAGGCCCTCGCTCGCTCCTCCTCTTCCCTCCGTCGTCGCCGCCAGCCCGCCGACTGGATCCAGATCCGCAACGCCCGCGAGCACAACCTCCAAGGCGTCGACGTGGCCGTCCCCCTCGGCGTCGTCTGCGCCATCACCGGCCCCAGCGGCTCCGGCAAGAGCACCCTCGCCCGCGACGTCCTCTTCCGCGCCGTCGCCTGGGCCCGCGGCGATCGCACCATCGACCCCCCGGGCCTCCACGACAGCATCCACGGCTGGAACAAGGTTCATCAAGTCATCCACGTTGATCAATCTCCCCTGGGCCGCACCTCCCGGGGGAACGCTGCCACCTACACCAAGGCCTGGGACCGGGTCCGCGCTCGCTTCGCCGCCGAGCCCGCGGCGGCGGAGGCAGGGCTGGCCCCGGCCTCCTTCAGCTTCAACGTCGCCGGCGGCCGCTGCGAGGCCTGCGCCGGGGAGGGCTTCGAGACCGTCGAGATGCAGTTCCTCGCCGACGTGTCCCTGCTGTGCCCCGAGTGCCGCGGGCGTCGCTTCCAGGAGCCGGTCCTGGCGGTCCTCCACCGGGGCCTCTCGGTCGCCGACGTGCTGGAGATGACCGTGCAGCGGGCCCTCGAGGTCTTCGCCGACGACGGAGCCCTGGTGCGCGCCCTGCGGCCCCTGGCGGATCTCGGGCTGGGCTACCTGCCCCTGGGCCAGCCCCTCAACACCCTGTCGGGCGGGGAGGCCCAGCGCCTCAAGCTCGCCCGGGCCCTCGCCGCCCGCAGCCGGGGCACCCTGCTGGTGCTCGACGAGCCGAGCGCCGGGCTCCACGCGATGGACGCCCGGGTGCTTGTCCAGATGCTCCATATGCTCGCGGACGGTGGCGTCAGCGTGGTGATGGTGGAGCACGACCTAGACCTGATCGAGGCCTGCGACTGGGTGATTGACCTGGGGCCCGGGGCCGGGCGGCACGGGGGGCGGCTGGTGGATCAGGGGCCGCCGGAGCAGCTCCAGGAGCAGGGCAAGGGGGCCACGGCGGAGGCGCTGCGGGCGGCGCGGGCGCGGCGGGCGAGCCCCACGCGGGCCCTGGAGCGGGCCCCGGAGCGCCCGGTGATCGCCGTGGAGCGGGCCCGGGAGCACAACCTGCACGAGGTGTCCTGCGAGCTGCCCCTGGGGAAGCTGACGGTGATGACGGGCCCCAGCGGCTCCGGCAAGAGCACCCTGGCCTTCGACGTGATCTTCGCCGAGGGGCAGCGCCGCTTCCTGGAGACGCTGACCCCCTACGCGCGGCAGTTCCTGCCGATGCTGCCCCGGGCCGACGTGGATCGGGTGGCGGGCGTCCCCCCCAGCATCGCGCTGGAGCAGCGCACCACCCGCGCCGGGAGCAACAGCACCGTGGCCACGGTGACCGAGGTGGCCCACTACCTGCGGCTGCTCTACGCCAAGGTCGGCCAGGTCCACTGCCCCGCCTGCGACGCCCCGGTGAGCCGCCTGACCCCCGAGGAGCTCCTCGCTCGCCTCCGCGCCTTCCCCGGGAAGCCCCGGCTGCTGGCCCCGGCGGTCCGGGCTCGCAAGGGGACTCACCTCGACGTCTTCACCGCCGCCGCTCGGGCCGGGTTCTCCCAGGCGGTCTGCGACGACGAGGTCGTGCTCACCGACGCCCCTCCCCGCCTGAAGAAGAACTTCGTTCACACCATCGACATCGTGATCAGCGACGGCGTGGCGCTGGGCAAGGTGCCCCAGGCCCAGATCGACATGGCGCTCCGCATGGGCCAGGGGGCCCTCAAGATCGAGCCTCCCCGCGGCGAACCCGTCCTCCTCTCCACCGCCCGGAGCTGCGTCCGCTGCGGTACCGGCGTCTCCGAGGTGGACCCGCGCTGGTTCTCCTTCAACACCAAGCAGGGCCAGTGCTCCGCCTGCGAGGGCTCTGGCCTCGACCCCTCGGGGGAGCGCCCCTGCTCCTCCTGCGAGGGCTCGCGCCTGGCCCCGCTGCCGCGGCAGGTCCGCCTCTCCGGGCTCCGCTACCATGAATTCATGGCGCTCCCGGTCGCCCGCGCCGACGAGGTGGCCCGCGGATGGAGCTTCGATGGCCCTGCCGCCACCATCGCCGAGGCGCCCCTCGCCGAGCTCCGCCGGCGCCTCTCCTTCCTCGGCGACGTGGGCCTCGGTTACCTCGCCCTCGGGCGCCGCGCCGCCACCCTCAGCGGCGGCGAGATGCAGCGCCTTCGCCTCTCTGCCCAGCTCGGCGCCGGCCTCACCGGCGCCCTCTACGTCCTCGATGAGCCCACCATCGGTCTCCACCCTCGCGACACCCGCCGTCTCATCAGCAACCTCCGGGCCCTCGTCGCCACCGGCTCCACCGTGCTCGTCGTCGAGCACGACACCGACCTGATCCGCGCCGCCGATCACCTGGTCGATCTCGGCCCCTCCGGCGGCAAGCAGGGGGGCTACATCGTGGCCCAGGGGGCCCCGGGTGATGTCTTCTCTGACCCCAATGCGCCCACGGGTCGCGCGCTATCGTTGAAGTTCAAACCACCGCGGCCCCCGCGCGGCGCCGCGGATCGATGGATCGAGCTGCGAGGAGCCCGCGCCCACAACCTGAAGGGCGCCACGCTGCGGGTGCCGGTGGGCAGGATGACCGTGGTGGCCGGGGTGAGCGGCTCGGGGAAGAGCACGATCGTGCGCCAGGTGCTGCTGCCGGCGGTGCGCCAGGCGCTGAAGCTGGCGGTGGAGGAGCCGCCGGGGGCCTTCGAACGGCTCGATGGACACGAGCATGTGGCCCGCGCAATCGCGGTGGATCAGTCGCCGATCGGTCGGACCCCCCGGTCGGTCCCGGCGACGTTCCTGGGGATCTGGGATCACCTGCGGCGCCTCTACGCGTCGAGCCCGGAGGCGCAGGTCGCGGGCTTCGACGCGGGGCGCTTCTCGTTCAACACACCGAAGGGAGGGCGGTGCCCGACCTGCGAGGGGCAAGGGTCGATCTCCCACGAGATGGCGTTCTTGCCCGAGGTCATCGTGCCCTGCGAGGCCTGCGGCGGGCTGCGCTTCGAGCCCCGGACGCTGGAGGTCAGCTACCTGGGCCGCAACATCGGCGAGGTGCTGCGGATGACCGCGCGGGAGGCGGTGGCGCACTTCCAGGCGCACCCGAAGATCACGGCGCCGCTGGCGACGCTGGACGACCTCGGGGTGGGGTACTTGCAGCTGGGGCAAGGGTCCCACACGCTCTCGGGCGGGGAAGCTCAGCGGCTGAAGCTGGCCGCGGAGCTGACGGCGACGACGCGCCACGAGCCGACGCTGTACGTGCTGGACGAGCCCACCACGGGGCTTCATCTGGGCGACGTGGCGCGGTTGACCGAGGTGATGGCGCGGCTGGTCGACCGGGGCGATACGCTGGTGGTGATCGAGCACCACCCGTGGGTGATCGCCGGGGCCGATCACGTGATCGAGCTGGGGCCCGACGGCGGCGAGGCGGGCGGCCTGGTGGTGGCCGAAGGGACGCCCCGCGAGGTCAGCAAGGCCAGGACCGCCACGGCCCCGGTGCTGCGGGAGCTGCTGAAGTGATCGACCTGCTTGCCGGGGCGTGCACCCGTCGCACCGGCGCTTGCGCAGTCACCGTTTCTGTTTATCTTGTCAGCCCTGCGCGGCTCCTCGCGTCTCTCTGCCCGGAGGTTTCCCATGTTGCCCTTGGTGCTCTTTCCGTCGATCACCCCTGCACGTGGCCTCCGTTCCATGATCGCTGGCTGAAGCCCTCCGGGTTTCCCTCGATCCTCGTCGGGTTCCATAAGGTCCGGTGATCGCTCGCCTGACGGGCGCGCCTCCGCAGGCGCCAGGCTCGCCCGTCCACGCCACGCGACCTGCATCCCCTTGATGTCCTGATCTTCCCGGGCCCAGACCCGGGGAGCTTCCCCACGAGTTTTTCATGACCAAGCCTGACCGTCGTCGCCGTGAGATTGCACCTCTCGACGCGCTCTCTCTCGGCCACCGCCACGCTCGCCTGGAGCGGGCCTTGCTGGATGAACTGAACCTGCTGATCCGCGACGAACTCTCCGATCCTGCCCTGATCGATGTGGCTGTCCACTCGGTCAACCTGTCCCCGGATTTGCACGTCGCTCGCGTGCATTTCCATCTCCCCGTCGAGGCGACCCCGCAGCAATCTCGCGCGGCGCACCTGGCGCTGGAGCGGGCCACCGGGTTTCTTCGCTCAGGGCTGGCCAGCGCCCTCGATCTGAAGCGCACCCCATCCCTCAAATTTGTCCATGCGCCGGGGGTCGGTCAGGACGAGGAGGCGGACGCATGGTGGAAGTGATCCACCAGGAAGGGCAGCGGGTTCCGGTGCTCCTGTGGAACCGGAACCCGCCGCCCGCGGCGGTCCGACAGCTGCAGCTCCTCGCCGCTCAGCCCTGGGTTGTCGACCAGGTCGCCGGCATGCCCGACCTGCACCTGGCCGAGGGGGTCGCCGTCGGTACTGTCTTCGCCACCGAGCACCATGCGATCCCCGGAGCGCTGGGCGGTGACCTGGGCTGCGGGGTCGCTGCACAGCGATTCCGGTGCCACGTCTCGACCCTGGATCGCCGGCAAATTGCCGCCGCCCTCGCGGCCCTCGATCGCGCCATCCCCACCGGAAACAAGCTCCAACCCGATGGCGTTCCGCTCCCCGAGGCGCTCGCCGCGGACGCCCTCTCCACCGGATCCCTTCGTCGCGCTCAGGAGCGCCTGGGCCCTCTGCACCTGGGTACCCTGGGCGGAGGCAACCACTTCCTGGAGCTGGCAGCAGACGCCGGCGGAGCCCTGTGGTTGCTGGTCCACACCGGCTCCCGTGGGCTGGGGGCAGCGGTGCGCGAGCACCACGAAGCCGCAGCCCGCTCCCTCGATGGCGGTACCCTGGCTGCCCTCGATGTACGCTCCCCTGCAGGACAGGCCTACCTCGATGACATGAGCTGGGCCCAGCGGTTCGCCCGCGCCAACCGCGAGCATATCCTCCAGCGTGCCTCCGCCGTGCTCGCGGCGACCCTCAAGGTCGAGCCCGAAGAGGAGGCCCCCCTCGATGTTCATCACAACTTCCTGGCCCGCGAAGAGCACCGCGGACGCCCCGTGCTTGTGCACCGCAAGGGGGCTGTCGCCGCGCCCCAGGGGGCCCAGGTGCTGATCCCGGGTAGCATGGGCACGGCCACTTACCTGGCAGAAGGACGCGGAGATCCTCGTTCCTTTGGCTCCTGTTCCCACGGGGCCGGGCGTGTGATGAGCCGCGCCGAGGCCCGGGCGTCGATCTCTCCAAGAAGCCTGGAGGTTCAGCTTCGTGGGGTGGTGTTCGATCATCGCAAGGTGCGATCCCTGGTCGAGGAAGCCCCCGCCGCTTACCGCGATATCCGGGAGGTGCTCCAGGATCAGGAGGAGCTTGTTCTTCCTCGCCTTCGTATGGAACCTCTGGGTACGTTGAAGGGTTGAAGATTTTCGCGGGAGGGGTGGGCCCACGCCCCGGTGTCCTGGAAACGGTGGGCTGCCCGCCCACACCCGGGCAAGGGGGCCGATGGGGCTGCGCCCCGCGCGGCCCCCTTGCATCCCCCGGCTCCCCCCACGGTGTGA
>JALOQB010000030.1 GCA_025453595.1 Polyangiaceae bacterium
TGCGCCACCCCACCACCACCGGAGCATCCAGGCCATAACCGCTCACCCCCGCCAGATCGACCCCCCGCAGCGCCGCCCCCTCCTCGCGTCGCGCCAGCAACGCCTGGCCCCCCAGCCCCAGGGACAGCGCCACGGCCCCCGTCCCCAGCGCATGTCGGCCGTCCAGCCGCAAGGTCCGGGCAGAGTACGTGAGGCCCGCCTCCGAGCGCTGACCAAGCCCCACCCGCGCCCCCATCCAGGGCGCCACCCCCGGCGCCAGCCCCGCCGCGGCCAGCGCCCCCTGGCGGTACAGCCCCGCCGAGGACCCCGCCACCGCGCTCCCCTGCGAGGTGTTCTCCCGGGCCTGCTGCAGCGTCCGGGACGCAGCGCCGACCACCATCTGGCCCGAGACCCCCACGCCCCCGGTCACCTGCCCCTCGGGCTCGACGTGCGCCGGATGCAACAAAGGCAGGCCGCCCCCGCAGCCTGCCGCCCCCACCGCTAGCCCAAGAACGACCTCACGGGCTCGCATCCCCGACCTGCCCCTCGCTCACTTGCGGAAGCGCGAGGGATAGTCGTTCGCCGAGGCCCGCTTCTTCAGCTCGCCGTCGTCGGGGTGCAGCTTGATCGCGCGTGCAATCAGCGCTCCCTCATCCTCGACGCGCTTCGGATCGGGCAGGCAGCATTCGACCGGACACACCGCCTGGCACGCTTCGTGGTCGTAGAACCCGACGCACTCGGTGCACAGATCGGGGTCGATCACGTAGATCTCGTCCCCCTCGGAGATGGCTTCGTTGGGGCATTCGGGCTCGCAGGCCCCGCAATTGATGCAGTCTTCGGTGATGTGAGTGGCCATGGCGATGCAGGGTTGTGGTATCTGCGGGTTCCGCGCTTACTAGAACCTCGCGGTTTCGACCAGGGTTACGTAACGTAACTTTCACCAAAGGCCTTCCCTTGTCAACCACATCGCCCCGCCTTTTGCTCCTGCTCCTGGGGCTCCTCCTCCTGGTCGGGGGTTGCCGGCCCGAGATCGGCGACGGCTGCAGCACCTCCACCGACTGCTCGACCCAGGGGGACCGGCTCTGCGACACCACCCAGCCCGGCGGCTACTGCACCCTCTTCAACTGCGAACCAGGCCGTTGCCCCGAGGAGGCCAGCTGCGTCGCGTTCCAGCAGCAACCCGACCCCCGCTGCAAGGATCCCCAGCGATGGATCCGCTTCCAGCGGACCTTCTGCATGAAGACCTGCACCAGCAGCGACGATTGCCGCGAAGGCTACGTGTGCTCCGGGGGCTCCGAGCTCGACCTGGGCTGGAACGCCCGGGTGGTTGACTCCGACGGAGGCAAGAAGATCTGCGTGGCGGCGTTCACCCCGGTCACCGGCGGCGACGAGGTCCCCGCCGTGTGCCTGCCTGCCCCCGAGACCCCGGTCGACCTCGACACCATCCCGCCCGTCCCCCTCGGCGGCGCTGGCGCCAGCGGGGCCGGCGGCAACGCGGGCGCCGCCGGGGAGGCGGGCTCCGCAGGGGCCAGCGGGGAGGCCGGCGCCGCGGGCGCTGCCGGCGAGGCAGGCGCCGCGGGCGAGGCCGGACAGGGCGGCGCGGGACAGGGCGGCGAGGCAGGACAGGCCGGCGCCGCTGGCGAGGCGGGGGCGGGACAGGGCGGGGCGGGGGCATCCGGAAGTTCCGGACAGGCCGGCGGCGGCGGAGCGAGCGGGGCCGCGGGGCAGGGCGGCGCGGGGCAGGGCGGCGCGGGGATGGGCGGCGAGGCGGGGGCCGCGGGGCAGGCGGGGGGCGGGGCCGGAAGCGCGGGGGCCGGGGCCGGGGGTTCCGGACAGGCGGGGGCATCCGGAAGTTCCGGACAGGCGGGGGCATCCGGAAGTTCCGGACAGGCGGGGTCGAGCGGGCAGGCCGGCGGGGCGGGCCGGGGCTGAGGCGAGGGTCATGGGAGCGCTGCGCCTGATCGGCACGCGGCTGGGGATGGCGTTGCTGACGATGTGGCTGCTGTCGTCGGCGGTGTTTTTGTCGCTGAGGTTGCTCCCGGGGGATCCTGCGGCGCTGGTGCTGGGGGAGCTGGCGGAGGAGCAAGAGCGGGCGGCGCTGAGGGCGAAGCTGCACCTGGATCAGCCGCTGGCGCGGCAGTACGCGATCTTTGCGCGGGGGGTGGTGACGGGGGATCTGGGGCCTTCGCTGAGGCAGCCCGGGGTGGCGGCGCTGGACCGGGTCAAGGAGGCGCTGCCGCCGACGGCGAGGCTGGCGGGGGCGGCGGTGGGGCTGGGGGCGCTGGGGGGGCTGGCGGCGGCGCTGCTGTCCGCGGGGCCGTGGCTGGGCCGGGGGCGACGCCGGGTGGAGCTGGCGGTGATCGCGCTGGGGGCGACGCCGCTGCTGGCGCTGGCGCCGGTGGCGACGTACCTGCTGGCGGTGCGGTGGCGCCTGGTGCCGCTGCCGGGGGATCCGGCCTCGGGGGCCGGGGGGCTGCTGTTCGCGGCGGGGTTGCTGGCGCTGCCGCTGGGGGCGCAGGTGGCGCGGATCGGGCGGGCAGCGCTGCTGGAGCTGGGGCGAGCCCAGTTCCTGGCGGTGGCGAGGGCGAAGGGGGCGGGGCCGCTTCGTGTATGGATCCTCCATGCGCTGCCGGTGGCGTCGGCGCCGGTGGTGGCGGTGGTGGCGACGCAGCTCGGGGCGCTGCTGGGGGGGGCGGTGGTGCTGGAGCGGCTCTTCGAGCGTCCCGGGCTGGGGACGCTGATCCTGGAGGCCTACGGGAGCCGGGATCTGCCGGTGCTGGAGGCGGCGGTGGTGGCATCCGGGGGTCTGTTTGTGGTGACCCAGACGGCGGCGGCGGTGGTGCATGCGGCGATCGATCCGCGGGTGAGGTCGTCGTGAGGTGGGGGGTGGCGCTGGGGGTGGCGCCGGCGGGGGCGGTGGCGCTGCTCTCGACGGGGGTGGCGCTGCTGTCGGAGCGGTCCCCGACGAGGCTGGTGCTGGAGCGAGCCTGGGCGCCGCCGTCGCTGGCGCTGCCGCTGGGGGCGAGCGAGGGGGGGATCGACGTGCTGGCGGCGCTCTCCCACGGGACGGCGCGGGGGCTGGCGCTGGCGCTGGTGGTGGTGCTGGTGGGGTTCCTGGTGGGGACACCGCTGGGGGCGGCGGCGGGGATGGCCGGGGGGGCGCGGGCGACGGCGCTGGCCCGGGCCTGCGACCTGGTGCAGTCGTTCCCGTCGTTCCTGCTGGCGCTGGCGGTGCTGGCGGCGGTGCGCTCGCCGGGGCGCCTCCACATCGGCCTGGTGTTCTGCGTGACCTCCTGGGCCCCCTTCGCCCGGCTGGCGCTGCTGCAGGCGACGGTGCTGCGGGGGGCGTCCTTCGTGGAGGCGGCGCGGGCGCTGGGGGCGAGCCGGCCGAGGGTGCTGCTGGGTCATGTGTTGCCCAACCTGCTGGGGCCGGTGGCGGTGCAGGGGGGGAGCGCGGCGGCGGCGGTGGTGCTGGGGGAGGCGGCCCTGGGGTTCCTGGGGCTGGGCCCCCGGGACGGGGTGAGCCTGGGGGCGCTGCTGGAGCAGGGGACCGCGGGGATGCTGCGGGCGCCCCACGTGCTGGCGGCGAGCGCCCTGGCGGTGGCGGGGGTGAGCGGGTCGCTGCAGCTGGCCAGCGAGTCGCTGCGCCGGTGGGTGGGCGGGCCGGTCGATCCGCTGGAATAATTTTCTCCCCCGGCCGCGAGGCCCGGATTCGGGAAAAGTTGCGAGCGGACTGGTTTGCGCGCCGTGATTCGAGTAGCTAGCCTGCCCCGACATGCTGGCATGGGCGATTAAGAAGATCTTTGGTACCGCCAACGAGCGCGCCGTCAACAAGCTCCGACCCCGGGTGGAAGCCATCAACGCCATGGAAGAGCGCATGAAGAAGCTCTCCGACGCGGAGTTGCAGGCGAAGACGGCGGAGTTCAAGCAGAAGCTCGACAACGGTGCCTCCCTCGACGATATCCTGGTCGAGGCCTTCGCCGCCTGCCGCGAGGGCAGCCGCCGCGTGCTGAAGATGCGGCATTACGACGTGCAGCTCATCGGCGGAATGGTGCTCCACTCCGGGTCCATCGCCGAGATGCGCACCGGCGAGGGCAAGACGCTGGTCGCCACCCTGCCTTGTTACCTCAACGCGCTGGAGGGCAAGGGGGTCCACGTGATCACGGTGAACGACTACCTGGCGCGCCGCGACTGCGAGTGGATGTCCCGGCTCTACAACTGGATGGGCCTCACCACCGGCGTCGTCGTCAACATGCAGGACGACGCGGACAAGAAGATCGCTTACCGGGCCGACATCACCTACGGCCAGAACAACGAGTTCGGGTTCGATTACCTGCGCGACAACATGAAGTTCAGCGCCCTGGATTACTGCCAGCGGCCCCTGAATTTTGCCATCGTCGACGAGGTCGACTCGATCCTCATCGACGAGGCCCGCACCCCGCTGATCATCAGCGGCCAGGGCGAGCGGTCGAGCGAGAAGTACACCATCATCAGCGACCTCATCCCGAACCTGAGGCTGGACGAGCACTACACCCTCGACGAGAAGGCCCACTCGGTCTCCCTGACCGACGACGGCGTCGAGGAGGTCGAGAAGCTGCTCGACCTGCGCAACCTCTACGAGCCCGAGCACCTCGAGACCCTCCACATCCTCAACCAGTGCCTGCGGGCCCACGCGCTCTACAAGCGCGACCAGCACTACATCGTCCGCGACGGCAAGGTGATGATCGTCGACGAGTTCACCGGCCGCATCCTCGAGGGGCGCCGCTGGAGCGACGGCCTCCACCAGGCCGTCGAGGCCAAGGAAGGCGTGCGCATCCAGGACGAGTCGCGCACCATGGCGACCATCACCTTCCAGAACCTCTTCCGCATCTACAAGAAGCTGGGGGGCATGACCGGCACCGCCACCACGGAGGCGGCCGAGTTCCACTCGACCTACAAGCTCGAGGTGGTCACCATCCCCACCAACCGCCCCATCCAGCGCGTCGACCACGAGGATACGGTCTACAAGACCGAGCGCGAGAAGTTCCGCGCCGTCGTCAAGGAGCTCATGGAGTGCCACGAGCGGGGCCAGCCGGTGCTCGTCGGCACCACCTCCGTCGAGAAGAGCGCCGCCCTCTCGGCCATGCTCAAGAAGAAGAAGGTGCCCCACGGCGTCCTCAACGCCAAGCACCACGAGAACGAGGCCTACATCGTGGCCCAGGCGGGCCGCAAGGGCGCGATCACGGTCTCGACCAACATGGCCGGCCGCGGCACCGACATCCTCCTCGGGGGCAACCCGGAGATGATCGCCAAGCAGATGTTCCGCGAGCAGAACCGCATGCCGGACGCCGAGCCCGAGGCCTTCAAGGAGCTCCTCGCCCAGCTCGAGGACGAGTGTGGCCGCGAGCGCGATGAGGTCAAGGCCATCGGCGGCCTCCACATCGTGGGCACCGAGCGCCACGAGTCGCGTCGCATCGACAACCAGCTCCGCGGGCGCGCAGGCCGCCAGGGCGACCCGGGCACCTCCCGCTTCTACCTCTCCCTCGAAGATGACCTGATGCGCATCTTCGCCGGCGACCGCGTCAAGGTCATGATGGATCGCCTCGGCATGCCCGACGATGAGCCCATCGAGCACCCCTGGGTCACCAAGAGCGTCGAGAACGCCCAGCGCAAGGTCGAGGAGCGCAACTTCGACGTCCGCAAGCACCTCCTCGAGTACGACGACGTGATGAACGCCCAGCGCAAGCGCGTCTACTCGCTCCGCCAGCAGCTCCTCGCGGGCCGCTACGAGGCCGAAGAGAAGGACGAGGATGGGCGCAGCACCGGCAAGAAGAAGGTCTTCAAGGCCCGGAAAGATATCGTCGAGCTCACCCGGCCCGTCATCCTCCAGCTCGTCGGCATGTTCTGCTCCCCCCCGGTGCAGCCCCGCACCGAGGGCGAATCCACCATCGACCTCACCCGCGAAGATTTCAGCGAGGTCACCCAGATCAGCAGCCCCGAGCAGCTCCAGCGCGAGATCTACCAGTACTGGGGCGTCAAGGTCGACGTCGAAGCCCACGCCGAGAAGCCGCTCGCCCTGATCGATGAGCTGTTCAAGCTGATCCCCGTCGCCCTCACCGAGCAGCGCGAGCGCCTCTTCGACCTGATCGATCAGGTCATCTGCACCGCCGTCGAGAAGAACTGCCCCTCCAACAAGCCCCCGGAGGACTGGGACTGGCCCGCCCTCCACGAGATCATGACCGATCTCTTCAACGCCGAGGCCGAGGGCGTCGAGGAGGTCGCCGACCAGGAGCAGGTCGCCGCCTTCCTCTACAAGGTCGCCGAGAAGCAGCATATCGAGCGGGAAAAATCCCTCGGCATCGAGCTCTCTCTCCGGGTCTTCCGCCATATCTACCTCGAGGAGATCGACCGGGCCTGGGTCGATCACCTCACCAACATGGATCACCTCCGCGATGGCATCGGGCTCCGCGGGTATGGCCAGAAGGACCCGAAGCAGGAATACAAGAAGGAGGGCTATAACCTCTTCGTTAACATGATGGCGAGCGTGTCCGAGCAGGTCGTCAAGAAGCTGCTCCACACCGAGGTCCACGCGCCTGAAGAAGAGACCATGCTCGAGCAGCAAGACCTGCTCCGGCACCAGGACGCCCTCGCCCGTGCCCTCGCCAGCCACGGCGAAGACCAGGAGCCGGCGCTGGCCGGCGCCCCCGAATTCGAGATGGATCGGCTCATCCCTCCCCCCGCGGAAGAGCCTCGCATCACCATGGAAGAAGAATGCCCCTGCGGCTCTGGCAAGGCCTTCAACGCCTGCCACGGGGCGCCAGAATCCTTCGCGAGCTGAGGCGGAGGGGTACGAGGGGCGGCCCCGAGGGGGGGGCGGCCCCGGGGGCTCAATCGGCCTTCTTGCCGGGGAAGTAACGGGTGAGGCGCTTCTCGCCCTTCTTCTTGATCTGACCCGCCTCGACGGCCTGGTGGATGGGGCGGGTGATATCCTCGATGTCCTCCCGGATCGCCTTGGCGATCTCGCTGACCGAAATCCCGTTCGGGTGCTCCTCGACGCTGTCGCGGATGCACTCGATCACCTTGTTCTTGATGACCTCGATCTCCTCGGAGGAGCGGCGATTCCGCTTGGCAGGCTTGCGACCGCGGGCCGAGGCCTTCTCGGCCTTCTCGGCCTTGGCAGGGCGGCCGCGCTTGGCAGGCTTGGGGGCCGCGGGGGCGCTGCGGGCGGCCCGGCCGCCGCCCTTGTGGGCAAGCTGGGCGAATTCTTCGATGGAGGAGCCGACCAGGGCCTTCACGACTTCCTGGACGAAATTCTGCGCGATCTTCTGGATCGTCGTCTCGATGTTTGCCATGCCGCCTTTTATGGGGAAAGCGTTGTCAACAAGCAAGAAGATTCTCTGCTAGCGAGCAGAAACAAAACAACTTTTCACGCTGGGCAACCCGGGAGGGCCAGATTTGCGAGATTAGGCCCCCGTTCCCGGAACAAGAAATTCCGCGAGCGGCGCTCAATTCTGGCGTCCCCGGGCGGAAGCCTGTTGCCAGAGGGCGCCCGGTGACCAAAGATCCACCGAGGTATCCCTTGAGACGACGACGCCTGCTCCTGATCCTTGCGGCCGCGACATTCGCGGGTTGCAAACGTGAAACCCCGGAGGGCACCGCCCCCTCGGCCCGCACCCTCCCTCCCCTCGTCCTCAAGGATGACACGGCGGATCTGCTGCTCACGTACGTGGATGGGCGAGGGGATTTTCACACCATGGAGCGGATATCCGACATCCCCCCGGAGTACCGGGAGGCGGTGCGCGTCGTGGTCACCACGCGAGACGAGGGGGCGACGACCGAGCTCCTTTATGTTGCAGACCTGCGGGAGCGCTCCCCGGATGGAACTTACAAGGTGGCAAGCATGTCCCGGGCCCAGTGGGAAGCCCTGGCCACCCGGCGCCGCGCCCCGGCCGCGCCCCCTGCTGGCAGCCCCGACCGCCCCCCCACCGCGGCCCCCCCGACCGCCGGCGCTGTCGTGCTTTACGGGGCCTCCTGGTGCGGGCCGTGCCACGACGCCCAGGGCTTCCTCAAGGCCCGCGGTGTCCCTTTCGTTTACCACGACATCGATCTCGAGGACGAAGCCCGAAAAGAGATGAACCGGAAGCTCGACCGCGCGGGCATGCGAAAGGGCACGATCCCGGTCCTCGACGTCAAGGGACGCATGCTCGTGGGCTTTGATCCCTCCGCGCTCCAGCAGGCCCTCAAGGCCGCCTTCGGCGACCGCTCGGCGCTCTTACCAAACCCACCGCACGAGGCCGCTTTCCCCATAAAATACCCGGGTAGCGCCCCTCATCGAGAGGTCGTATCGTGCCTCGCCATGAGCGATCTTCCACGCGTCCTCGCCGTGCTCTGTGATGACCTGCTCTTCGCCGTGCTGGCCGGAGATTCCCTGGACGAGAGCGTCTGGGAAGAGCTGTTCAAGCGGCGCGCTTCCACCTACCAGGACGCGCTCCGCGGCCTCTTCCCGCCGGCCCAGGGCGCGGACATTGCCCCCTGGGCCCTCTCGCTCATGAAGGATGCGGCGGTGGTCGGCGCCCCGGTCTGGTTGCCCATGCACCAGCTCATCGACGGCGGCGTCACCCTGTGCGGCGGCGCTCGCGGCGTTCGCTCCCTGTTCTCCTCGAAACCTAGCGAAAAAGAGGTCGCCCGGGTCAAGCGCCTGGGTACCCTCGCCTTCCGCGCCCTCGGCTCCACCCTCGGCGCCGATGGCTCCCTCTCCCCCGATGAGCAGCTCCAGCTCGCCGCCCTCCTCGCGGCCCTCGGCCTCCCGACCGAGGAAGAGGCCCTCCTCGCCGCCTCCCCCCCCGGCGAGATGGCCATGCTCGAGGTCCACGGCGAGGTCGAGCCCAAGGTCGCGGCCCAGATCTTCCGGGGCGCCTGGCAGGCCGCCCTCCGCGATGGCCTCGACGCCCGCGAGGAGGGCGCCCTCGGCACCCTCGCCGCCAAGCTCACCCTCCCCCCCAAGGACATCACCGCCCTCCGCGCCGAGGCCGAGCAGGAGCTGGAAGCCACCCGCCTCCGGGCCCGCTCCGCCATCGATGCGGTCTACTGGCTCCTCGGCGACGATATCGCCGCGGCCCGCTCCACCGCCACCGCCGCCGCCTCCCTCCTGCTCCCGGAGCCGGATCGCACCGCCGTCCTCGGGGCCATCGCCGGCGGCGCCCCCCCCGCCTCGGTCCAGCGCATCACCCTCCCCCGGGGCGCTCGCGGCGCGGCCCTCGCGGTCGCCTGGCTGGCCGCACTCAGGTCAAACCCGACCCAGTGCCGCAAGGCGATCCTGGCGGCGCGGTTTGATCCGATCGCGCGGGCGCTGGAGGGGGACGGCCCCAAGGTGAGGGCGACGGTGGAGGGGGCGATCGATCGGCAGCTGATCGGGCTGGCTGCGGCGCCGGGCTGAGGGCTAAGCGGGGGGGCTCCCAGACGCGGGCCTCGCAGAAGATGCGGAGGAGGTCGCCGTCGATGTGCTGGTCCTTGACCTCCATGTGGAGGATATCGAGGGCGCGATCGAGGGGGACGGCGCGTTTGTAGGGGCGATCGGCGGCGGTGAGGGCGTCGAAGATGTCGCTGATGCTCATCATCTTGGACTGGAGGGGGATCTGGTCGGCGAGGAGGCGATCGGGGTAGCCGGTGCCGTTGAGGCGCTCGTGGTGGGCGCCAGCGATGAGGGGGACGCGGCGGAGGGAGGCGCCCCAGGGGATGGTGCTGAGGAAGGTGCGGGTGTGGGCGACGTGGCTGCGGATCTCGTCGATCTCGGTGCCGGTGAGGGAGCCGCGAGGGACGCGGAGGCAGGTGAGCTCGTCGTGGGAGAGGAGGGGCTGCGGGTGGCCGTGGAGATCCGGGTAGGTCTCGCGGGCGACGGCCTCGACGCGGGCGAAGTCGCCGCCCTGGAGGACCGTGGGTTCGTTGGCGGCGAGGATCGACTGCCAGGAGGCCTCGAGCTCGGCGCGGCGGGCCTCGAAGGCGCGGTCGATGGCCTCGATCTCGTCGCGAGGGGCGCGCTGCTCGACGGCCCGTGCGCGGCGCTGGAGGACGTCGATTTCAAGGGAGCGGAGCGCCAGGTCGATGCGCATCCGGATCACCTGGAGCTGGCCCGGGTGGAGCTTCTTCGCCTTGACGAGGACCTGCTCGCGGACGCCAATTTTCCCGAAATCGTGGAGGAGCGAGGCGTACTCGATCTCGCGGATCTCCTGGGGGGTCCAGCGGGTGTCGCGGTAGGGGCCGGAGGTCTCGCGCTCGACGGCCCGGGCCAGGCCCACGGTCAGGTCAGCGACCCGGCGGGAGTGGCCGCTGGTGGTCGGGTCCCGCTGCTCGATGGCCGACACGGACGCCTTGACGAAGCCCTCGAAGAGCGCGGTGATCTCGGCGTAAAGCAGCGCATTTTCCAGGGCGACCGCGGCCTGCGAGGCGAGGGTGAGCAGGAGCTCCTCGCTGCGGGCGTCGAAGGGCACCACCTGGGCCTCGACGTCCTCGGCGGAGCGAAGCTGGGCCCGCGGGTCTCGCTTCTTGTTGATGAGCTGGAGCACCCCCACCACGTCGCCCCGGTGGTTGATGAGCGGGGCCGTCAGCATCGACCGGGTGCGGTACCCGATACGGCGATCGAAGCTTGGATCAAAGGAAAAACCTCGCTCGGCGGGGATCTCGTAGACGTCGTCGAGGTTGATGGCCGCGCGGTGGAGCACGGCGGAGCCGGCGATGCTGCGGGGGCTGATGGGGATGGTGAACTCGCGGGAGTCGAACTTGATGGATTCGTTCTGCGAGAGCTTGAAGCGGAGGGAGCGGCGGAGCAGGTCGTGATCGTCGCCCTCGAGGACGTAGAGGGAGCCGGCGTCGGCGCCGGTGATGAAGCGAGCTTTTTCGAGGATGAGGTTGAGGAGGCGGTCGATCTCGCGCTCGGTGGTGAGGGCCTTGGCGATCTCGATCAGCTCGCTGAGCTCGTAGCGGTAGCGGTTGAGGTGCTTGCCGCGGCTCTCGGCGCGGGCGCGGGCCTCGAGGAGGTGGAAGCCGGTCTGGAAGGCGACCGCGAGCTCGTCGGGGGAGGGGTCGTCGGGGAGGATGGCGACGAGGCTGCGGCTGGGGGGCTGGGGGTCGGCCTCGCGAGGGCGCCCGAGGAGGAGCAGGGCCAGCTCGCCGTCGGCGAGGCGGGCGGCGTAGGGCTGGAGGAGGTCGCGCTGGTGGCTCCAGGTGGAGGCGGGGATCAGCAGGAGAGCGCCGCCCTCCAGGTGGCGCACCAGCAGCAGGAGCGGGTGGGGCCGCAGGCAGGAGACGTGATGGAAATGCGGGTGCGTCGCCAGGATCTGAGCGACGAGCGAGAGCGCGTGCTCGGGGCCGGAAGGCTCCTGCGTCATGGGGCCCCCGGGGAGGCGTTCGCCCCTCTCGTACCGCCCGTGACCCGATGGAGCTTGTGCATGCGAGAGGAGCGAACCATACCCGTTTCCGCGTGGGGCTGCGAGGAAGGTGTCGACCCCCGGGGGGTCATGGTAACGGCCTGGAGCAACATGCCCTCGCGACCAGGAACGCGGTTGATGGTGGCCCTGCTGAGCGTCGCAGCACGCGTCGGGGCGAGCGAACCCGGGGTGACCCCGCCGGTCACGGCGCCAGCGCCAGGGGAGGCGGCGCCCACGGGGGGGACGGCGTGGGGCCCGAGGCAGGCGCCCCCGGAGGAGGTCAATTTTGTACCACGCGCCCAGGCGCCGGATACGTTCCCGCTGGCGGGCTTCCACCAGGAACGATTTTACCTGCGGGACGCGGAGGATCGGGTGCGCCTGTTCCCGGGGGGGCTGGTGCAGCTGGACGCGAGGGGGGCGCTGGGGCGAGGGGTGAGCGAGGTGAGGGGTGCGCGGGGGGAGGCGCTGCAGCCGAGGGTGGAGGTGAGGCGGGCGAGGCTGGAGCTGGGGGGTCAGATCCACCGGGCCTGGTCGTTCTTTGTGAGCGGGGAGTTTGCGGGGGAGCGACCGAGGGTGGAGTACGCGCTGGTGGACGTGGAGGTGCACCGGGCGCTGCACCTGACGGTGGGGCAGCAGCTGGTGCCGTTCACGCAGGCCAACCGGACCTTCGAGCCCTCGCTACCGTGGCTGGAGAGGCCGCTGGCGGTGCGCTTTGCGCTGCCGGACGACAAGGACCTGGGGGTGATGCTGTGGGGAGAGACGCCGAGGGGGGTCTTCTCGTACGAGGCGGGGGTGTTTGGCGGGGACGGGCGTCGCGGCAACGGGGACCGGGCGGTGGATGGCGTGGGGCGAGCGGTGCTGAGGCCGCTGGGGGCGACCTCGTCGATCGCGCAGCACCTGCAGATCGGAGGGAGCGTGCGGTACGGGACGAGGCAAAACGACCGGGTGACGACCCCGCTGGAGCCGCTGACGACGGAGGGCGGGTACCGGTTCTGGGAGCCCGGTCGCGTGGAGAACGGGGAGGAGCTGGCGGTGATCTCTTCGGGGCGCCAGGCGGCGTACGGGGGGGAGGTGCGGGTGCCGGTGTCGCAGCTCGACCTGCGGTTTGAGGTGCTGCGGGTGCAGCGCCGGACGAGGGAGGCGCGGGTCGGGGAGGCGCAGGCGGGGAGCGAGCGCTTCGGGACGCTGGAGGGCAGCGCGCTGTACGCGCACCTGGGCTTCTGGCTGCTGGGGTCCTCGTCGCTGCTGGAGCCGGCGGGTCGGTACCGTCCGCCGCGGATCCGGTTTCCCCGGGGGCAGCGGCCCGCGGACGACCGGGGGCTGCTGCTGATGCTCCGCTTCGAGACGCTGAACGCGACCTACGCGCCGGGGGATCGGGCGAGCGCGCCGGGGGACGAGCAGGCGAGGAAGGATCTGAAGGCGCGGGTGTTCGGGGCGGGGTTGAACTACTATGCGGGGCGCCACGCGGCGGTGTTGCTGCACTACAGCACCAGCATCTTCCCGGGCTCCAGCGTCCCTCAGCTCGACCCAACCAACCTCGCCGCGGCCCCGGGGAACCTCGTCGGTCGCTCCGGAGCGCGCCAGCTCCACGAGGTCGGCGGGCGTTTCCAGGTCTTCTTCTGAGCAAGTCGTGACTACCCCTCCCCTGACCCCCGAAGACCCCTCCGGGTCCCCCTCTCGCCCGCCCTCCACCCCCCCCGACGCCGCGCTGCCGCTGCTGCCGGAGGCGCGCCAGGGCTCGCTGTTCTGGGTGCTGGGCGGCGCCTTGAAGACGATGAGGCCGCACCAGTGGATGAAGAACACCTTCGTCCTGGCGCCGGTCTTCTTTGCGAAGGACATCTTCCAGCCCCAGCTGCTGTTCACCGCGCTGTCCGCGTTCCTGGCGTTCTGCCTGCTGGCCGGGGCGGTCTACACGATGAACGACCTGGTCGACGTCGAGAGCGACCGGCGGCACCCGGTGAAGCGGCTGCGTCCCATCCCGTCGGGGCGGGTGCCGGAGGGCATGGCCCGGGGCCTGGCGGTGGGGCTGGTGCTGCTGTCGCTGGGCGGAGGGCTGGCGCTGAACCCGTGGTTTGCGCTGGTGGCGCTGCTCTATTTCCTCCAGAACGTGGCCTACTCGTTCCGGCTGAAGAACGTGGCCTACCTGGACGTGTCGCTCATCTCGGCGGGGTTCGTGCTGCGGGTGGTGGCGGGGGGCATGGCGACGGGCATCAAGGTCAGCAATTACCTGCTGGTGTGCACGGCGTTGCTGGCGCTCTTTCTCGGGTTTGGCAAGCGGCGCCACGAGCTGGCGCTGGCGACCCGCAAGAGCCTGAAGGATTACACGGAGCGGGGGCTGAACTGGGCGCTGGGGGTGACCAGCGTGGCGACGGTGGCGACCTACCTGGCGTACACCCTCGACCCGAGGACGCGACAATTTTTCCACAATGATTGGCTCTGGCCGTCGACCGGGTTCACCATCCTGGGAATGGCGCGCTTTCTCCAGATCGTGACGGGCCGACCGAAGGCTGAATCGCCCACCCAGGAGATGTTGCGGGATGTGCCGTTCATCCTGATCCTGCTTTCGTGGGTGCTGTGGGTGATGGTGACGATCTACCAGATCCGACCGGCGGTGCAGCCGTGAGCGAGCTGCCCCTGCGACGCGCCCCGGTCGCGGGGACCACCCGCACCGACGCCATCACGGACGTGGCCCTCACCATGCCGCTGTTCGTGGCGTACCACCTCGGGGTGATCTTCCTGCCGGTCCGCAACGCGGCGGACCTCGTCACCTCGCGCCTCGCCGAGCTGGCGGCCCACAGCCTGGCCCTCTACCTGGGCCTCACCCTGGCCCTGGGCGCCGCCGTCGCCGGCGGGCTGCTCTTCTTCGGCCACCGCGACAAGCTGCGCTGGGAGAGCTTCGTGCTCGTGGCCCTGGAGGGGGTTCTCTACGCGATGGCCATGCGCTACGTCGCGTCCCTCGCCGTGGGCAGCCTGCCCCTGGGCCCCATCCCGGGCCTGGAGCAGACCCCCTTCGGCGCCGTCGTCATGTCCCTCGGCGCCGGCTTCTACGAGGAGCTCGCCTTCCGCGTCGTCGCCTTTGGCCTCGGCGCCCGCCTCCTCCTCTCCCTCGACGACTGGTCCCCCTGGGTCGTCTACCCCCTCTGGGCCCTCGCCTGCGCCGCCGGCTTCTCCCTCTGGCATCACCTCGGCGCCATGGGCGAGCCATTTGCGCTCAAACCATTTGTCTTCCGCACCGTCTGCGGCCTCGTGTTCACCGCGATCTACCGCTTCCGCGGCTTTGCACCGGCGGTCTGGACGCACACGCTCTACGACATCTGGGCCCTGACCTGAGTCGCACCGCTGTTGGCAGGCCCGTGCAGGGGGGGTTAGACTCGCCTGTTAACGTGAGTTCCCCCTCGTCCCACCCTCCCCCCAAGAGCCGCCGCTCCTCCCCCGGGGCGCGCATGTCCCGGCGCCCTCGTGCCCTGCGCCGCACGGTCTTCGCTCACGAACGGATCGCCGCGGAGGCCGCGCGGCGCCTGACCCAGCTCGGGATCCCGCTGGACTTCTCCCCCGCCTCCCTCGCGGCGCTCGATCTTTACCTCGGCGTCCTGCTGCCCGCCGGAGAATCCGCGGAGCTCGCCGGCCCGGAGCTCGAAGACCAGATCTTGCTGTTCGGCAGCTACGTCGGCGAGACCTTCCGCCGGCGCCTCGGGGGCGACTGGAACGACCCCGGGAGCGGCGAGGAGCTGGCCTCCCGTATCCAGCTTGTCCTGCCCGACGGCGAGCCTTGCTTCCCCCTGCTGCCGGTCCGCGAGCGCATCCTGCGGCTCTCCCCCGTCGCCTCCCCTTGTATGGAAGCTCTGGATAACCTGCGCACCATCCTGGGCCGCGGCGGCGACACGGCGCAGGAGGCCCCGTCCTGGGTGAAGTTCGCCGAGGTGCTCCAGGGGGCGGGCCAGGAGGTCGGGGCGCTGGCGCTGCTGGAGCGGGCGACCCGGCTGGACCCGGGGTACGGGGCGGCGTGGCTGGCGCGAGGGCAGATCGAGGAGGAGCGGGGGCTGCTACGGGAGGCGATCCGGTCGCTGGAGCAGGCCTGGGAGCGCATGGCGCCGGAGGACCCGGGGCGCGGGGAGCTGCAGCTGACGCTGGCGCGGCTGCAGGCGAGCCTGGGCCCGCTGCCGTCGACGACGCCCCCCGTCGAGGAGCTGACCCTGGAGCTGATCCCGGAGCTGCGGAGCGAGCGCCCCGGGCCAGCAGCATCGCAGAGCACCAGGCCGCCCAGCGAGGAGGCGGCGCGGACGCTGGAGGCAGAGGCGGCCACGGCGGCGGTGATCCGGGGGCTGCCGCCGGCGCCGATTCCCTCGTTGCCGCCGTCGCAACCCCGGATGCTATCGATGCCGCCCTCCGCCTTCTCGGAGACCCCGGTGCGGGTGCCGGCTGGGCCCCCGAGCATCCGGGTGGCCGCGCCGCCCCGGAGCGTCCGGAGCGCGACGGTGCCCCCCGCGGCCGACAGCGCCGAGACCGGCTCGCTGGCCGACAGCCTGCTCGCCATGGTGCGCAGCGGCGAGCTCGAGTTCGTCGATGGCCTGCTGGACGAGACCCGGGCCGACTGGGATCTGGTCGAGGTCGATCTGTTTACCTGGCTGGAGCGCCTCGACAAGAAGGGCTCGCCGGAGGAGCAGCGAGCGGCCTGCGGCGTGGCGATGGTGCTGGCCGATCGCAAGGGGTTCCGGCTGCAGGCGCAGCCCCAGGAGGCGGAGGCCTCGCTGCGGCTGCTGGAGCGGGCCAGCCTCACGCTGGGCGCCGCGCTGGCGCCGGTGAACCGGGCCCGGTTGATGCTGGCCCTGGCGGCGGCCTTCTCCGACAGGACCGAGGGCGATCGGGAGAAGAACCAGAAGGAGGCGATGCAGCTCGTCGAGTCCGCGCTGACGCTCATCGACGCGCGCGCCCACCCCGAGCTGCTGGGGCGCGCCCACCGGCTCCTGGGCCTGATCCACCGGAAACGCGGCGGAGGGCCTCGCAAGGAGCACCTCGAGGCCGCGCTCGGCGCCTTCCGGGCCGCGCTCCGCGTCTTCTCCTCCGCCGGCGACCAGGAGCAGTGGGCCGCGGTCCAGCTCGACCTCGGGACCACGCTGCGCCTGCGCCTCCAGGGCGATCGCGGCGAGAACAACGAGCAGGCCATCGAGGCCTTCTCCGCCGCCCTCCGCGTGTTCACCCGGGACAGCACCCCCCTCGACTGGGGGCTCGCCAAGCTGGCCCTGGGCCAGTGCCTCCTGGAGCGTGACGTCGCCGACCGCTCCGCCGCCATCGACCGCGCCCTCGGGGCCCTGCAAGAGGCCCAGGAGGTGCTCCCCCAGGGCTCCCCCGAGGCCGCCGAGGCCTGCTACCGCGCGGCCCTCGCCTACCAGCGCCGCAAGACCGGCGACCGGCTGGAGAACCTGAGGCTCGCCGCCGAGCACTACGCGCAGGCGCTGCCCGGTCTCCCACCGGAGGAGCGCCGGTTCGCCGAGGAGAACCTGGACGCCGCGCGCCAGGAGCTCCGCCGCAAGCAGCGCGGCTTAGGACCGGTATGGCACGCCGCCTTCTCTAGAGAGCCTCCCTACACGGAGGTTCTCTACAACCGGGTTCAGGCGAGGCGGGGGCCCTCGAAGAGGGTGAGGGCGGCGGGGACCGCGCGCCGAGCTTCCTGCTCGGGGAGCTCGATGGCCTCGGCGACGCGGAGGAAAGGGTCCGGGAGGCGAGAGGGGGAGAAGTCGTGGTCGGAGATCAAGGCGACGGCGGCGGCGCGGAGGGCGAGGGGTCGGCAGACCGGGGGGAGGTTGGCGGAGAGGGCGTCGATGCGGTCTTCCCAGCCATCATTTTCGAGGGAGTTGGCGCAGGCTTCGAGGTGGTCCATCCAGCGGTGCTCGGGGATGGTGTCATCGAAGGCGGCGGCGAGGATGGCCGCGAGGGTGAGCATGTCTTCCTCGAAGATCTCGTCGGCGGCGGCCACCAGGAAGGCCGCCTCGGCGACCCAGGGGAGCCCTACCTCGAGCATCTTTGCGTCCACTGCCTCGCCAACCCCGACGATCCTGCCCCTTCGCTGCAACATGGCTCCCTCTGAGGCAAATGGCCTATCAGCTTCCGGCCTCGACCTCCAGGGACACCTGCACCCGATCCTCGATCTTCTTGCCGATCTTCTCGAGCGCCCCCTCCAGGAGGGAGCCCACGCCATCCCGGGGGCGAATGTCGTGTTCTTTCAGGGAGATCTCGAAGGGGGCCTCGGTGCGGAAGGACAGCGCGGTGGGGCGCTCGACGGGGCCCTGGACCCGGGCCACGAAGCGCAGGGTCTTGCGGGAGGACACGCCATGCAGCCGCAGGGAGCCGGTGACGGAGCCCTTGAGCAGCCGGGCGTCGCCCTCGACCGGCGCGTCGGCGAGCCGGGCGGGGGTCACCTCGACGGAGGAGATGGTGAAGGTGGCCCACTCGTGGGCCGCCCGATCCTCGGGCTTCGAGTCGGGGCCCACCTGCATCCAGTTGCGCGCATGCTCGGACTGGGCCTGGTTCTGCTTGGCGTCCTTGAAGGTGGTGGTCTCGAGGGACGCGAGGCGGAGGCTCACCTCGCCGGAGCTGCGGGCCAGGTTCTCTGGGTCGAGGGAGATGACCCCCTTGACCTGGTCGGTGTGGCCCTTGATCTTCTCGAGGGGGGCGTCGATCAAGAAGGAACCCTTGCCCTTGCGGAGCGAGAGGGGCACCCCCTTGCTGGGCGGGGCGACCGGGGGGCCGCTGGGGGCCGCTGAGGGGCCGGAAGCCCGGGGAGCGCCGGAGGCCACCGAAGAGGGAGCCCCGGAAGGGGCCGGGGAGTTCGGGGAGCAGGCGACGAGCGCGATCGGGAGGAGGAGCAGGGGGCGGTGGAGCATGGGGAGGAGGGGGTAGGTCGGTTCATCCCCCTACGAGCCAGGGGGGGGTTGGTTTCATGCGACCTTGGCCCCGCGCGAGAAGAACGCTACCAGCCCCGACATGCTACGTCGCGCCTTGACATGGATGGGGGTCGCCTTGCTGGCGCTGGCGCCGGTGGAGGCCAGCGCCCAGCGGATCCCGTTCGAGAAATACAGGCTGGAGAACGGCCTGGAGGTCATCCTCCACGAGGACCACCGGACCCCGGTGGTCGCCGTGAACCTCTGGTACCACGTGGGGTCCAAGGACGAGGCCCCGGGGAAGAACGGCTTCGCCCACCTCTTCGAGCACGTCATGTTCCAGGGCTCGCGCAACGTGGGGGAGGACATGTTCTTCAAGCACCTGGAGCGGGCGGGGGTGAGCGATCGCAACGGGACCACCAGCAACGACCGGACGAACTATTACGAGACGCTCCCGTCCAACCAGCTCAACCTGGCGCTCTGGCTGGAGAGCGACCGGATGGCCTTCCTGCTGGACCACGCGGATCAGAAGACCTTCGAGAACCAGCGGGAGGTGGTGAAGAACGAGCGGCGGCAGAACTACGAAAATGCCCCCTACGGGCTGGTCTTTGCCCACGTCCGCGAGCAGCTCTTCCCCGGGGACCACCCCTACCGGCTGCTGACCATCGGCTCCCCTGAAGACCTGGACCGGGCCAGCCTGGACGACGTCCGCGCCTTCTTCAAGACCTTCTACCTCCCCAACAATGCCACGCTGGTGGTGGCCGGCGACATCAACCCGACGCAGGCCCGCGAGGACATCGCCCGCTACTTCGCCCCGATCCTGCCGGGGCCGACGCCGCCGGTGAAGGCGCAGCCTGTCCCCTCGACCCTGAGCGGCACGAAGCGCCTGCGTATCGAGGCCGAGGTCGAGCTCCCGCGGCTCTACATCCACTGGGCGACCCCCCACGCCTTCACCCAGGGCGATGCCGAGATGGACGCGCTGGCGCTCATCCTCGAGAAGGGCAAATCGAGCCGCTTGCACCGGCGGCTGGTGCGCGAGCTGAAGATCGCCCAGGACGTGTCGGCCTACCAGGGGTCGATGCAGCTCGCCAGCGAGTTCGGGATCATGGTCACCCTCCAGAAGGGCAAGGACCCGGAGGAGGCGCTGCGGGTCGTGGATGAAGAGATCCAGAAGCTCCGGACGGCGCCGCCGACGGAGGCAGAGGTCGAGCGGGCGCGGGCGCAGCTGCTCTCGACGCTGGTGTTCAGCAACGAGAAGGTGACCGCGAAGGCGAACCTGCTCAACCACTACAACCAGTACACCGGCGACCCGGGCTTCATCGAGAAGGATGTGGCCCGCTACCGGGCGATCAAGGCCGCCGATCTGTCGAAGGCGGCGGCGACGCACCTCCCCGCCGATCGCCGCGTCATCGCCGTCGTCACCCCGACCCCCGGCGCCCCCCGCGCCGGTCGCCTCGTGGAGGTCCGCTGATGCGCACCGTCGCCCGCCTGATCACCGCCGCGTTGCTGGCCCAGACCCTCGCCTGCGAGCCGGCGCCGCCGAACGTCCCTCCCCGGACGCCCCCGGCCCCGCCCCCTCCCCCGGTCGTCGAGGCGCCCCCCCCGCCTCCGACCCCCACCGAGACCCCGGACGCCGCCTTCCGCAAGGCCCCCCCGCCCCCCGGCGCCCCGGTCCGCTTCACGCCCCCGGTCATCCAGGAGACCCGGCTCTCCAACGGCATCCGGGTCCTCACCGTCGAGCGCCGCGAGCTCCCCATCGTGGCCCTCCAGATCGTGGCCACCCGCGGCGCGGCCCAGGGGCGCCCTGGCGTCGGCTCCTTCGCCGGCTCCATGCTCCTCGCCGGCACCAAGAAGCGCTCGGCCCTCGACCTCAGCGACGCCTTCGAGAACCTCGGCGCCAACCACTGGGCCAGCGTCGATTACGACGGCGGTTACCTCGGCGTCCAGACCCTCTCCGCCAAGCTCCCCGAGGCCATCGACCTCCTCTCCGAGGTCCTCCGCGAGCCCGCCTTCCCCAGGGAAGAGCTCGAGCTGGAGCGCACCCGCCGCCTCACTTCGCTCCAGCAGGAGCGTGACAACCCGGGCCGCCTGCTCCAGCGCGCCCTCAACGAGGCCCTCTACCCCCGCGAGCACCCCTACAGCGCCTCCCTCATCGGGGACACGGCGGTTGTAGAGAAAATCTCTACAGCTGACCTGGGCGTGTTCCACCGGGCCCAGTTCCAGCCGGACCGGCTCGTGGTGGTGGCCGCAGGGGATTTCAGCAAGGATACCCTGATCACCGAGCTGGAGCGCTCGCTGGGCAAGCTGCGAGGAAAGGGGGAGAAACCCCGGGAGATCAAGGCCCCTCCGCCCCCTGGCAAGGACGCGACGCGGGTGCGCATCCTCGATCGCCCCGGGGCCTCCCAGTCGAACGTGGCGGTGGCGCAGGTCGGGGTGCCGCGCTCCACGCCGGACTTCGAGGCGCTGCTGCTGATGAACACCATCCTGGGGGGCCAGTTCTCCAGCCGCATCAACCTGAATTTGAGGGAGAAGCACGGCTACACCTACGGCGCCGGGAGCAACTTCGCGATGCGCCAGGGCGCCGGGCCCTTCTCGCTGAGCGGCGCCATCGTCAGCGAGCACACCGGGAACGCGCTCCGCGAGATCTTCGCCGAGCTGGAGGGGATCCGGAGCAAGCCCGTCACCGAGGAAGAGCTCGCCGACGCCAAGGCCTACCTGATCCGGCGCCTCCCCTCCTACTTCGAGTCCGCGACCGAGACCGCCTCGACGCTGGGCTCGATGGCGGTCTACGACCTGCCCCTCGACGAGTTCACCCGGCGCGCCGAGCGCCTGGAGCGCGTCACCCGGGAGGACATCCAGCGGGTCGCCAGCAAGTACCTGGCCGCCGATCGCTTCCAGGTCATCGTGGTGGGGGACGCGGCCAGGATCCGCGACGGGATCGAGGGCCTGAAGCTCGGCAAGCTCGAGGTGGTCAAGCCCGCCGAGCCCCGCAAGGACGCGCCCCGCAAGGACACGCCTCGCAAGGACGCGCCGAAGAAGAAGTGAGGCGCGCCCGGGGTCAGAGCTTGCAGACCCCGGTGCCCTTGGCGCTCAGGTTGTTGTTCGGGCGGCACTCCTTCCAGGTGGCAGGGGGCGCCGCGGGCAGGATCTGCGCGTAGACCGCCAGGGACCCGTCCACGACCCCCGCCGGGGCCGCCGGCAGCAGCAGCGTCAGGCTCTCGGACTCGGCAGGGTAAAGGATCTTGGTCGTGACCAGCTGGCCCAGGGGCGAGGGCGCGAAGGGCTCCCCCGCGAACACATCGACCAGCACCCCCGCGGGGACCGCCGCCTGCCCCACGTTCCGCACCGTCGCCACCAGCCCGAACTCGCCGGAGCACTTCGGCGCGATCGAGACCACCAGGTCGGGCGCCGAGAACTCGCCCTCTGGCTGGATATTCTGGCGGAAGTTGTTGAGCCGTGGCTGCTGCCAGTTCGGCTTCTCGTTCAGCGGGACCGAGTTGTCCTCGTTGATGTTCGTCACGTGATACGTATGCTGGTTCCATACACGACGGGTCCGGACCCAGGTGCCGCTCTTGCTGCCGAAGATCCGGATGCCGGCCTGCTTGCTGCCGTCGTCGGGGCAGGTCGAGCTGTAGGCGTTGGAGGCGACGATGATGTCGGCCTGGCCGTCGTTGTCGACGTCGGCGACGAGGGGGTACTCCCAGAGGGTGCCGGTGGTGTTGCAGGTCGAGGGGATGAGGTTGGTGCCGGTGACCCCGTCGTACATCCAGAGGTGAAGCTCGTCGCTGTAGAGAACTTCTGCACGTCCGTCGCCGTTGAAGTCGAAGACGCTGCTGCCGGTGACGGCGCTGGAGCAGTCGCGGGTCTCCTTGAACCAGAGGAGGGTGTCCTTGTCGGCGATGGCCGGGTCCATGAGCTTCTTGCCGCTGAAGACCGCGTAGCCGACGGCCCCGGCGATGCCCACGTCGGGGAAGCCGTCGCCGTCGAAATCGGCCACCGTGGGGGGGCCGCCGCCGTACTCGCTGCCGGCGTTGCAGAAGGCGGCGGTGGAGATCCCGTTGTTGATGTCGAGCCCCTGGCGGATCACCTGGAACCCGGAAGGCGAGGCCGGGTCGTGGCGCCCGAGGTAGAGCCGGTGCAAGGAGCCCACGAGGACCACCTCGGCCTTGCCGTCCTTGTCGAAATCACCGAGGGCCGGGTAGTACGTGGGCAGGGCCCCGGGGCCGCTGGAGAGATCCCAGATCTTGGTGCCATCGACGCGCAGCGCATGCTGGCCGCCGACGACGTCGAGCTTCCCGTCCGCGTCGACGTCGGCAAACGTGTGGTACTTGGCGCCGAAGGTGTGGGGGAGCAGCTCTTTCTTCACCTCGCCGGTGGCGCCGTCGAGGAGGGTGTAGCCGACCATCACCACCGGCTTGCCGGTGCCGTCCGGGTCGGCGATGGCCGGCGCGTCGTAGCCGCAGTGGACCTTGCTGGTGTCGGTCTGCTTCCAGAGCACCGAGCCATCGGCCCGGAAGGCCACGACGCCGGTGTCCTGGGCCTGCGCGTCGCAGCAGCTCGCGCCGCCCGGGGCCGGCGCCATGCAGGCCACGATCTCCGGCTTGCCGTCCCCGTCGAGGTCGGCCACCGCGATGTTCGAGCTGCCGTGCACCTGGTCCGGGATCGTCAGCTTCTCGACCACCTGGCCGTTGACGATCGAGATCGCATGCAGCGTCCCCGGACGGAAATAGCCGCCTCCGGAGAAGGTCGAGAACAGGATCTCCGGGATGTCATCCGCGGTGATCTTCCCGTCGCAGTTGTCGTCGTCGAGCTGCGCCACCACCGGCGCCATCATCACGTCGGTGCTGAAGGGGGGCGTCGTCACCCCGCCCCACGCGTACTTGAGCACCGGCTCGAAATCGATCGCCGGCGGCTTGAACTCGCATTTGCTCAGGCAGGTGATGGGCCCACCAGCCGGGGGCTCCTGCCCCTCCGGGCACTCGGGCGGCGACGGCAGGCACTTGCCCTTGAGCTGCTTGCTCCCGCCGGCGCATTGCCCCCCCTGGCCTCCCCCCACATCGACCGCCTCCCCCAGCGAGTACTCACAGTACTCCCCCTCCGCGCAGTCCGTTCGATCCAGGCACTCGCCCCCCGGCGTCACGCACTGGAGGAACGAGCACACCTGCGCCCCGCCGCAGCAGGCCCCGCCGCACGCCTTCTCCTCCGCGCAGCACTCGCCCCCCGCGCAGACCCCGCCCTCGCAGCTCGCCCCGTCCGGCCCGCACCCGGCACCGCCCGCGCCGCCGTTCCCCGCACCTCCGGACCCTCCGGATCCTCCGGATAGGGAACCTCCGGACCCTCCCGCCAGAGAACCTCCGGACCCTCCGGCGCCGCCCCCGGCCGCCCCACCACCGCCAGCCCCACCAGCACCGGCCCCGGGCTGCCCGGCGCCCCCCGCATCGCCCCCGGAACCGCCAGCCCCGCCCTCACCACCGGCCCCGCTGGTGCCCGCCCCGCCCGTCCCTGCCGTTCCGCTGGCCCCCGCGCCACCGGCCCCTCCGGCCCCCGCCCCTCCGGCCCCGGCCCCTCCGGAGCCTCCGGAGCCTCCGGAGCCTCCGGCCCCGGCGGTCCCTGCGCTGCTGCCTCCGGGGCTGGATTCATCGGATCCGCACCCGGGGGCGCCGAGCAGGGCAGTGAACATGAGCAGGACGAAGGTGGAAGCGTGCCTCATGACCCCGAGGAGAACGCAGCCCGAGCGTTGCATCAATGGCGACCTGAACCTCCGGTCGCCTTGGACCTTCGCTGCGAGCATAGAGAGGGCTTTCTAAGGCTCGCTTCGGGCGGTGGCAGGCGGGGCAATCGAAGCGCCCCTGGGGTGCGGGGACGCATCGGTCACAGAGCAAATGGAGCTTGAGATCACAGACCGCTGGCTGGGGGGCGGAGGAGCCGCACCCCTCGCAGCAAAAGGCATCCAGCGCGGAGGCCTGAGCCGGGAGGCGTACCCGGAGCTCTCTGCTCTCCTTGCGGCGCCGCACCAGCAGGCGAACCGAGACAGAGGGAAGGATCACGACGACCGTCGCGACGGGGTGGACACGCACACGGAGGGTATAACGAGGATCCAGCTCGCGAAGCTTGGCATCCCGCTCTGCCAGCAGGTGCTCGACCTTGCTGCGAATGGCGCCCTCGTCGGCCTTGCGTCGGGGGGCCCTGGCCTCCTCGATCAACTCGGCGAAGTAGGCCGCGATCCGCTCGTGATCACGGAGCTTTCGGCGGCCCAGCGCCTCCAGCAGCGGGGGGAGGCACTGCTGCTCGACTTGCTGCTCGATGCGGGGCCAGAGCCACGAGATGGCGTCCGCGATGGCCCCGGGGGCGAGCGATTCGGGGGTCAGATCTTCAGGCCAGAGCCCCGGGTCCAGCCAGCGACGGACCGACGCATCCGGCAGACCTCCATCGGTCAGGCAAGCGGTGGCGCTCACCAGCCCTTCGTACCGATCATCCGCCTCAGCCACGTACGAGGACACCATCGTGCCATAGGAGGCCACCAGAGGCCCCGCATCGAGGACCTCATGGATGGCGTTACGGAACACGATCCGCTGCGCAAGCGAGGTGGCCTGAGCGGGCCGTGGAGGGGGGAGATCCAGGCGAAATGTGGCCTGAAACGGCCCCCCGCGGAGATCCTGGCAGAGCTGATCCAGCAGGGCGCTCCCGAGGCCACAGAACACAGTACCGGGGACGTCAGGGCGCTCGGAGGGTCGCAGCTCCGTCGGGCTCTGTAGCCGCTGCGCCTGGTCTTCGGGCAGGAGCAGGTAGGGCCCCCGGTCATCCAGATCGCTCAGCGCCCCGAGGGCTTCGAGGGCCCGCTGCGTGAACTGGATCGGGTCCGGTAGATCGGCGCGGCTCATGCTTCGTAATCCTTCCCGAAGAGCGCCTCGTCGAAGGCCCGGATACGCTCGTAGCGACCCCGGGCCGTGAGCAACTCGGCGGCGAGCGTGTCAAAGCCCTTGACCAGGTCCTCGTTGTCCTTGCTCTGCGCGTACAGGTCGATGACGCGCTCTTCCAGATCTCGATCGTCCTCGAGGTTACCCAGCACCATGTCCATCTCGCCCACGACCAGCTCGAACAGGTGGACCCGGCGGTCGAGCACGTCGAGCACCCACTCCTCGGCGGTGCCCCGCGCGCAGAGGTTGTAGACGCGCACCTCGCGCTCCTGCCCCATGCGATGAAGCCGGCCGATGCGCTGCTCGAGGAGCATCGGATTCCAGGGGAGGTCGTAGTTGATCAGGGTGGAACAGAACTGGAGATTTTGCCCCTCCCCTCCCACGTCCGAGGCCACCAGAATCCGCGTATCTTCCCGGAAGGAGGCGAGCGCAGCGCTCTTCTGCTGGCGGGTCAGCCCTCCGTGAAACACCGTCGTCAGCTGGCCCAGCTCGGCTAGTCTCCGCTGGACTTCCAGGAGGGTCTCACGGAAGCGGGTAAAGATCAGGACTTTCCCCGGATTCTCCGCGAGAATCGCCTCCATCGCGCGGAGCTTGCTGGGCTGCTGAACGGCCCCCGCGAGGTCGACGATCCCCCGAAGATCCTTGCGAAAAGAGGCCTTGTGCTTGCTGTTATCGGCCATCTTCTGCAGGGTCGAACGTAGCGCTGCGGTGCTGGATCCTGCCTCGATGAGCAAGGTCGAGGTGACCAGGCGGGCGGCCGTGTCTGCGTGGTGGCGCCGCAACAATTCAACGACAGAAAGGTACAGCGACTGCTCGGAGGGGGTCGTGTCCACGGCGACCGTGCTCACGTACCGAGGGGGGAGCCGCAGGCCGCTCTGGGCCCGGGTGTTGCGGATCATGACCTCTGCCAGCAGGCCCCGGAGCTGCTCGCGGTTCCGCGGGGACGTGGGGTTCTTCGGGTCCACGTAGGCCTTGCGAAACGCCTGCGCTGTCTTGAATTGCCCCGGTCGGAGCAGGGTGACCAGGTTGTAGATCTCGTCCAGACTTTTCTCGATCGGTGTCGCCGTGAGGAGGAGCAAAAATCGACTCTTGAGCCCGTCGATCAGCTTCCAGCCCAGGGTCGTTCGGTTCTTGATGTGGTGGGCCTCGTCCACAACGACGAGGTCCCACGGTTGAGCCTGAACCAGCGGGGCATGACGCGCCGAGCGAGCCTGCGCCATCGAGGCCACCAGGACCCCCTCTGAGGACCAGAAATGCTCCGGTTCCCCTGGGGTATCCTCCAGCGTTCTCACCTCCACCCCGACCTTCTCTGCAAGCTCTCCCACCCACTGCTCCACCAGGGGCGGTGGAGCCAGGATCAGCGTCCTCCGTACCAGTCCGCGGAGCTGGTACTCGCGCAGCACCAGCATCGCCTCGATGGTCTTCCCCAGGCCAACTTCATCCGACAGCATCGCCCTCCCCCGGAGCACCCGGAGCACCTTGCGCGCGGTCTCCACCTGGTAGCGATGCGGTGTGAACTGCACCACCGTCGGTGCCAGCAGTTCATCAAAGGACTGGGCAATCGCCAGCCGGTACGCCCCCAGGGTCAGCCGCAACTGCTCCGTGGAGATGCGGGGCCAGCAAGACCAGGAAGAGACCATCGCCTCCGGGCGCTCGACCACCAGCGCAGGGGGCTGATACGCAGGAGCTGGAGGAAGCGGCGGGGGCGGCGGGGGCGGCGGGGGCTTGGCAGGCTTCTGTTGCCCCCTGGGCCCATTTTTTTTCACCGGCCCTCGGGCCCTGGCTTCGGAGCTCGCCGTCTTGCGAGGTAGCAAGGTTTGAAGCAAGCGGTTCAGTTGCTCGCGCCACCGCTCGGGCTTGATGGCGTAACGTGCCTCGAAAGAGGCTTCCACCCCTCCCGTGGCCTGGAGGGTGCGCAAAAGCTCTCTCACCCGGGAAGGAGGCAAATGTTCGCGGATCTCGGCCTGTGCTTCCAGTTTTTTTACAACGTCTTCCAGGGCAAAAGAAGCTGGATTCAGGCCCAGCGTGAGCCCGAGCACGAGCAGGTCGAAGCCGGTCAAACGGGCGCTCAGAGCAGGCGTGCGAAGCACCAGCAAGGCGCGAGCAACGAGCAACGAATCGTCAGGATCCATGGTTCTTGTCGAAAATCACCCAGAGGCTCTCACGAGCGGTGCGCTCTTTCAACGACTCCTGCCGTCGGAAGAGGGCCGTGGACAAGGCAAAAATCGAAGCAATTCTCGCGGGAACGGAGGGGACTGGCCCCGGCGTGTCAGGGCTTGCTGGCGTCGCAGCGGAGCCGCGTGAAGAAGGCCGCGTTGCGCAGGCCCCCGGGGCCCTCCAGCTTGCCGTCAAAGTAGACCGCCACGTCGCCGTCAGGGCCGAAAAGCAGGGCCTGCGCCAGGTCATCGCCGACACGCTGGGTCAGCCCCTGGGGAGGGCTGAGCGGGTCGAGCGCCGCGGAGAAGGTGCGCGAGAACAGCTCGTAACCGTCGTCCTGCTGGCGCGAATACGCCACGATGATCCGGTCCCCCAGGGGCAAGGCCAGAGGGCGCCGGTACGGAGCCTCATCCTCCGGGGAGAGCTCCCGGGGGGGGACCAGCAAGTTCCCCTTGAAATCGATGGATGCGCCGAAGATCTTGAAGGGTTGCTTCTGACCCCATACCACGATGAACCCATCGCCGTTGGTGACGATGGCAGGGTCGATGTAGTTGGCGCCGGAGGCGAGGGTCACGGGCTCGCTCTGGGGTGCCCACTGGTCGTTGAAGGGCTGGAAGACGATGGCCCCCTCGGCGGTGTTGCCGAGGCGATGAACGACGCCAACCCCGAGGGAGCTGGCGGCGATGGCCGGGGCCTCGGCGTTGTCACCGAAGTTGACGGGGGCAGCGAGGAATTCTTCGGGGCCGAGGAGGGTGCCGTCGAGGGCGATTTTCTGCCCGTAGACCTCGAATTCGTCAAACGCCTCGTCCTGCCAGACGACGAAGAAGCTGGAGCCGTTCCAGGCGATCTGAGGGTTGAGGCTGAAGCCCGCGATGTTGGTGATGGGGAGGTCGGGGCCCAGCTTGGCGCCGTCAGGCCCGAAGGTGTTGAAGTAGATCTCGTAGTCGCCGTCGCGGCGGTCGGACCAGACCGAACCGTAGCGGTCTCCGGTCCAGACGGAGGGGCCGCCGATGGCGTCGCCGGTCGAACCGTTGACCTTGCGGATGGGGAGCAGCGGCTGACCCGCAGGGTCGAGGAGGCGGCTGGAGATCCCGGTGTTGGCGGCCTCTTCCCCGGTGTACGTGGCGAGGTATCCGCGCTGGGGGCCGCCGTAGGCGAGGCCCGCGGCGTAGGCCTGCGTCAGCCCCGGCTCGGAGACCAGCGTCGGCTCGGCGCCCACGGTCACGTACTTTGCCTCGTCGTCGACGACGCCGTTGCAGTCGTTGTCGACGCCGTCACAGAACTCCTGTCCCCCCGGGAAGGCGAGGGGCGAGGTGTCGTCGCAGTCGTCCCCGCAGGAGCCCGGCTCCCCGGCCTTCTTGCCAGGACGCGGCCCCTTGAAGCCGTCCCGATCGAGATCAAAGCTGACCGGGGTGAACTCGCAGCTCCCGGTCTCCGGGACGCAGCGATCGTCGGTGCAGGGGTCGCTGTCGTCGCAGACCACCGGCGGCAGCGGCTCGCAGAAGCCCACCGCGCAGGTCATCGGGTTGCACGCGTCCGTCATCGTGAGGCAGTCGGCGTCGATCAGGCAATCGAAGGTCGGCTGCCCCCCTTCCCCGCCCTCGCCGCCCAGCTCGACCCCGCCGGCCCCCCCGTCCCCCTCGTCCAGCGCCGTCCGGGAGCCACAGCCAGCCCACACCCAGCAGAGCGAGGCGAGGGCAATCGTAGAGTACTTCCATAGAGACTGCATCAGATGCACCCGCCGATCCCGGGGATGTCCACGGGCACGCAGAGCAGGCCGTCCTTGCAGGGGTTCGGCTCCTTGAGGTCGCAGAGGCGGACGCACTGGGTACCCTGGCCGCTGATGACGCACACATGGCCCGCCTTGCAGCCGATGCCGCAGGGTTCGCCCTGGCCGCTGGTGCCGGAGAAGATACAGGAAGCCCCGAAGATCTCCTGGCCGCAGGGCTCGGAGGGGTAATCGACGAAGGGGTAGCAGCTCTTGCCCTCGCCGCAGTCATCCCCGTACGGGTCACACTCGTACAGGGTGGTGGGAGGGCCGGCGTCGGGGCAACCAGGGTCGACGTAATCGGGGAGCGCGTCGGGGGCGTCCGGAGCATCCGGAGAGGAGTCCTTGCCGCCGTCGAGCTTGGAGGGCTTGGCGTCCGGCTTGGCGTCCGGGTCCCCGGCGTCGGGCGAGCCGCCGCCCCCTGCCCCCCCCACCTCGCGAGGCTCGGGGTCAACCTCCAGGCGACCGGCACAGCTGGCCGCGAGCAGCAAGGAGAGGGCACAGGAAGCCACGGAGAGGGCGAGGGCAGCGCGGCGCGCCGGGTGATGCAAAGCCATTGAGGTGCGATGCTAGACGGGCACGAGCTGTGATAAAAGCATCCGGTGTCGCGCAAGGTATTCCCGGGTTGCCTGCTGTGGGTCGGATTGCTCCTCTCGCTGACGCAGTGCGATCGGTCCCCCCCCGAGCCGGTGGCCACCGCAAGCGCCAAGCCCCGGGAGAAACGCTGCACCGTGCCGACCCCGGCAGAAGCCCCCTCCGCGGTGCCCCCAGGCCCCGACCCTCGCTGCCCTGCCGACCCGACCCACCCCCCCGCGGTCCCCATCAGCAAGCTCCGTTTCCCGGAGGCCCCCCGGGCCCCGGTCGTCCAGGCCGAGACCATGCTCACCGAAGAACACCGGAACCGCGGCCTCATGTACCGCCGCGAGCTCGCCGAAGACCGCGGCATGCTCTTCGTGTTCGAGGATAGCCAGCCCCGCTCGTTCTGGATGCACAACACCTGCCTCCCTCTCGACATGCTCTTCGTCGCGGAAGATGGCTACATCACCGGGATCCTCGAGAACGTTCCCACGATGAACGATGACGGTCGCAGCATCCCCTGCAAGGCCAAGTTCGTCGTCGAGGTCAACGCCGGGTTCTGCCGGAAGCATGGGATCAAGGCAGGGCAGAAGCTCAAGATCGAGGGGTTAGCTCTGGCTGCGCCCCGGGGGCTTCTTGGAAACGGTGGGCTTGCGCAGCCCACGCCCGCGGCAAGGGGGTGGAGGGGGCTGCGCCCCGGGGCTTTGTGGAAACGGTGGGCTTGCGCAGCCCACGCCCGC
>JALOQB010000282.1 GCA_025453595.1 Polyangiaceae bacterium
ACGAGCCCCGCGGGTCCCGCGCGAAGCGTGGGCAAGGGGCGCTTCTGAGCTCGTTCCGTTGCTCCTCGTCTCGCCCGGATGCCTGCTGATAAAGGGGGAGCCGGGGGATGCAAGGGGGCCGCGCGGGGCGCCAGCCCCATCGGCCCCCTTGCCCGGGGGTGGGCGGGCAGCCCACCGTTCCCCCAAAGCCCCGGGGCGCAGCCCCCTCCCTTCCTTGCCCGGGTGTGGGCGGGCAGCCCACCGTTCCCCCAAAGCCCCGGGGCGCAGCCCCTCAAGTCCCTGCCGCGGGCGTGGGCTGCGAAGGTCCCCCCTCCCTGATCACCTGGGCCTGGGGGCCTCGACCACACGATTGCGCCCTTGTTGCTTGGCGAGGTAGAGGGCTTCATCGGCCCGTCCGACCAGGGACTGGAGGCTCTCTGCAGGGCCTGACCAGCAGGCCAGCCCGGCGCTGCAACGAACCTCGATGGGGGTCTTGGTGGTCTCGAGAGGGGCTGCGCGCAACGCCTGAAGGATCCGCTCAAGGATGGCGGAGGCATCGGAACCGCCGGTTTCGGGCAGGAGCAGCACGAACTCCTCGCCGCCGTAGCGCGCCAGCACATCGGTGGCCCGGCAGACGCCCTGACAGCGCTGGACAAAGCCGATGAGCACCTCATCGCCGGTCTGGTGGCCGTGGGTATCGTTGACGAGCTTGAAGTGATCGATGTCGAGGAGGGCGAGGGTCAGGGGGGTGCCCTTGCGCTCGGCGCGCAGCAGCTCTCGCTCGGCGAGGAGGAAGAACTGGCGTCGGTTGAAGACCTGGGTGAGCGGGTCCCGGGAGGCGAGGGCCTCGAGCTCGGCGTTGGCGGCCTGGAGGGCGGAGACATCGCGCCAGACCAGCAGGTACCCGAGGGGCAGCCCGCGAGGGTCTTTCATGCGGGAGATGCGCAGATCAAACCAGCGCCCTGCATCGTCGTGGAGCCGCGCGCTCTCCTCGGAGGAGTCGAGGCCGTGGATCACCTCGGGCCAGGACGTCAGCACCACCTCGGCGTGGCGCCCGATGTGACCCGCATCCAGGCCTGGCAGCAGGGCGCGGGCCGCCGGGTTCATGTCCACCACGCGCTTCCGTGCGTCGAGCACCAGCATGGCGTCAGGCATCTCATCGAGCAGGATCTCGCGGGCGATGGGCACCACGTCGAGCATCCCGTAGCGGACCAGCCCCCAGGCCACGATCAGCGCGGTCAGGGAGAAGGCCAGGGGGGTGTTGTCGATGGCCGGAAAAGGCTGCAGCCCCGCCACGAACATCATGCTCGACAGCCAGGGGATCGCCACCGCCATCAGCATCATCGTGGTCTGGCTCCGGTGCACCCCCGCGGCACTGCGCCGGTGCAGCCACAGGACCCCGAAGCCCATCGCCACCAGCAGGTACCCGTACACCACGTTCGCCCAGAACACGGGCCCCGCATCCAGGATCAACGAGGTGTTCTGGGCTCGCTGGCCGGCGAAGAACAGGTTGTGCCAGGGGTCGGTCCACAGGGCCACGAGGACCAGCACCGGTTCCAGCGCCAGTCCGGCCAGCAAGGGGCCCCGGACCCTGCGCTGCTGCCCGGCAAATTCCAGGGTGAAGATCAGCAAGGCGGGGGGTGTCATGACAACCCCCACGTAGGTTGCATCGAGCCAGAAATAAGGGGAAGGGGCCGGCGCCTGGGCCCAGAAGAGCGCGTAGGTCAGATCCCACCAGGCCAGCGCGAAGGTGAGCGCGGCCAGGGGGCGACCGCCGGCGACGTGGCGATGGCGAAGGATGGCAAGCGCGACCGCGAGGCAGGCCATGCCTGCCACCAGCAAGGCGGCGCTGTACGGGGTGTGGGGCGGGGCGGGCACGATGCGAGGGGCAGGAGGGCGATCAAGGTCGGTGATTTTCCTGCCCTGTGCAACGGCATGAGCACGCCGATGCATCAGGGGACGGCGTGGGGCGCTGTGGGGAGCGAGCGAGGTGTCAGCAGGAACGCCCGGAGCCATCCCGGAACCAGCGAGCTGTCGCATCGTCCGCCGGGAAGAGGGACTCGATGACCAGCTCCTGGGCGGTCACGTCGAGGGGGGTTCCGAGGGTGGTGAGCATGGTGAAGAGCCGCAGCTCCTGGGGGCCACGGCGCAGGTGCAGCACCGCCACCGGCGCCGCTCCAGGCTGCAGCCTGCGCTCGAAGCCGCTCACGCCCGGGTACCCCCGGATCTCGTCCCGCAGCGCCTGGCGTTCCTCGTCGTCCGGGTGCATCTGGTACGCGCGCTCGACCCGCTCCAGGGCGATCGGCGCCACCTCGCTCCAGTTCTCGATGAAGGGGCGCAGCCCTTCCGGGTGCAGCGTGGCCCTCATCAGGTTGCCCAGCAACGCCGCCGGAACCCGCTCCGGATCGAGGAAGGCCCCCAGGAGACGCCGGGCCCCCTCGTTCACCCGCAGCACGTTCCAGCAGCGGTCCAGCAGCACCGCGCCGTAGGGTTCTTGCTGGCTGAGGAGCAGGTCGATGGCCCGATGGATGGGCTCCATGGCGACGCCCTCCAGGGGGGTCGAAGGGTACACCGGGGCAAAGCCTGCGTGGGTGAGCAGCAGGTTGCGCTCGCGAAGCTCGAGGTCGAGCACGCGGGCCAGGAGCAGGACCATCTCGCGGCTGGGGCGAGCCTTGCCGGTCTCGAGGCAGCTCAGGTGGCGGGTCGAGACCTCGGCTTCGAGGCCGAGCTGTTCCTGGCTCCAGCGGCGTCGTGTGCGGTGCTGACGGAGCAGGCGCGCAAAGCCCTCGGACATGGGGCCACGGTACCTGGCCCTGGGGCCGTGAGCCATGACCTGGGAGGTCATGGATACGAGGCACCGGTGGCCCGAGACTGGGAGGATGACGCAACGCATGCACAAGGGCTGGCTGAAGGTCAGCGCGCTGGTGATCGGCTCCTTCGGTCCGGTATTTTTCCTTGGGACGATGGCATCGACGGCGGAGCCAGCGCGGTGGACGCTGGACCTGCTGAGCTGGCCTGTCGACGGGGGGACCACCTTCGCGCATCCGGACACGCGCTTTCTGTCGGCGCTGACCGGGGGGTTCCTGCTGGGCTGGGGGGTGACCGTGTGGTGCCTGTCCATCTGGGTCTACGATCTGGCCCCGGAGGCGGTGCGGCGGGCGGTGCTGGCGGGTCTCTGCTCGTGGTTCGTGCTCGACAGCGCGGGGTCCGTGGCCTCCGGGAACGGGTCGAACGCGCTCTTCAACGTGCTGGTGCTGGCGCTGGCCGCGGGGCCCCTCTGGTTCCCTGCGCGCGACGCCGCAGGCGAGAAGGAGGCCCTCGCATGAACCTGCTGCGCGCGTTGCTGGTGCTCTTCTTGGTGCTGGTCTCGGTCTACACCGGGCTGGTGATCCGGGACCACGGGTGGAACCTCTTCCCGGTGTTCTTCGGGGACATGGCGAAGGTCGGCTGGCCCGGGCAATTCAACCTCGATTTCACCTGCATGCTGGCGCTCTCCGGGCTCTGGGTGGCGTATCGACATCGCTTCCGGCCGGCGGGTCTGGCGCTGGGGCTGGGGGCCTTCGTCGGTGGGGTGCTTTTCCTGAGCGTGTACCTGCTGATCGTCTCCTTCCGGGTGAAGGGAGACATCCGGGCGCTGCTGCTCGGGGAGGGATAAGAATTGTTTGGCTCATGATTTCCCTCTCCTGATGGGCCCCTGGTGCGTGACAATCCCGGCCCCACGGGCGGGGAGGATTTGTTGCCGCGGACGCTCTTCCGCGAGGCTCCTCGACCGGGGAATACCGAACCCAGAGGAGCGCCTTCATGAACGATGCAAAGCCACCATCTACCCCTTCCTCTCGCACCGATCACCAGGGGGGGGCGGGCAGATGCCCGGTCGCTCACGGGGCCAATTCCACGCTCGGGGCGGCGAGCGCCGCGGGGGCGGGGTGGTGGCCGGCCGCGCTGAACCTGGACATCCTGCACCAGCAGGATCGCAAGACAAACCCCCTTGGCGAGGGCTTTCGTTACCGGGAAGAGCTGAAGAAGCTCGACGTCGCGGCGCTCAAGGCGGACCTGCGCACGCTGATGACGGACAGCCAGCCCTGGTGGCCCGCGGACTGGGGGCATTACGGGGGGCTGATGATCCGGATGGCGTGGCATGCCGCGGGCACGTACCGGGTCTTTGACGGGCGCGGCGGCGGCGGCACGGGAAACCAGCGCTTTGCGCCGCTCAACTCGTGGCCCGACAACACCAACCTGGACAAGGCGCGGCGCCTGCTGTGGCCCATCAAGAAGAAGTACGGCAACCGCGTGAGCTGGGCCGATCTGATCCTGCTGGCGGGCACCGTTGCCTACGAGTCGATGGGGCTGAAGACCTTTGGCTTTGGCTTCGGTCGTGAGGACATCTGGCACCCCGAGAAGGACATCTCCTGGGGGGCCGAGCAGGAGTGGCTTGGCTCGGACCGTTACGAGGGGGATGACCGGCAATCGCTGGAGAACCCGCTGGCGGCCGTGCAGATGGGCCTCATCTACGTGAACCCCGAGGGGGTGAACGGCAAGCCCGATCCGCTGCGTACTGCCCAGGATGTGCGGCTCACCTTCGGTCGCATGGCGATGAACGACGAGGAGACCGTGGCGCTCACCGCGGGAGGGCACACGGTCGGCAAGGCCCACGGCAACGGAGACGCCAGCGCGCTGGGGCCCAACCCGGAGGCGTCCTCGATCGAGGAGCAGGGGCTGGGGTGGCGCAACCCTGGCGGCAAGGGCGCGGGGCGAGACACCGTCACCAGCGGCATCGAGGGGGCCTGGACCACGCACCCGACCCGGTGGGACAACGACTATTTTCGCCTTCTTTTCGCCTACGAATGGGAGCTCAGGAAGAGCCCGGCGGGGGCGTGGCAGTGGGAGCCGATCGGGGTCAAGGACGAGGACCGTCCGGCAGACGTCGAGGACCCCTCGCTCCGGCGCAACCTGGTCATGACCGACGCCGACATGGCCATGATCAAGGACCCGGTGTACCGCAAGATCTCCGAGCGTTTCCGTGATGATCCGGCCTACTTTTCCGGGGTCTTTGCCCGCGCCTGGTTCAAGCTGACGCACCGGGACATGGGCCCCCGGGCTCGCTACTTCGGGCCCGACGTTCCCGCGGAAGATCTGCTGTGGCAGGACCCGATCCCTGCGGGCAAGGTCGGGTACGACGTGGCCGCCGTCAAGGCGAGGATCGCCGCCAGCGGCCTCTCGATCAGCGACCTCGTGGTGACCGCGTGGAACAGCGCTCGCACCTTCCGTCGCACGGATTTCCGCGGCGGCGCCAGCGGGGCCCGGATCCGGCTGGCTCCGCAGAAGGACTGGGAAGGCAACGAGCCGGAGCGGCTCGCCCGGGTGCTCGGGGTGCTGGAGCCCATCGCCGTCGAGGCCGGCGTCAGCGTCGCGGACGTGCTGGTGCTGGCAGGGAACGTGGGCGTCGAGCGTGCGGCCAGGGCCGCGGGCGTCGACGTCGAGATCCCGTTCCTGCCAGGTCGTGGTGACGCCACCGACGCGATGACCGACGCCGACTCCTTCGCGGTCCTGGAACCCACCCACGATGGCTTCCGGAACTGGCTCAAGCCGGGCCACGCCGGTCGCCCGGAAGAACTGCTGCTGGATCGGGCCCACCTGCTGGGCCTCACCGGGCCCGAGATGACCGTGCTCCTCGGCGGCCTGCGGGTCCTGGGGGCCAACCACCGCGACCTGCCACATGGCGTCTTCACCGACCGCCCCGGGGTCCTCTCCACGGATTTCTTCGTCAACCTGACCGACATGCGGTTCGCCTGGGCCCCTGCTGGCGAGAACCTCTTCGAGGTGCGCGAGCGCTCCACCGGCGCCGTGAAGTGGACAGCCACCCGCGTGGATCTGGTCTTTGGCTCCAGCTCGATCCTGCGCGCCTACGCCGAGCTCTACGCGCAGGACGACGCTCACGAGAAGTTCGTCCATGACTTCGTGGCAGCCTGGGTCAAGGTGATGAACGCGGATCGCCCCGACGCCGCCTTACCTCGCGCCAGCGAGGCGAAGGGCGTCTCGCTCCGCGTCAACACGCACACGCGGGCCGACCACGCCGAGGATGCCAGGCTGGTCGCGGTCATGGGCAACGCGACCCCTGGACCACGCCGATGGGTCATCTCCCCTGGGCGGGCCGCTCAGGGGGCGCGTCGGGTGAACAGGTACGCCCACCCGATCAGCAACCCCTGCAGCGGCAGCCGGCCCCACCGGAACGCTGCCGAAGGTTGCTCCATCCACGAGGGCAAATCCGTGAGCTGGACCCCGGAGGTGGCCATGTACACGTTGGCCGGGAACACCGCGACAAAGAGCGCGATCGCCCCCCAGGCCGCTGGCCTCCTTGTCCTCTCCGACAGCAGCCCCAGCCCCAGCCCGATCTCCGCCACGCCGCTCGCGTACACCGTCGGTAGCGGCGGCAGCGGCGGCGGCACGATCTGGGCGAAGAACCCGGGCGTCACGAAGTGCATCACGCCCGCCAGCAGCAGCAACAGACCCAGCAACCACCGGAGCGCGACAAGAACCTGAGCGGGCATCTCGACCTGTTTACGGCAAGCTCCGCCCCGGGGATGCACCCTGGGTGCTTTTTTTTTCATGCCCTCGGCCCCCCATGGATGGCAACACGGGGCCTCGATGACCTGGAAATCGACATCACAACGGGCCGGAGCGCTGCTCCTTGGGTCCCTGCTGTCCTGCGCCCCCGCCACCGAACCCTCGACGCCTGCCTCGGGGGCACCCGGGGGGAGCACGAAGGCCATGGCAGGGGACGACGAGCGCGGCGGTCGCCTGTTCGATAGCTGGCGCTCGGAGGCCAACCCCAGGCAATTCGAGCCGGATGCGAAGGGGACCGCCGGGGTCCCTGACGGCAAGGGCGGCCCCCGCGGCGACGGCACCTTGCTCTTCGCCGATGGTCGGCCCCTGCTCAACGACGAGGGGCACGACTACCGCTTCAAGAACCTCTTTGGCTGGGATCTCCGGGGGCCTGCGGGCATCTACGGTCCGGCCCAGCAGAACAAGAAATCCCTCCTCGGCGTCGACCTGCTGGCGTGGCCCGGAGACGCCACCGCGCTGGCGGATCGGCTGGAGAAGGGGGACGCCCAGATCCCCGCCTTCGGGCCCGTGATGGAGCGCTCCGACCTGGAGGCCCTCGCCTCCTTCGTCGTCGCGGTCCGTGACGGCAAGCTGCCCAGGCCCGATCAGCTCTTCCGCCTGACCTCTCCGGCGCAGCAGAACTACGCGCTCGTGGAGGGGGCCAGCGCCGAGCGCGGCAAGCAGCTCTACGCCCAGCGTTGCACCGGGTGCCACGGGGCAGACGGCACCAGGATGCTCTTTGACAAGGGGGCTTACTCCCTCGGCTCGCACGCGCGCCAGAAGGCCTACGAGGACTGGGCCAAGATCCTCAACGGCCACCCGGGCTCGGCGATGAAGCGCCAGGTCCGCGGGGCGACCGGCAAGGAGATGACCCAGGAGCTCCTCGACCTCCTCGCGGCCCTCTGCGACCGCTCCGCCTTCCCCCGCGGCACCGCATCGCAGCCGGATGTCCCCGACGGCGACCCTCGCTGCGGCGGCTACCTGCGCTGAAGATCGGGACGGGCGCCGGGGGCAGCGGGGGTTCACCCGGGGTCGCGGTAGGTGACGCTGAACGAGGACTCTGCTGGCTCTGCCTCCAGCAACAGCCCCATCGAGCAGTCCGGCTTCTTCCAGTATTCGCCGTTCTCCACGTACAGCAATGTCTCCTGGAGCAACCCCTCCTCCCGCGCCAGGTAGTACTCCGAGGTGTAGCTGTTGTACCCGGGGAAATGCAGGTAAAAATACTGGCTCGGGTAGCCTGCGATCTGCTTCACCTTGGCGGAGCAATCGATGTCCTTGTAGCCCTTGTCCAGCGGCTTCCGTGTGCCGTGGAACATGATGACCCGGATGACGTTCGAGTACGTCTTCCCCTTACCAGGGCCCCACACGCCCGCCGCGTCCCGCCCGTACGCTGGCGTGAACGTGGGGAGCGTCTCGATCAGGAGCGTCTTGTTCCAGGCCTGGTAGCCCGAAGGACCGTGATCCGTGTAAGCACCGCCCGGCGCCCCCTGGCTGCTCGTGCCTATCCCGTAGCGCTCCGCCGCCACCGGGGTTGCCCCGGTCGTCTTGGGCGTCCGCATCCCCCCCGGCGCAGACCAGGCGAGTCCGTCCTTCTTGCTGTGGGTCGGGTCCGTGTAGCCAAACGCGATGTACCCGCCACAACTGGCGGTCCCGAGCCAGTCCCCCGCCTCGATCACGCTTTTATCCTCACCGAAATGCAGGTGCGCCACCGTCGCCAGGCAGCTGCTGGACGCGTCCCCGTAGGCCTTGTGCCACAGGTACAGGCCCCCCGGTGTACCCTGATCCAGGTACGAGGCGTACATCTGGCCCGCGCTCATCGTGCTCTCGGGCAACGCCTCTGCCCCCGCCGGGCCGAAGGTGTAATACCCGTAGGCGTCCCCCTTCCCGTTCCGGGTCTGCACGGTGGTCTTCTTCGACGGCCAGTAGCGGCGCAGATCCACCACCGCATCGGCGCCATCGTACTCGAATTCCCCGGACCCAGCCTGCCCCGTTGCCCCCGCCGTACCGGCCTGGCCAGCCTCGCTCCCTCCGGAGCCTCCGGATAGGGAACCTCCGGATCCAGCCTCGCCCCCTTCACCGCCCGCACCGCCCGCACCGCCCGCACCGCCCGCACCGCCCGCACCGCCCACGCCGCTCGTGCCGGCCCCCGCTCCGCTGGCACCTGCCTCGCCCGCCCCCTGTCCGGAAGTTCCGGATGATCCCGCGCCCCCGCCACCCTGCGGGAAGCCTGCCGCTGCCCCGGCCATGCCGGCCTGCCCTGAGCTTCCGGAGGAGCCGCCGACCCCGGCCTGGCCGGAGCCCCCCGATGCGGCTGCCCCCCCTCCACCGCTACCTCCCCCGCCCCCTGCGGAGCCCCCGGCGCCTCCGGGGCCGCTGGCCTCCGTGTTTTCAGAGCCGGAGCAAGAAACAAGCAAGAGCAGCAGGAGCAACCGCGTGCGCATGGGGACAATGTACTTCAAGTCGCAGGAGGGCGCGGGCACAGGCTTTTGTTTGCGGCCTGGTGAGGCCCTGGTTAACTCTTTTCCATGCAAGCGAGGGCGTTCGGGTTGCTGGTTCTGTTGCTCGGGGCAGCATGCGGGGACGACAGCGGAGACCCCGCGGTCAACGCCGCCGGGGC
>JALOQB010000283.1 GCA_025453595.1 Polyangiaceae bacterium
GGCTTTTTTGCAGCGCGTGATCAACGGGGGAGGTCGCATCGATCGGGAGTACGCGCTGGGCAAGGGAGCGCTGGACCTGGTGGTGACGTGGAAGGGGGAGCGCCACGTGATCGAGGTGAAGGTGAGGCGTGATGAACGAAGCGAGGGGAAGGCGGTGGAGCAGGTGGGAAGGTATATGGAAGGACTGGGAGTGAAGGAGGGGTGGGTGGTGCTGTTCGATAAACGGACGACGGTGGGGTGGGATGAGAAGGTGTTTGTGAAGACGGAGGAGCGCGAGGGGAGAACGATCCACGTGCTCGGCTGCTGACCGGGACCGACAGGAGGGTCAAGGGGTGTAGGTGCGGCGCCAGGCACGACCGTCGGGGCTCCCCCAGAGACCGTCCCGCGTGGCGAGGACCCAGCGTCCGGCGTATTCGAGGCGCAGCGGGGTCTCGTCCTCCAGCGTGGAGCGCAGCGACCAGGGGCCCCGGAAGGAGCTGGCCTCGTGCACCCCCTGGGACGTGAGGACAAGGGCCTGGGAGCCGTTGCTGGCCACGTCGATGGCGCAGCCCGGAGCTGCCCCCTGGACCGGCGCCCACTGGACCCCATCCACCGAGCGCAGCAGCACACAGCCATCCTCGCCGACCCCGCCGAAGAAACCTCCCACCTTGCCGGCGGCGTAAAAAGCGTCTTCCGAGAACCGTAGACCCCGCAGCTCGCCTTCCGGGATCGTGGTCACCGGCTGCCAGGTCCGGCCATCGGTCGATACCGCGGGGCGCTTGCCCAGGACCACAAAGCGACCGTTGCCGGCTTCCACCTGGGTCCAGCGCTCGTCGGTGGCGGCCCCCACTGGCTGCTCCAGCCACACGTTGCCGTCGCTCGAACGGTAGATGCGCTGCCGCGAGATGGCCACCATCGCCGCGTCGAGGGCGGCCACGTCGCGCAGCGGCTCCGGCGGTGGGTTGGAAGCGGTCTGCCACTGGAGGCCGTCCGTGGAGACCATCACCAGCCCTCGCGCTTCCTGGGGGAAATCTTCCCCCGTGTTCATCGGCGTCGAGCCTGGATCCCCCGCGGCCCCCGCCTGTCCGGAAGCTCCAGACCCTGCCTCTCCTGCCCCGGCCTGTCCGGAAGCTCCGGAGGCCGCCTCGCCCCCTGCTCCTGCGGAGGCGCCCGCTGCGCCAGCGCCCCCGCCGGTGGCCTGTCCTGCGGCGCCAGCTTGCCCACCGGTACCACCCGCGCCAGCCTGTCCACTTGCGCCGGCTTGCCCGCCTGCGCCGGCTTGCCCGCTGGCGCCAGCCTGTCCTGCGGGGTTCCCGGAGCCTGCGGCGCCGCTGGTGCCGCCTGCTCCGGCGGGGTCGAGGGGGAGTCTTGTGGACCCTACGGCGACGAGGCCTGGGCCCCCGGGGGCGAGCATGACGAGGGAGCCAGGGGCGGCGAGGGCGACCTCGTTCCAGGAGACGCCATCGGGGGAGCGAAGGACGAGGGCGCGGCTATTTTCCTCACGGATCGAGGCCCCGACGGCGAAGAAGACGCCGGCGCCGTGGGTCATGGCGCTGAGGTCGAGGGTGGAGGGGGGAGTCTTCTTGCATGACAGGGAGGTCAGGGTCAGCGCAAGCAAGCCCAGGGAGGAAGGGCGCAGCCGGATCATGGGGTCATCTTAGAGCAAGAGGCGGGGGGGCGCGGGGTGCTGGCCGGGGAGCGGAGATTTCATGGGGCGTGGAGGGGTCCAGGGGGCCCGGGGCGGGGGGAGGCACGGACAGGGATTGTCCCTTGCAGGGCTGGCCTGGCGTTCGCATCTCAGGGGAGAAGCGAGGGCCGCAGTACGGGTGACGACCCTCTTCGATGAAGGAGGCAAGGGTCATGGCTCGGAGCGAGGAACCGACGAGGTACGTGGATACGCTGGTGAACCGGGCACGGCGGCTGCGACGCAAGGGGGAGCAGCGAAAGGCGCTGCAGGCGCTGCGGGAGGCGTGCCTGATCGAGGAGCGAAGCGCGTGGCTCTGGACGCTCTACGGGTGGCTGCTGGCGGAGGCGCACCGGGAAGGGGAGGCGCGGCAGGCGTACCGTCATGCGGTGTGGCTGCGGCGCCATGGTGGGGACGAGCGGAGGGCGAGGAGCACCCAGCGGCTGCTGGACGAGCTTGGGCCGTCGAGCGCGGCGGCCTGAGGGTAAGGGCTGGGGGTCGGCGGCCGGGGCGGCCTCTTCGGTCCAGAGCAAGGCCTCGGCGCTGAAGCTACGGAGCACGTTGCGCCCGCAGACGTTGCAAAGCCAGCCGATGTCGAAGCGATCGCGGCTGGCGCCGATGCTGTGGGCGGGGGCGGGCTCCCGGTGGCCGGACAGGTCGATGGTGTACGCCTGGAGGACGTGGCGCTGCTCGTTGAGCTTGGCCACCAGGCGCGCCTGGCATTCACAGCGGCTGCGGGCGAACGCGATCTTCATGGTGGCCTTGGTAACGCAGGGCGCGGCACCGGGGAAGAGCCTCGCGGCGAGGATCGGCGAGAGGACCTGTTTTTTCCCCGTGGGACCTGTGAGAACCTGGCGCCACCATGAAGTACACGACGCTCGGGGGTGGCCTGGCGCTGCTGCTCTTGCTGGCCCCCTCGGGGGCGTGGGCCAAGGATTTTTATATCGACCCGGTGAAGGGAAGCGACGCCGGGGATGGCAGCGAGGCCTCCCCCTGGAAGACCCTGGAGGCGGTGGTCGAGGGGAAGAAGATCGAGACCCAGCACTGGGAGTCGCTGCCCTACGCGGAGGGCAAGAAGCTGGTGGTGAAGAACGCCGGAGCCCCGGTCAAGGGCGGGGACACGCTGTGGCTGCGGGACGGGTACCACGGCAGGCCGCTGTTCCAGGGCTATTACAACGCCCAGGAGCTGACCATCGCCGCGGCCCCGGGCCACCAGCCCCGGCTCGCCGAGCTGCGGGTGCAGGCGGGCCAGAATTTCCGGTTCGTGGGGCTCCAGATCAGCCCGGACCACGCCCCCGCGTTTGACAAGCACACGCTGGTCGCCATCGGGAACCACAGCTTTCACGGCCCGGTGAGCGATGTCACGATGGAGGGGTGCAACCTGGTCGGCAAGCTGGACCCGTCTTCCTGGACCAAGCAGGACTGGGATCAGCTCTCGCCCAACGGGATCAGCGCCGGCGGCAAGAACATCACGCTGCGCAACAACACGATCAAAAACATCAACTTTGCCATCGCGGTCTCGGCCTCGGACTCGCTGGTCGAGGGCAACCTGATCGACTCGTTCTCCGGGGACGGCATGCGCGGCCTCGGGGACAACACCGTGTTCCAGTACAACACGGTCAAGAACCTGATCTACGTCAACGACAACCACCCGGACGGGTTTCAATCCTGGAGCGTGGGGGCCGACGGGAAGGTGGGGACCGGCGAGGTCAAGGGCATCGTGCTGCGGGGGAACACCTTCATCAACTTCACCGACCCGGCCCAGCCATTCCGTGGCAACCTCCAGGGGATTGGCTGCTTCGACGGCATGTTCGTCGACTGGATCGTCGAGAACAACGTCGTCATCACCGACCACTGGCACGGGATCTCGCTGTATGGAGCCAGAAACGCCCGCATCGTCAACAACACGGTGATCGGCATCGACAGCGCCGAGATCGGTCCGCCCTGGATCACGATCAAGGATCACAAGAACGGCACCAAGCCCGAGGATTGCGTCGTCCGGAACAACCTTGCCACCTCCTTCCAGCTCCCCAAGGAGGGCGTGGTGGCGGACCACAACCTCACGGTGAAGGACCCCGGCGCGTTCTTCGTCAACAAGGGGGCCTTCGATGTGCGCTTGCTGCCAGGCTCCGAGGCCATCGACGCCGGCTCCTCCGACCTCGCCCCCTCCCTTGATCTGCTGAAGATCCCCAGACCCCAGGGGCCAGCCATCGACCTCGGCGCCCACGAATGGCACGACGGCTCCGTGGGGGCCGCTGGTGCTGGCGGTGCTGGCGGTGCTGGCGGTGCTGCTGGTGCTGGTGGTGCTGGCGGGCAAGCCGGGGTCGGTGGATCCGGAACTTCCGGACAAGCAGGCGCTGGCTTCGGTGGGGCCCCAGGAGGGACGGGTGGTGGTGCAGGCTCCGGTGGCGCAGGCTCCGGTGGTGCAGGCGCCGGTGGTGCAGGCTCTGGCGGTGCAGGTGGTGCCGAACTCGGAGGCGCTGGTCCTTCTGGATCCGGAGGTTCCGGACAGAGCGGGACGGGTGGATCGGGGCAGAAGGGAGGGGTCGGAGGCGAGGGGGCTGGTCCGGAAGGTTCCGGTGTGAACCCCGGGGCAGAAGGGGAGGAAAGCGGCTGCGGCTGTCGCCTGGTACACCCGGAGGGATCCGCCGGAGCCTTGCTGGGAGCGATGGCTCTCGCAGCGCTGGCAGTACGGCGAAAGCGGTCCATCTGACAAAAGGTTCAACCCAGCGCTGAAGCCGCCCCTCTCCTGCAGCCGCAGCCGCAGCCGCAGCCGCAGCCGCAGCCGCAGCCGCAGCCGCAGCCGCAGCCGCAGCCGCAGCCGCAGCCGCAGCCAGCCGCAGCCGCAGCCGCAGCCGCAGCCGCAGCCGCAGCCGCGATTGGCGGGTTGAATGGTCACTCTTCGACGGGGGCTTCTCCCCAGGGATCCCAGTGAGCGGCGTAGCGCAGGAGGGAGGCTGCGAGGTCGGGGTGAGCGGAGGCCCAGAGGTCATCAAAGAGGAAGAGCTGCTGGTGACCGAAGAACTCGGTCTGGTGGAGGGCGGCCTGAGCGATGTGCTCGGAGACCTCGATGCGGGAACCATTCAGGAGGCGTTTGGGCTTCTTCTTCTTTGCGGCGGCGGTGGCGAAGCTGGTCCACGCCTTGGTCTGGGGTCCCAGCCCGAGTTCATCGCCAGGGAGGGAGCCACCGACGTCGGCGAGGGGGTAAGCGGCGAGGCGTTGCAGGGCGGGTTCGAGGGAGGAATCGGCGGGCTGGATGGCGGCCCGGAGGAGGCGTAGCTCGAGGGGCCAGGCCCCGGGTTGGCTGGGGGCAGGGGGTTGGACCGAGCGCAGGTGGTCAAGCAGGGCGGGCAGGCGGATCCCTTCGAAAACGGAGGGGGGGACCGATGGGATCGAATCGCTGTCGTAGAAGGTGAGGATCACGGCCCAGGTGCGCCCCGGGGAAGCGCCTGCGGGGGGCAAAGGGGTGGCTGCGACGGGGGAGGAGAAGGAGCTGGTCCTGGCGGCCTGGGAGGGGAGGGGGAACTCTTCGTGGAGCAGGTAGGCGACCCGGGAGGGGTCAGCCTGGTCATCGAAGAAGAAGTAGGCCAGCTGCACCTCGTCGTCGTCGGTGAAGGCGCGGAGGCCATGGTCATCGAGGAGGATTTCGCCCTCGACGTACACGTGTTCCTGCAGCAGCTCTCGGAGCTTCTTCAGGGAGCGAGGGGCGGCGAGCTTGTGCTCCTTGATGGCGCGAAACAGGCTAGAAAAACCATACACCTCGTCCTTGAGTTCGTTCTCGACGATGTCGTCCGGATCCTCGCCGTTCTTGACCTCCTTCCAGATGCGCTGGAACCAGCTCAGGAGGTCGGGATCGGGCAGGCGTACCACGCGCTTGGAGAGGAGGCCGGCGTAGTGGCTGCGGTAAACGAAGGCGAGGGACATGGCGCGCATCCTGGATCAGGAGGCGCGAGAGGAGGAAGCGAATGGCGAGGGGGAGCGGTGCTGCCGGGGTTACCTGGGCGCGGCGACGCAGCGGAAGCCGGTGTCGCTGAGCCTGGAGTCGGCGGACCAGTTGGCGGTCCAGATCCCGGCGGCGTGGACGTAGCTGGCGTTGCCGGTGTTCCAGCCGGCGCCGGCGACGGGGTAGGTCTTGACGCCGTCCTTCTCGGACCAGACCCACTCCCAGACGTTGCCGAGGAGGTCCTGGACGCCCCAGGGGTTGGCGCCCTTGGGGCGGGTGCCGACCTCGCAGCTGCCGACACGGTCTCCGGGTTTGAGTCCATCGAGCCAGGACTGCCAGGGGCCGAAGCGTTCGCGCCAGCCGCGGGTATCCTCGTTGAGGGAGGAGCAGAGGTGAGCGTTGGAGGGTTCGTCGTTGCCCCAGGGGTACTTGGTGGCGCTGGGGCCACCGCGGGCGGCCCACTCGAACTCGACGTCACTGGGGAGGCGGCGGCCCTTCCACCAGCAGTAGCTGACGGCCATGTCCCAGTCGAGGCAGCTGGCGGGGGCGTTGGGGCTGGTGTTGAGGCGGCCGCCTGGGCAGAAGGCGTTACGCCATCCTTTCTCGTCCTCGGAGATCCCGGGGAAGGTGCCCGTGGGGCTGAGGGGCTTGCACTTGCCGGCCTTGGTGCACTCGCCGTACGCCCCGACGGAGACCTCGGTTTTTTCCATGCAGAAGGGGGCGAGAGAGGCCTCCTGACCGCTCTCCTGGCGCTTGTAGCTGCCGCCGGGGATGAGGGCCATGCCCTCGGGGCAGGAGGGTTCTTTCTTCTGCTCGGCCTTGGGGGCGAGGATGGGCACCAGCTCGACGCGGAGGAGCGCGCCGCAGCCGGCGGGGGGGAGCTTGTCGTCGAGGGAGCCCTTCTTGCAGGCCTCCTCGTCGCCGTCGCGGCGCCCGACCTGCTTGCCGCTCTTGCTGACGCCGCCGGCGCCGGCGCCCATGACCTCGGCCTTGCCGCCCACGGAGCCCTCCGCGCCGGCGGTCATCTGGAAGGCCCCGGCGGTGATGCCGGTGATGACGTGGGTGGCCTGCTCGCAGACGCCGTCGATCTCGTCGCGGGTCAGGCTGGTGCGGTTGGAGTCCCAGCGGCCGGTGATGGCCATCTGGAGGCTGAGCTGGCCGCTCTTCTTGAGCTCCCCGGCGAGGGTCGCGGCGCCCAGGGGGATCGACGCGTACAGCTCGTTGCTGTCATGGATATCGAGCTTGTCCTGCTTCAGGTTGGTGGGGGCGTAGACGTAATGCGCGCCGACCTTGGGCTGGCAGCCGGAGACCAGGGTGAGCTTGCAGGCGTCGTAGCGCACCGGCACCACGCCCTTGCGGAGCTGAGCTTCGAGCTTGGCCCGTGAGGCGCCATCCCACTCGACGATCAGCAGGTCGTCCGGGGGCTTGCTGGGGTCGCACTTGACCTCGCCGAGGGAAGGGACCTCGGCGGGTCCGACGGCCTTGTTCTTCAGACCTCCACCGCACCCCATGGCTCCTGCGAGCAGAAGCAGATTTGCCCAGCGTCGAGAAAAAAACATCCGACCTGGATACCACGGAAGCAGGCTGGACCGATGGTCGAAGTGTACCCGGATGGTTGTGGGGTGAGGCGGGCCAAAAAGCACAAAACCCGGGGGAGGGACCCGGGGTCTTGAAGGTGTTTTGGTGTTGTCGGGGCGAGAGGATTTGAACCTCCGACTCCCTGGTCCCGAACCAGGTGCGCTACCAGGCTGCGCTACGCCCCGAGCTCACTCGCTCTCGCAAGTGAGGCGCTTTATGTAGACGACCCCGCTCCGTCTCGCAAGGATTTTTTTCTTCGTGCGAGCCAGCGCTGCGGAGGGCCCTCGAAGAGCTGGAAAAACAGCCATCCGGCGGCGATGGAGAGGGCTGAGCCGGCGAGGGCGAGGGCGGCGGGGGAGGGGGAGAATTGCCAGATCCAGGAGCGGAGGAGGAGGAGGAGGGGCTGGTGGACCAGGTAGAGGCTGTAGGAGAAGCCACCGATCCAGGCGAGGGTCCGCGGGAGGGGGGAGGCCCAGGCGTCCGCGGGGCGCTGGCCAGCGAGGAGGAGGAGGGCGCCAAAGGAGAGGGCGTTGAAGGGGCGATCCCAGGGGAGCTGGAAGCCACCGCCGAGCTGGACGAGGTGGGAGGCAGGGACCCAGAGGAAGGCGAGGGGGACGAGGAGCCAGCGAGGGACGGAGCGCCCCTCGGCGAGGGCGGCGGCAGCGGCCATGCCGACGGAGAACTCGGCGAGACGGGCCGGCGGTGATTCGTAGAGCACGCCGTAGTGTTCCGGGGAGAAGGGCTGGCCAAGGGCCCAGCGGAGGACCAGCATCCAGGCGAGGCTGGTGGCGAAGCCGAGGGCGACGACGGCGCCGATGCCCAGGCGCCGGGCGAGGGCGACCAGCAGGGGGAAGAGCAGGTAGAGCTGGGCTTCGAGGCCGAGGGACCAGTAGGCGCCGTTCATGGTCCAGAGGGTCGCCGGGTGGAGGTTGTGGGCGAGGACCAGGTGCAGGGCGATGTCGAGGCCCGTGATCGGCAAGAACACCACGGCGCGGGTGGCGGGCACCGAGGCGAGCACCACCAGCAACAGCATGGAGGCGTAGTAAGCGGGGAGGATGCGCTCGGCGCGGCGGCGCGCAAACAAGGGCAGGTCGAGGGTCGCGTGGGCCACCCCTCGCCCCCGGACCAGCGGGTAGTAAAGGCAGAACCCTGACAGCGCCAGGAACAGGCTGACGCCGTGGAAGCCAAGGCGGCTGGACCAGTGCAGCAGCCAGAGGGGGAGGGTGTGGTAGGCGTCGTGGGGGGCAGGGAAGGCGTACCAGTGGCCGCCGAACCACCAGCGCCCGACGTGAAAAAGCACGACCCACAGGCAGGCGATGGCCCGGAGGACATCGATGCCGGGGAGGTGGGCAGGGGGCCCTGGCGCGGCGGTGCTCACGCGCGAGGGCCCGCTGGATCAGCCCTTGGCGGCCTGAGCAGCCCGGGCCAGCTCGGGGACGGCCTGGAACAGGTCGGCCACGAGGCCGTAATCGGCGACCTGGAAGATGGGGGCCTCGCCATCTTTGTTGATGGCGACGATGACCTTGGAGCCCTTCATGCCGGCGAGGTGCTGGATGGCGCCGGAGATGCCGACCGCAAAATAGAGCTGCGGGGCGACGATCTTGCCGGTCTGGCCGACCTGGTAATCGCTGGGGGCGTAGCCGGCATCGCAGGCCGCGCGGCTGGCGCCGATGGCGGCCCCGAAGGTGTCGGCGAGGGGCTCGAGGACCTCGTTGAACTTCTCCTTGAGGGCGCGGCCGCCGGCGACCACGACCTTGGCGTCGGTGAGGGCCGGGCGCGCGGTCTTGACCTGATCGAAGGAGACGAACTCGACGCGATCCGCGCCGGGGGCGGGGGCCGCGACCGGGATGGCCTGGGAGGGGGAGGCCCCGCCGGTGGGCTCGGCCGGGGTGAACTCGCTCTGGCGCACGCTGACCACCTGCACCGGGGTGGACACGGAGCAGTAGCCAAAGGCGTTGCCGGCGAACATGGGACGCTTGTAGACGAGCTTGGCGCCGTCGACATGGACCGCGGAGATGTCGTTGGCGTAGCCGGCGTTGAGGGCGGCGGCGACGCGGGGGAGCATGTCTTTGCCGATGGAGGTGGCGGTGCCGACGACGACCTGGAAGCCCTTGGCGGCCTCGATGACCGTGGGGGCAAAGCGCTCGGCGGTGTAGTTGGCGAGGGCCGCGCTGTCGGCGACGAGGAGCGCCTTGGCGCCGAAGCCGGCGACCTCGGCGGCGGCGCCGGCGGCGCCCGCGCCCACGAGGAGGATGGAGAAGCTGCCGCCGGTGCCCTGGGCGACCTGGCGGGCGAAGGTGATGGCCGAGTGGGTGGCCTTCTTGACCTTGCCCTCGGCCAGCTCTGCAACAACGAGAATGTCAGCCATGGTGAACCTGTCTCTTCGCTCGGAGGGGAGGGGGCGACTCAGAGGACCTTGGCATCGTTCTTGAGGCGATGCACCAGGTCCCCGACGTCCTTGACCTTGACGCCGGCCTGACGGCCAGGGGGGGGCTCGAACTTGACGTACTCGACCCGGAGGGCCGTGTCGGAGGTGAGCTCGGAGAGCTTGACCTCGGCGAGGGGCTTCTTCTTGGCCGCCATGATGGCGGGGAGGGGGGCGAAGCGCACGCCGTCGTTGTACTTGAAGGTCCTGGCGGTGCTCTTCGAGAAGACGCTGGTGGGGGCGACGATGCGGAGGTCGACGGTGACGATCGCCGGGCCCTTGACCCGCAGCGTCAGGACGCCGCCGTCGACCTCGCGACCCACGAGCAGGGCGCCGGCCTCTTCCTGGATGGTGGCGGCGAAGGTCGCCTGGGGCCACCCGAGCAGCTGCGCCAGCATCTGGCCGACCTGGTTCGAGTCCCCGTCGACCGCCTGCTTGCCCATGAGCACGTAGTCAGGCTTCTCTTTCTCGATCAGGGCCTTGAGGGCGCGCGCCACGAGGGCACCGTCGAGCTGGTCGTCCTTGGCGTCGACGCGGATGGCCCGGTCGGCGCCGGTCGCGAGGGCGCTGCGGAGCGTGGGCTCCATGTCCTTGGGGCCGAAGGACACCACCACCACCTCGCCCTGGCGAGCCTTGGGGCTGGCGCCGTTCTCGGTGAGCCGCAGCGCGGCCTCGAGGGCGTACTCGTCGAAGGGGTTGGGCTTCCACTCGAGGCCCGTGGTGTCGATGGTGGCGCCACCGGCAGGGATCTTCACCTTGTTGGCGTTGTCGGGGTCGGCCACACGCTTGAGCGGAACCAGAATTTTCACGGGAGCTACCCTCCTGAAGCAGGACAGTGGCAGAGGTTCTGGCGGCACGTCTCGCCGCCGTTGCGTCTGGGTAGTGCCCGCGGCCCGTTGCGTCAATGCTACAGTGGCGCCCTCATGACGGATGCCATCACCTGTGATTTTCTTGTGCTCGGGAGCGGGATAGCGGGCCTCTCGTTCGCCCTGAAGGCCGCCGAGTTCGGCGACGTTCTCGTCGTGACCAAGCGCGAGCGCGACGAGTGCAACACCCGCTATGCGCAGGGCGGCATCGCCGCGGTGCTGGACCCCCGGGACTCCTTCGAGGCTCACATCAAGGACACCCTCGTCGCCGGCGTGGACCTCAGCCACGACATCGTGGTCGAGCTCTGCGTCAAGGAAGGGCCCGAGCGCATCAAGGACCTGCTCGAGTGGGGTGTAAAATTTACCCCTGCCCGCCACGACAGCGAGGGTCATCCGGACCTGGACCTGACCCTGGAAGGGGGCCACTCCGCGCGCCGCGTGGCCCACGCCGACGACATGACGGGGCGCGAGATCGAGCGCGCCCTGGTCGAGGCGGTCGACCGGAACCCCCGCATCACCGTGCTGGAGCACCACACCGGGGTGGACCTGATCATGCTGTCGAAGTTCGGGGGCCCGGAGCGGTGTGGAGGGGCCTACGTGCTCGATGAGCGGGGGGGCAAGGTCAAGACCGTGCTGGCCCGGGCCACGGTGCTGGCGACCGGCGGCGCCGGGAAGGTGTACCTCTACACGACCAACCCGGACGTGGCGACCGGGGACGGAATCGCGATGGCCTACCGGGCCGGCGCCGAGATCGCCAACATGGAGTTTTACCAGTTCCACCCCACCTGCCTGTTCCACCCGCAGGCCAAGAGCTTCCTCATCAGCGAGGCGGTCCGGGGCGAGGGCGGGGTCCTGCGGTTGCCCGACGGCACCGCCTTCATGAAGAACCACGACCCCCGCGGCGACCTGGCCCCGCGTGACGTGGTGGCGCGCACCATCGACCTGGAGATGAAGCGCACCGGCTCCGAGTTCGTGCTCCTCGACATCACGCACAAGCCGGCAGACTTCATCCGGGGCCACTTCCCTGGCATCTCGGACGCCTGCCTCAAGTTTGGCATCGACATCACCCGCCAGCCGATCCCGGTGGTGCCGGCGGCGCACTACCTCTGCGGCGGGATCTCCACCGACCTCCACGGGCGCACCACCATCCCGGGGCTCTGGGCCATCGGTGAGTGTGCCTGCACGGGCCTCCATGGGGCCAACCGGCTCGCCTCCAATTCCCTGCTGGAAGGCCTTGTTTTTGGCCACCGCGCCGCCATGAAGCTGGGCTCGTTGATCCACGACCTGCGGGGCGAGGCGCTGCCCGCGGTGCCCGGGTGGCAGACCGGCAACGCGACCCCCAGCGACGAGGCCGTCATCATCACCCAGAACTGGGAAGAGCTCCGCCGCCTCATGTGGAACTACGTCGGCATCGTCCGCTCCAACAAGCGCCTGGAGCGCGCCATGCGCCGGATCCAGGTCCTCCAGGAGGAGATCCGCCAGTACTACTGGGATCACCTCGTCACCCGCGACCTCCTCGAGCTGCGCAACATCGCCACGGTCGCCGAGCTCATCGTGCTCTGCGCCATGAACCGCAAGGAGAGCCGGGGGTTGCACCGCACCCTCGACTATCCGCAGATCGACCAGCAGCTCCGCTACGACACCGTGATCCGCCGCGGATTCACCCCTCGCCTCCGCGCCGTTTGACCCTCGCACGGCACAGCTTGCCCGGCTTACCTGGCGACCTGTTGCGAGAAATCTGTGCCGTTCTTGTCGCTGTCCGGTATGACGTGCACCATGACATACCGGTCTTGCCTCCGAACGCTTCTCACCTCCGCCGGGCTCCTTGGCTGCCTGGTGCCTCGCCTCGCGGCCGCAGCGCCCACGACGATGATCCAGACCTCCATCAAGGGTGGCATCGCCACCGATGGAACCGGCGTCGCCACCCCCCGTGGCCCCAACGGCAATACCCCCGCGGACCCCAGCGCCTTCTACGACTCCTGGCGCCCCATCGAGCTCAAGATCCCCAAGACAGCCCTCATCAAGAAGGCCTTTCTCGCGGTCCATGCCGGCGGCGCCAATGATCCACTCCCGACGGACGTGGCGAGCAAGGTTCGCTTCGCCGGCATCGCGATCTCCAACGCCGGTGCCCCGCTGGTCACCAACAACAAGGTCGCGGTCTTCGATGTGACCACGGGCTTCGGTGTCTCGCCCGCCGTCACCCAGTACATGGTCCAGGAGCGCGGCGATGCGGACCCTTTCCTCAACGATCACACCCCGCGGATCGGCGGCGAGCAGCTCGTTGTCCTCTACGAAGAGCCCACCGCACCGCTCCGCCAGGTCTCCTGGTTCATCGACGATGCGCTGGCCACCAGCGCCGGCTCCACCACCACGTTCGGCGGCCTCTTCTCCTGCGGCAACGGCATCCGCACGCTGACCACCTCCGTCGGCATCATCTGGGAGACCGCCTCGGAGCAGCAGGGCCGTAGCCTCTTTGTCAAGCAGGGCAGCGCCCCGGAAGAGCTGCTCTCCAACGTGGTCGGCGGCTGCGACGACGGGCAGCCGGCGACGACCCCGGGCTGGCGTGCCCTCTTCACCGTGGGCTCTTTTGGCTCCGATGATGACAACAAGGTGGTCGGCGTGAGCGGGGACGACTTCGAGCCAGAGCCGCGCAAGGACGGTACCGCAAGCAACAGCCGCCTCTCGGACGAGCTCTTCCAGGTGAGCGGCCCCGCCACCGCCGACGCCTGGACGGTCCGTTACTCCGGCGTGAACAACTCCTGGCTCACCTCGCTGATCACGGTCATCGAGCTGGACGATAGCGACTGCGATGACATCAAGGACGCCGCCGACAACTGCCCCAATGTCCTCAACCCGGACCAGAAGGACACGGACGACGACAAGCTCGGGGATGCCTGCGACAATTGCCCTGCCATCAAGAACGCCGATCAGGCTGACCTGGACGGGGACAAGATTGGCGACGCCTGCGACGATGACATCGACGGCGACGGCAAGCTCAACGCGGCCGACAACTGCCCCATCAACGCCAACGCCGACCAGGCGGATCTCGACGGCGACGGCAAGGGCGATGTCTGCGACGACGACCTCGACGGAGACGGCCTCTCCAACGTCATCGAGGCCTCCATCGGCACCGACCCCACCAAGAAAGACTCGGACGGTGACGATGGCGTCGAGGCCCCCGGGGGTCAGAAGCTCGACACCGATGGCGATAACAAGATCAATGCCCTCGATGACGATGACGACGGCGACGGCCTCCTCACCAAGGACGAGATCGCCCTCGCCACCGCCGCGGGCCTGAGCGACGACGTCGACAGCGACGGCAAGAAGAACTGGCTCGACAACGATGCCGACGCCGATGGCCTCGACGATGGCACCGACGGGACCGACGACAAGGACGGCGACGGGAAGCCCAACTTCCTCGACGCCGCCACCGAGGACCAGGACGGCGACGGCCTCACCGACGAGCAGGAAGGCGGCGGCGACACCGATGGCGACGGCAACCCCGATTTCAAGGACGATGACGACGACAACGACGGCCTCCTCACCAAGGACGAGATCGCCGCGGCCAAGGCTTCTGGCCAGGGGGAAGACGTCGATGTGGATGGCAAGAAGAACTGGCTCGATACCGACGCCGACGCTGACGGCCTCGACGACGGGGATGCCGCCGAGGGCACCGGCGACTCCGATGGGGATGGGATCCCCAACTTCCTCGATAGCAACAAGCAGGACACCGACGGTGACACCATCCCCGATGACATCGAGGGGAGCGGCGACACCGACGGCGACGGCAAGCCGGACTTCAATGATGACGATGACGACGGCGACGGCATCCTCACCAAGGACGAGATCGCCCTCGCCAACGCTGCAGGCCTCGGCGACGACGTCGATGTGGATGGCAAGAAGAACTGGCTCGACACCGACGCCGATGGTGACGCCGCAGAAGATGGCGCCGAGGGCACCGGCGATACCGATGGCGATGGGAAGCCCAACTTCCTCGACGCTGCCACCGAGGACCAGGACGGCGACGGCCTCACCGACGAGCAGGAAGGCTCGGGTGACACGGACGGCGACGGCAACCCCGATTTCAAGGACGCCGACGACGACAACGATGGCATCCTGACCAAGGACGAGATCGCCTCGGCCACCGCCGCAGCGTTGAGCGATGACGTCGATGGTGATGGCAAGAAGAACTGGCTCGATACCGATGCCGACGCCGATGGCCTCGATGATGGCACCGAGGGCACCGGCGATACCGATGGCGATGGGAAGCCCAACTTCCTCGACGCCGCCACCGAGGACCAGGACGGCGACGGCCTCACCGACGAGCAGGAAGGCGGTGGTGACACCGATGGCGACGGGACCCCTGATTTCAAGGACGCTGATGACGATGGCGACGGCATCCTGACCAAGGATGAGATCGAGGCCGCCACCAAGGCTGGCGTGGGCGACGACGTCGATTTCGATGGGAAGAAGAACTGGCTCGATACCGATGCCGACGCCGATTTCCTGGAGGATGGGGCCCCCGAGGAGGGGCTGGCAGACTCCGATGGGGATGGGATCCCCAACTTCCTCGATAGCAACAAGCAGGACACCGACGGTGACACCATCCCCGATGAAATCGAGGGGACGGGCGACACCGATGGCGACGGCAAGCCGGACTTCCAGGACCCGGATGACGACGGCGATGGCATCCTGACCAAGGACGAGATCACGGCGGCCACCGGCGCGGGCCTGAGCGATGACGTCGATGGCGACGGGAAGAAGAACTGGCTCGACACCGACGCCGACGCCGATGGCCTCGACGATGGCACTGACGGGACCGACGACAAGGACGGCGATGGGAAGCCCAACTTCCTCGACGCTGCCACCGAGGACCAGGACGGCGACGGCCTCACCGACGAGCAGGAAGGCGGCGGCGACACCGATGGCGACGGCAACCCCGATTTCAAGGATGCCGACGACGATGGTGATGGCATCCTGACCAAGGACGAGATCGAGGACACGACCAAGGCCGGCGTCAGCGACGACGTCGATGGCGACGGCAAGAAGAACTGGCTCGATACCGACGCCGATGGCGACGGCAAGCTCGACGGCGACGAAGGCCGCGCCGACGCCGATGGCGACGGCGTGCCCAACTACCTCGATGCCGATGGCGGGGGCCAGGGCGGCGCGGGCGGCGCGGGTGGCTCCACCTCCGAGGGGGGCGCCGCGGGCGTGGGCGGGGAGGCCGGGGCCGGTGCCGGCGGGTCCGGAACTTCCGGACAGGCGGGGGCCGGCGCCGGTGGGTCCGGAACTTCCGGACAGGCCGGAGCCGGTGCCGGCGGGCAGGGCGGCGGGGCTCCTGCGGTGAACGCGTCGGGGACGGACCTGCAGGGTGGGTGCTCGTGCTCGGAGGCCCGGGGCACGGCGGCCCCATCGTCCTGGAGCTTGGGCGGCCTGGCGCTGGCGCTGGGGGCCTTCTTCCGCCGGCGCAAGGCGCGCTGAGCGAGGACGAGGGGGCGGGAGGGGGAGGGGCCTGAGTCTGGTGGTCCACCGGCGCCGGGCCGGGTTCCGGCAAAAAGAAGGCGAGCGAGCTTCCCCCGGGGCGCCGGGGGTGGCAAGGCAAGCGGACGATGTCGGACCGCGATCCTCCCCTCGACGCCCGCGTCGATCGGCCCCTGTCCCTGATCGGAGCCGTCGGCTGGACGGCCCTGGTTGTGCTGCTGTTCTCGCTGATCCTGAGCCTGAGCGCGACGTTCCGCCCGGGCCTCTCGAGGGAGCTGGTCAACCTGCAGATCTGTTTTGGTCTGGCGATGGCGCTGGGGGCGCTGCTGTTGACGCGGCTGCACCTGCCCTCGCGGGATGGGGTGGAGGCGCTGGGGGCGCGGCCCACGCCCTGGTGGCTGCTGTTTGCCGGGCTGGTGGTGGGGGTGCTGCTGCAGGCGCCGGCGCTGTGGCTTGATGGCTGGATCAGCCAGCGCTGGCCGCTGGCGCCGGAGGAGCAAGAGCGGCAGGCGCTGCTCTTCTCGTTCCAGTCCGTGGGGCACAAGGTGGCCTTCGTGGCGGCGGCGGGGCTGGTGGGGCCGCTGGTGGAGGAGGGCTTCTGCCGGGGTGCGCTGTTCCGCACGCTGCGCCGCACCCACGGGCCTGGGCCCACGGTGCTGATCACGACGGGCTGCTTTGCGCTGCTGCACCTCGATCCGCGCTACGCGGCGAACGCGGCGCTCTGCGGGCTGGCGCTGGGGGCGCTGCGGCTGTGGTCCGGGTCCCTGTGGGTGTCGCTGGCGGCGCACGTGGCCTTCAACTCGGTGACCGCGGTGGCGCTGCTGGGGGGGTGGGTCAAGCTGGGCGAATCGCGGCCTCTGGGGGCGCTCTGGGGCGCCCTTGGCACGGGCCTGGTGCTGGGGGTGCTGGCGGCGATCTGGTGGGGGGCGAGCCGCTCCGAGGTGGTGGCGCAGGCGGTCGAGGCGGACGAGGATTGATGCCATGCGCCGCGGCCTGATCCTCGCTGCGTTGCTGCTCTCGCTTGCGTGCAGCACCCCTTACCGCGTGGGGGATCGGGTGCTGGTCGAGTGGGACGGCAACGATTACCCGGCGTCCATCTTGGTGATCGAGTCCCAGGCGCGCTTCCGCGTGCACTTCGAGGGCTACGAGTCGATCTGGGACGAGAGCGTGCCGGCGACCCGGATCAAGGGGAAGGTCCAGGGGCACATCACGCCGCCGCCGCCGCCGCCGCGGGTCCGGGCCCGCATGTCCGCTGGCAGCAAGACGCCCACCAGCACCTTTCGCCAGGGGGACCGGGTCAAGGTCGAGTGGAAGGGCGCCTTTTACACCGCCACCATCCTCGAAGTGATCGGCAACGAGCGCTACCGTGTTCACTACGACGGCTACGACGCCAACTGGGATGAAGTCGTCGATATCACCCGCATCCAGCGCAAATGACCCTCCCCCCTGAAGACCCCCGTGAGCTTGCCTTCTCGCCGTGAGTTCCTTGTCTCCATGCTCGGCGTGGCCGCTGCATCCTCCGCGGGCTGCCGCCAGCTCCGCCGTGTCCCTGGCGAGATCCGGGGCGCCAGCGCGGCCGTGGGGCACAAGCTGCGCTCCCCCCAGCAGCTGGGCGAGCCTTCCCGCACCGAGCGGGTTCGTGTCCTCATCATCGGCGCCGGCCCCAGCGGCCTCGCCGCCGCCTGGCGCCTCACCCGGCTCGGGGAGTCCAGCCTCCTTGTCCTCGATCTGGAGCGCGAGGAGGGGGGCACGTCCGCCTTTGGTCGGGATGGTGTCGTCAGTTACCCTTGGGGTGCTCACTACGTCCCGGTGCCCCGGGCGGGGAACGTGGCGCTGATTGCCCTATTGCGAGAGCTGGGGGCGCTGAGCGGGGAGGACGCGCAGGGGAACCCGGTGCCGGTGGAGGGGATGGTGGTGCGGGACCCGGAGGAGCGCCTGTACCTGGAGGGGGTGTGGCACGAGGGGTTGTACCCGAGGTACGGGGCGAGCGCGGAGGATCTGGAGCAGCTGGGGCGTTTCCAGCGGGAGGTGTTCGAGCTGGCGAGGCGCCGGGACGGGCGGGGGCGGGTGCCGTTCACGATCCCGATGGAGCGAGGGTCTGACGATCCGGAGTTCCTGGCGCTGGATCGGCTGACGATGGCGGAGTGGATGGCGCAGCGGGGGTACAGCAGCGAGCGGCTGCGGTGGTACGTCGACTACGCGTGCCGGGATGATTACGGGCTGCTGGCCCGGGACACGAGCGCCTGGGCGGGGCTCTTTTATTTCGCCTCGCGGCTGGGCGCGGACGGGACGGACGCGGCGCCGCTGTTCTCGTGGACCAACGGCAACGGGAGGCTGGTGGAGCACCTCTCGGGGGCCATCGGGCCGAGGAAGCGCAACGGTCACCTGGTGGTGGACGTGCATCAGACGCCGGAGGGGGTCGAGGCGCTGGCGCTGGACCTGGGGCGGAACGAGGTGGTGCGCTTCGTGGCGGAGCGGCCCGCGGCCTTCGTGTACGGGGCCTGGATGGTGGCGAACCTGCACCTGAGCGATCGACCGACGGGGCCGGGGGCGCCCCTGGCCTGGGACAACGTGCTCTACGACAGCCCCTCGCTGGGCTACGTGGTGGCGACGCACCAGGCCCAGATCGACGAGGGGCCCACGGTGCTCTCGTATTACCTGCCCTACACCGACGCGGACGCGACCGCGGGGCGGCGGCGCCTCTTCGAGGCGGATCACGGGCAGCTGGCGGATCTGGTGCTGGCGGACCTGGCCCCTGCGCACCGGCTCTTCTCCTCCCTGGTCACGCGCCTGGACGTGATGCGCTGGGGCCACGCGATGGTGCAGCCGAGGCCTGGGTTCCTCTGGGGGGCCGAGCGCCGGGCGGCGGCGATGCCGATCGGGCGTATCCACATGGCCCACAGCGATCTCTCGGGCCTCGCGCTCTTCGAGGAATCGCTCCACCATGGCGTCCGGGCCGCCGAGGAGGTGGCCACGGCCCTCGGCCTCCCGGTGGCGACGCGGCTGGGCTGATCGGGTCCGTTGCGCGCGGGGGCCAGGGTCGCTACACCGCCCTCCATGCCCGCCACGTCTCTCCCCCCTCGCCTCGTGGTCGCCTCGGGCCTCGCGGTCGCCGCCCTTGGCCTGCTGGCCTGCAACGAGTCGCCCCCCGCTCCGGCCCCCGCTGCCCCGAGCGCCAGCGCCCGCCCTCGCGTTGCGCCCGCTGCCTCTGCCTCCATCAAGCCCGCCATGGCGCCGCCTGCTTCCGCCTCCGCACCCAGGGTTCACCCGGAGATCTGCGAGGTCGAGTTCTTCGGCCAGGTCGGGCCCGTGGACCCGAAGAAACCGGCGCCGGTGGTCTTTGCTTCCTACGGGGATTGCCTGGCCCCGGGGGCCGGAAATATCGGACAGACCTCCCCGGAACCGAACGGGAAATTCTTCCTCGAAGTCTTCGTCAAATGGGGCTCAGACCTCACCCTCTGCAGCTACCAGCCCGCCGCGCCCGGGTCCGATAAACCCACGAAGCTGTATGGAAAAGCTGCAGGGCCGTTCCACGCGGAGAGCGAGGGGGAGGTCGAGTTCAAGAACGTGCAGATCGAGATGAAGGAGGGCCCTCCGAAGACCTTCGCGAAGGTGAAGCCGGGCGGGGGGCTGTGACTCAGCGGGGGGGGTCGGCGGGGGGGAAGGGGCGCAGCTCGTCGACCCCATGGAGCTCGGCGTAGCGCCGCCGTAGCCCGAAGCAGCGGTGCTGCAGGCTGCAGCGCCCGCATGCCTCGGGTTTCACGAACTCGCCCCCGTCAAAGCCGGCGGGGATCTCGTTGGGGGCGATGGAGTCGAGGACCCGCGGGGGGAGCTGGCAGAGGGGCAGACCGCACATCGAGTCGAGGCCCGCGATCGGCACCTGGAGCCTCTCGGCTTCTCGCAGCGCGTCGTCGAGCGCCGCGCGGACCCGCTCGAAGCGGGGGATCGTCTGCTCGTCGGCGGGGACCAGATCGGAGGAGGGGGCGACAAAGGAGATGCAGAACGAGGCCCCCGGCCACCGGCTGGCGACCAGCCGCAGCGTCGGCGTCAGGTGGTCGAGGTTGGCGCTGCAGAGCACGAAGTTCAGCTGCACCTCGACGTGATGGCGCAGCAGCTCATCGACCCCGAGGAGCGTGCGTTCGAAGGTCCCCGGGGCGCCGGTGATGGCGTCGGAGGTCGCCCCGTCGCTGCCGTGGAGCGAGACAAACGCCTGGGAGAGCCCGGCCTCGACCAGCTCGCGGCAGAGCCCCTCGTCCGCCAGGCGCACCGCGTTGGTCTGGAGCTGCACGGGCTTCCCGGAGAGCCGCTGCGCCAGCCGGATGTAGCTGGCCAGCCGGGGGTTCAGCGTGGGCTCCCCGCCGGAGAGCACGATCTTGGCGCCGCGCGCCGCGGCCTCGGCGATGGCGCGCTCGACCTGCTCTTCACGAGGGGCCGGCAGGTGCGTGGAGACAAAGCAGAAGTGGCAGCGCTGGTTGCAGTGAAAATGGACCCGGATGGTCTCCTCGATGCCGCCGTGTTCTTGCCGCTGGAGGGTGGGGGAGACCAGCTCGCGCTGGATCTGCTCCTGCACGCTGCCGACGAGGGAGAGGCGTCGCCGCACGCGGTCTTCGCGGATGGGCCAGAGCCGAGGAGGCCCGAAGCGCTCGAGGGTCTCGGCGGGGACCCCCGGGCAGCGGTCGGCCACCAGGCACGAGGCGCATGCCGGGACGCGGCGGTGCCCCGGCTCGTGAGCCCCACCAGGGGAGAGCGCATACAGGTGCGGAGGCCGCTCGCCGGGGGGGAAAATGCAGGGAGGAGGTGCCGCTCCGGCCTGGAACGAGAGCAGCAGGCCGGCGTTGCGAGCCTCGCGCTCCAGGGCCACCAGGAGCGGCGCGATCTCGTCGAGGGAGAGGAGCTCATCGGGGGCCGGAGAGCGCCGCGGCACGCTGACGCGCAGCCCCTCGATCGCCGACCCGAAGCGCCCCCGCAGGCCCGCCGGGAGCCCCGGCAGCAGGGGGGCGGTGGACCGGGTCAACGTGGTGCTGATCTCGACCGGACAGCCGGCCTGCAGCAGCGCGTCGATCCCGGCGAGCGCGGCCTCGAAGCCGCCTTCATCGCGGGTGATCGCGTCGATCTCGGGCCCCCAGCCAGGCAAGTGGACCCGCGCCAGGGTGAGGCCCGCCGCGAGCAGCGCGGCGACGCCAGGGAGGTCGAGGCGAGTGCCGTTGGTATCGAGAAGGATGCGACGGGCGCCACGGGCTCTGGCGTGGGCTACCAGCGCCGGCAGATCGCGGCGCAGGGTGGGTTCACCGCCGGAGAAGATGAGCTCTTCTGCGTCGGCCTGCATGGCGGCGTCGATGCGTCGCCGGACCGCATCGGGCTGGATGGGGCCGAGGGGTTCGCTGGCACGGCGCTCGGTGCAGAACAGGCAGGCCTGATTGCAGCGCAGATGAGGTGCGATGGTGACGCTACGCACGGTGCGATTCAAGGTACCCCCCTGGTACCTCGGAGACATCTGGAGCGGGAAACGGGATTCGAACCCGCGACCCCAAGCTTGGGAAGCTTGTGCTCTACCAACTGAGCTATTCCCGCGAACGAGAAGGGTTGTATCCACCGGCGTCGGCTTCGTCAACCAGGAAAATCGATCCAGGGGCGCCAGGGGGGTCACAATTTGCTGCGAGGCCGGCGGGAGGGGGTTCTAGAGTTCGGAGCCTCACCCCAGAGCTGGGAGGTCGCATGCGTCCGGTGGTCATGAGCGTGGTTGGGTTGGTCGCGTGGGTGTCCTCCGGGTGCGCCGCCCCTGCTCCGGCGGCGACGCCGACGGCTCCTGCCGCGAGGCCAGCGGCGGCCGCCGCGCCGCCAGCGCCGCGGTGCAAGGCGTCGGAGCCAAACGCCCCGGCGGACGCCCGGGACGTGATGAAGCGAGCGGGGGAGGAGGTGAAGGGCTGCTTTCTGCTGGGCAAGACGGGGGCCGGGGCCAGCTCCGTGGTGGTAGATCTGCAGATCCAGGAGAGCGGCGGGGTCGGGTCCCGGGTGGTGCGGGCGGACGGCGCCGAGGCGTCGCAGAAGAGCTGCGTCGAGGGTGTGCTGGGCAAGCTGCGGTTCTCGACCTTCTGCGGGGCCCCGGTGGCGCTCCAGTGGACCTACGCGGTGGCCTCTCGTTGAGGGCAAAAGTCCGGTAAATTCTGCGCATTCTGAACCCTTTGAGGGGGCTTGAAATGACGCGAGCGTGACGGCGCGGCGTGGTACCCAGAGAGGGATGAGCCAAGCCGTTCAGATGTCAGAAACCGCCCCGCCCAAGCCGCTGCTGCGGGGGGTGTTGCACCAGGTGGCCTGCTTCGTGGCGCTGGTGGCGGGGGCGTTGCTGGTCGCGCGGGTCTCGTCGGAGGGCATGCGCGACGGGGCGCTGGTGTACATGGTGTGCCTGACCACGCTCTTCGGGGTGAGCGGGGCCTACCACGTGCCCACCTGGACGCCGCGGGCGCGGCAGTGGATGCGGCGGCTGGACCACGCGGCGATCTTCCTGCTGATCGCCGGCACCTACACGCCGCTGAGCATGGCGCTCTCGCAGCAAGACGGGGCGACGCTGCGGCGGGTGGTGTGGGGCGGGGCCATCGCGGGGGTGGTCCAGTCGGTGCTCTGGGTCACGGCGCCCAAGCCGCTGATCGCGGTGATCTACGTGATCCTGGGCTGGAGCATCCTGCCTTACGTGGGCAAGATGCACGGGGCCGTGGGCCCCTGGCCCCTGGCGCTCATCCTGGTCGGCGGCGTGGTCTACAGCCTGGGGGCCCTGGTCTACGCCCGCAAGCGCCCCGACCCGATGCCCCGCGTCTTCGGCTACCACGAGGTCTTTCATACCCTCGTGATCGTCGCCGCCATGCTCCACTTCTCCGCGGTCGCGCTCATCACGCTACGAGGCTGATCATGGATACACTCACCCCCGAGGGGCAGGAGAAGCTGGCCTCCCTGGAGGCGCTGCTGGCGCGGGTGCGGCCGGGGGCCCGGCTGGTGTCCTGGCGCGAGCTCGGGCCCGACGACACCGGGGGCGGCGGCACCTCCAAGGGGTTCGGCTACGGGCGCCCGGTTCGTATGGAAATTCTGGATAGTTCGGGGCGCCAGGAGCGGCTGGTGCTGCACACGGCGAAGCCGGATCAGTTTGGCCACGATCGCCCGTCGGACCGGGCGCGGGACATGCTGCTGGCGAGGGAGACCTTCGGGCTGATCCCGGGGCACGTGGGGGCGCTGGAGGTGGGGGCGATCACGGAGCGAGGGCTCCTGTCGCTGGAGGGGGCGAGGGATTACTACCTGCTGACGACCTACGCGGAGGGGGAGGTCTACGCGGAGGATCTGCGCAAGGTGGCCCGCGAGGGGGTCTGCAGCGCGGAGGACCGGCGGCGGGCCCGGGCGCTGGGGGTGTACCTGGCGGAGCTGCACCGGCCGGTGGAGGCGCCGGAGGCGGCGTACCTGCGCTCGGTGCGCACCCTGGTGGGGAGCAGCGAGGGGATCTTCGGCATCATCGACGGCTACCCGGAGGGGACGCCGATGGCGCCGCCGTCGCGGCTCCAGGCCATCGAGGCCCGGTGCCAGGGGTACCGGTGGCGGCTGCGGGGGCGAGCGGCGCGGCGGCGGCGGGTCCACGGGGATTTTCACCCCTTCAACGTGGTGTTCTCCGGGGGCGGCGCGCTGGCGCTGCTGGACGCGAGCCGGGGCTGCGTGGGGGACCCGGCGGACGACGTGACCTGCCTCGCGGTCAACTACCTGTTCTTTGCCCTGGAGACGCCGGGCTCCTGGGGGGCCGGCTTCGAGCCGCTGCTGACCGAGTTCTTCGAGCAGTACCTCGACCGCACCGGCGACACGGGGCTGGCGGAGGTGGCGCCGCCGTTCCTGGCCTGGCGGGCGCTGGTGATCAGCAACCCCCTCTTCTTCCCCTCGATGGCGCCGGCGACCAGGGATCACCTGCTGACCGCCGCCGAGCGCGCCCTCGACGGGGGGCGCTGGGGGCTGGACGAGGCGCGGCGCTGGTTCCCCCGGTGACGCGGCGTGGAAGCTGTGCGACAAGCGTCGGTCGATGCGTAGACACTTCGCGGTGTTGCTCGGGGCTCTGATGGCGGTGGTCGCTTGCGGTGGTTCCACCCCGCCGACCAGGAACGCTCCTGCCGACCCTGGCGCCCCCAGGAGCCAGAAGCAGCCCCCCGAGGCCCCTCCGGACAGCAGCACCTCCCAGCTCGTGCCGCCGTCCAAGATGCCTTCCGCCCAGCCCGTCGGCAAGAAGCCCCCCTCGGCGACCGGCATGAACGAGACCACCGACGTGGCCCCGGGGCAGTGCGCGGACCTCGAAAAAATCCTGACCAAGCTTGTCTTTGACGACCTGATGGCCAAGGTCCCGGACAAGCTCGAGCCCGCCCAGCGCGAGCAGCAGGAGAAGAAGATCGCCGACATGGCCCGACAGACCGCGGCCCAGTTCGGCGACTCTTGCTACAAGAACATGGTCGGCAAGGCCATCCAGCGCCAGACCCTCGACTGCATGTTCAAGGCGAAGACCTTCCAGGGCTTCGAGGGCTGCAGCCGCTGAGCGCTGCGCCGGGAGAGGGGTTTTGTGACCGTCCACGCCGAGACCTACGCCGAGGCGTTCCCCGAGATCGTGCGCTGCCTGGACGCCCAGGACTGCGCCTTCTTCTTCAACAACGGGCTCTTCCTGCTCTCCCGCCTGTCCCTCGCGCCGGGCTGGTACGTCGAGCGCGTCGAGGGCGCCCTGCTGGTGCATGCCGCCACCGACTGGTGCACCGTGCTGCCGCTCACCGTCGACCGGCAGGTGTTCCGCGACGCGGTGGAGCGAGCCCTCCGGCTGGGCAAGCCGCTGCTCCGGGTCCCCGCCTGGATCGCCCTCGCCCAGCCCGCCTCCATCGACGTGCGCCACCTGTGGCCTGACTACATCCATCGCACCGTCGACATGCAGTCGATGGAGGGCCGCAAGCTCAAGGGGCTGAGGCAGCGGATCGCCCGGCTGGACCGGGAGGGCTCCTGCGAGGCGGTGGCGCTCGGCGCCGAGCACCAGCAGGAGGCCGGCGCCCTGGCGCGCCTCTGGTACCAGCAGCGCCAGGCTGCCCTCAAGACCATGTACCTCTTCGACGAGAACCTCTGGCTCTTCGAGAACTGGGCGCGGGTCTGCTCCATGCTGCCTGGAGCCTTTGGCGTCGGCGTCCTGCACCGGGGGCGGCTGGTCGCCGCGAACCTCTCGTGCCCGCTGAGCGAGACCTCCTGGGCCTGCCACACCGAGCGCTACGACAGCACCGGGCCCCTTTATTCCAACCAGCTCGCCTTTCGCGAGGCCTGCCGCCTCGTGGACCCGGCGGTCCGCCCTTACGTCAACGACGGCCCCGCGGAGGCCCCGTACCGCCCCGGCGTCGACGACCTCGCCGCCTTCAAGCATCGCCTCGCGGCCTTCGAGGTGTCGTCCTTTCGCCTGCTCCGACGGCAGTTCGCCGGCTGCTCAACCGGCGCGTAGCTGCAGCGCGAGCTGGAGATCCGTCAGGCTGATGGGCCACCGGAACACTTGCTCTGGCTCCAGCTCGCCCAGCGAGACCCGGGCGCTCCCGGAGAGCAACCACAGCCGCAGCGCTGGCTGTCGCTCCAGCAACGCCTTCAACCCCGGAAGCTGCTCTTCCTTCACGGTCGAGTCCGCCATCAGCAGCACATCAAAGGGGGATTGCTCCAGCAGATCGATGGCCTCGCTCAACGAACCGAGCGCGGATACCTGGAGATAACGAACCGGACTCTGCACAAGGGTCTGGCGATGGTTGAGGTCGTCATCCACCAGCAACACCCGGCGCCACCTGCGAGGGGCCAACATGCGCCTTTTCACTGCAAGGACAGCGCCACCCTGGTGTGAGGACAGAAGTCCTCTATGCGCTTTCGTGCGGGGGGCATGTGTGTATAGTGCGCCCCCCATGTCGCCAGTGTTTCCCGGGGGGCACAACTCCACCACACCCCAGTTCTCGACCCGTGTCGCTGCCCCTCGGGTCGAGGTGGTCCTCGAGCGCGAGGCCGGGAAGCCCTCGGGGCGAGTCGCCGTCCTCGACCAGGAGATCGTGCGGATCGGGGCCCACGCCAGCAACGATGTGGTGGTGGCGGACCCGATGGTTTCCCGCTTTCACCTGCGGCTGGCGCGCTCCCGCGATGCCTGGCGCCTCACCGACACCGGCTCCCTCAACGGGGTGAAGATCGGGGGGATCCGCGTGCGCGACGTCGACCTGCCGGCCGAGTGCACGGTCGAGATCGGTGACTCGCTGCTGCGGGTCCGGGAGCTCCCCTCGGTCGAGACCGTCGAGGTGCTCCAGACGCCAAACTTTGGCGCGATCTTCGGCAAATCTTTGTCGATGCAGAAACTTTTTGCGACCCTCGAGCGGGTCTCGAAGGCCGACGTGGGGGTGCTCATCGAGGGCGAGAGCGGCACCGGCAAGGAGCTCGTCGCCAGCCAGATCGCCCGGCGCAGCAGCCGCGCCGATGGCCCTTTTGTCGTGGTCGATTGCAGCGCCATGTCCCGCACCCTCATGGAGAGCGAGCTCTTTGGCCACGCCAAGGGCTCCTTCACCGGCGCCGATCGGGACCGCGTCGGCGCCTTCGAGTCCGCCCACGGCGGCACCGTCTTCCTGGATGAGATCGGCGAGCTCCCCCTCGACATGCAGCCCAAGCTGCTCCGGGTCCTCGAGTCCCGGGAGATCCGCCGCCTGGGGGAGACGAAGACCCGCAAGGTGGATGTGCGGGTCCTGGCCGCCACCAACCGGAAGCTCGAAGAAGAGGTCAACCGCGGCACCTTCCGCGAGGACCTCTACTTCCGTCTCAGCGTCATCACCGTGCGCATCCCGCCGCTCCGCGAGCGCATCGAGGATCTCGAGCTGCTGATCCGGGTGTTTCTTGACACCTTTGATGCCCTCGACTC
>JALOQB010000031.1 GCA_025453595.1 Polyangiaceae bacterium
GGTGCCGTTGGCGGCGTTGCTGTACGAACACTTGCCGGCGACGCAGGTCTCGGTGGTGCAGACGTTGTTGTCGTTGCAATCCGCGTTGACGTTGCACGGTTTGCAGTTGGGCAGCGGCGCGTGAGAGACGTTGCCGGTGGCCGGATCACAGGCGTCGGTCGTGCACTCGTTGCCGTCGTTGATCGACTTGGGGATGCCCTTGCAGGTGCCCTGATCGCACTGATCACCGAGGGTGCAGCCGTTGCCGTCGTTGCAGGTAGCACCCGAGGACGGGCTGTACTTGGCCTCACCGGTGGCCGGGTCGCACTCGTCCTTGGTGCAGGGGTTGTTGTCGTTGAAGACCTTCTGCGTGCCCACGCACAGGCCCGAGCCGTTGCACTTGTCGCCGTCGGTGCAGTTGTTCCCATCGTTGCAGGCGGTGTTGGCGTCGGCGTTGTTGTAGACGCACTTGCCAGCGGCGCAGGACTCGGTGGTGCAGGGGTTGTTGTCGTTGCAGTCGCTGTTGTTCTCGCAGGGCTTGCAGTCGTTCCCGGGGGTATGGGAGACGTTGCCGGTGCCCGGGTCGCAGGCGTCGGTCGTGCACTCGTTGTTGTCGTCGATCGACTTGGCGACGCCGGTACACTTGCCGCTGTTGTCGCAGATATCGCCGAGGGTGCACTCGTTGTTGTCGGTGCACGACTGGCCCGGGTTCGGCGGGTAGCTCGGGTTGCCGGTGACGGGGTCGCAGAGGTTCTTGGTGCAGGGGTCGCCGTCGTCGACGATGTTCAGCGTGCCGGTGCACTTGCCGCTGGTGTCGCAGGTGTCGCCCTGGGTGCACTTGTTGCCGTCGTCGCAGGCATCCCCCGCGGGGACATCCTGGAAAAAGCAGGTGTCGACGCTGCAGCTCTCCTTGGTGCAGGGGTTGCCGTCGTCGCAGTCGGCGTCGACCGCGCACTTCTTGCAGCCATCGACCCCCTTGATGACCGTGTTGCCGGTGATAGGGTCGCACAGGTCGGAGGTGCAAGGGTCTCCGTCGTCGACGTTCTTGTCGACCCCCACGCAGGCTCCCTTCGCGTCGCACTGGTCATCGGTGGTGCAGGCATTCCCGTCGGAGCACACCTGGCCCACGTTCCCCTCGTTGATCACCTGCCCGGTGGTCGGATCGCAGGAGTCGGTGGTGCAGGAATTTCCGTCGTCGACGTTCTTGGGAGCACCCTGGCACTTGCCGCTGGTGTCGCAGACATCCGCGTCGGTGCACGGGTTCTTGTCATCGCAGGTGGTGCCCGCCGGGAGGTAATCCTTGACCGTGCAGATCTTGTTGCCCGACGACGAGACCTCGCACTTGGCGATCGCGCAGGGGTTCGCGCTGCCGCAGTCCGCGTCGGTCTCGCACCCGCAGTTGTCCTTGAGCTTGTGGTTGATGGTCCCTGTGGCCGGATCGCAGGTGTCCTCCGTGCAGGCGTTGCCGTCGTCGATCGGCGGCAGCGACCCCGGAGCGCACTCGCCGCTCTCGTTGCAGGTCTCGTTGCCGTTGCAGAGGTTCCCGTCCGAGCAGCTCGCCCCGCTGAGGGCCTTGTACGAGCACTTCCCCTCGTTGCATTGATCCTGCGTGCAGGGGTTGTCGTCCTTGCAATCCAGGGCGGTCTCGCAGGGCCCCCCCGTGCCGGCGCCGCTCCCCGAGGCGCCGCCGCCCGTACCGCTCGCGCCGCCGCCTCCGCCGGTCCCTCCAGAGGCCCCCGTCCCGGCCTCCCCGCCCTGACCCGCGGCCCCGCCCTGGCTGGTGCTCGATACATTGGCCCCCTCGAAGGAGGTGCAACCTGCGGCCATCAACCCGACAACGGAAAGCCACGCTGCAATACGACGCATCCCTTCATTGTAACCCAACCAGCCCCGGCCATCCCAGCAACCACCAGCGTTGCAGCGCCGGGGCGTTCGGGTAGGTTCCTGTCGTATGCAGGCTTCTCTCGGCGTCACGGCGCTGGTGCACCTCCTGTTGACCGGGGTAAGCGTGGTGCTGGTGGGCTGGTTGACCCCCGGAATACGGGTCAAAAGCCTGGGGCATGCGGTGCTTTTTTCGACCCTGGTGGCCCTGCTCAACGCCTTGCTCTGGAGCAAGCTCGGGGCCCTGCCCCGGATCCCCCAGGCGCTCTCCAGCGGCCTCGGCTCGCTGGCCCTCAACGGGCTGGTGTTCTACGCGGTCGGCAAGGTATCGCCGGGGATCGAGGTCTCCGGCTGCATCTCGGCGGCCGCCGGCGCCTTCCTGGTGTCGCTGCTCAACGGCCTGCTGTACGCGACGCTCCGCGGCGCCCTCGCGGGCTGACGCCGAGGGGTCAGCGGATCTTCACGACGCCGATGTCGACCGTCTCGCCCTGGGTGAGCTGGCCGCAGCAGCGGAGCGAGCCCAGCACCGTGGACCATTTCTTCCCGTCCTTGAAGGCGACGCCGTAAGACTGCCGCGGCACCTCGGCGAAGGTGAACGAGCCGTCGGGCCCGGTCTTGCCGCTGAACTTGATGGGGCTGCTGGTGCAGGGCGAGCTCCCCGCGCGGAAGAGGAGGTCCGGGGTGTCGCAGATCTCGATCGGGACGCCATCGATCGGGCCATCCTTCGAGGCCAGCTTCCCCTTCACCGCCCCCTTGATCACTGGGTCCACGGAGGTCGGTAGCGTCGGGCCCGCGCCCACGACCAGCAGGCGCTGGACCCGATCTGGCAGCGCCCCGACGGGCCAGTGCTGGAGCACCTTGCCCTGGGGCGACAGGATGACCAGCCCCCCGTTGGTCCCGATCCAGCGGCGCCCTTGCCCGTCGATCGCCGCCGCCGTCACCGTGTCCGCCGGGAACCCCAGCGCCTTGACGCCCTTCTTCTCGGACCCCTTCCCCGGGACCACGAACACCGCATCGTCGTGGTCATGAAGCGCGAGCCCCCCAGCCGCCGAGACGCGCCCCGCGTCGCCCAGGATGTTCGAGAAGTGCCCGGCAGGCAGCGCCACCTTCTCCCACTTCCCCTCGGCGGTGAGCCGCGCCGCCGCCTGGCTCGCCATCAGGTACATCGACCCCTGCGGCCCCGCCGCGAAGCCCCGGTAAAATTGCCGGGCCCCCACCGTCTTGCTCAGATCCACCTTCTCCCAGCCCGCTTCGGTGCGGCGCATCACCTGATCGTGGGAGCAGATGTACACCTCCCCCTTGGCGCTCACCCCGACGTGCGAGGGGAACATCTTCTCCGGCACCGCGAAGGTGCTGCTCTTCCCGTCCGGAGAGACCGAGGTCACGCTGCTCCCCAGCACCCAGAGCGTACCGTCCGGGCCCACCGCCAGATCCATCCCGATCAGGCTCTTCTGCCCTCGCACCGAGCCCCCCTGCACCCGCTGCAGCTGCGAGCCCAGCGCCCAGACCGAGCCATCCGTGCCCAGCTCCAGGTCCCTGATCAGACCGCTCCCCCCCTCCACCACGCTCAGCTTGCCGTCCTCGATCTGCAGCAGCCCCGACGCCGTCGCAAGGTACGCCGCCCCGGCCACCTCGGGCCGGTGCTCGAAGGGCGGCGGAGGTGGCTCTGCCGCCGTCGCCGTCGCGCTCGCCGTCGCCGTCGCCGCCGGTTTCGTCGCGGGCTCCCCCCTCGGTTCCGGGGCCGGTTTCGCCTCCGGTTCGGCCTTCGCCCCCGGATCGACCCGGGGCTCTTGCCTCGCCGCCGTCGCCTTGCTCGCCGGTGTCGATGCGTTGTTCGATGCACCAGGGAAGCTCGAATTGTAATGGGTCTGGATCTGGCAACCCACCAGGCAGAACACAAAACCCACCGGCACCCATCGTCGCGCTGTCAACCTCATCCTCGCCCCTTTGCTACCAACCCCCCGGGGGCGTCAATGCGCATGTCGGATATTCTTTGTCCGTGCATGGATCATCGAACACGGAAGAGGGCGAGGGTGCAGCAGCGGTTGCCGACGCGATCGTGGAGCAGGAAGGATCGCAGCTCGCGGTGCCGGACAGGGACGTGGGCCTCGGCGGCGAGGGCGGCCCATATTTCGAGGTCGTGGAGGGCGATCTGGAGGTCGGCGGTGAACAGGATCAGCAGGGCTGCGCCGTGCTCGATGCCTGGGTCCGCGGCGAGCTTCTGGAGGTCGCGCCAGACGGGGCGCTGGAGGGCGTGTTCGTAGGCGGGGTTGGGCTGGAGTTCGCGGAACTGAGCGACGACCTTGACCTCGATCCAGAGGGCGTCGCACCAGGGGACGGGGGCCTCGGGGGAGAAGAGGGCGAGCTGGGGCTCCTCGGAGGCGAGGGGTCTGCCGTCAGGAGTGACGACGAGATCGCAGCGAGCCCCCTCGGTGCGGCGCCGCTTGCCCCGGTCACGAGGGTACCGCTGCTCGGGGAAGACGCCGTGCCCCGCGGCCCGCAGGGCGCGGTGGAGGAGGGGGTGGAGGGCCAGCTCCTGGAGGGAGTCGATGCCCCGGACGGCCTGCTCGAGGTCGACCTCGGCGCTGGCCTGCACCAGCCCTTCGTGGAGCGCGTCGAGGATCGAGGGCAAGGACCAGCGGGCAGCCACGGGGCCAGGGTAGCCCTGATGGGGGACCAGGCACCAGGCGGGGCCTCCTCGTCGGCCCGGGGGCGCCGTGATAGAGGAAGAAAGATGACGGGCGGGTGGACGCTGGAGCAATGGCTGGAGGGCTTCTCGCGGACCCTCGAAGGGTACGTCCAGCAGGCGGTGCAGACCGCCGAGCATGCGGCGCCCGGGGGAGACGCGGCCTGGAGCGAGCTGCGAGCGCGGTCCCAGGTGGCCCCGGATCCGCTGCTGGCGCGCTGGGTCGCCTCGCTGCATCCGACGGCGCGGGGGGCCTCCGCGGAGGAGCTCCGGCAGGTGCTGGAGCGCCTGGTCGGCTGGGCCCGGGGCGAGCTGCACCGGCTCCAGCAGCAGGCCCCGGCGGCGGCCTCGCACCCGGCGTGGCGGTCGCTGCAAGAGCGCCTGGACCGGCTGGCGCTGGACGAGGTGGCCCGGTACCGCGAGCGGAAGGTCGGCGCCGCGCTGGGGCAGCCGGCGCAGCAGCCGTCCGTGGGGGGCATCTTCGCCAACGCCGCCCGGACCGCGGACCAGACCCCCTGGGCCGAGGTCTACCGCCAGGGTGCCCAGGCCCACACCCTGGTCTGCAAGCACTGCGGCAGCGCCCAGGAGCGGACCCTCGACTTCCAGTGCCGTTATTGCAAAAAATCGCTCGCCTTAGCCGCGAGCCTGTAGCCTCCCGGGGCCGCAAGGTTGTGGCCGTAGAAGGCCCCGAATCCACCTGCACGGGATCAACCAGGAGATCGCACGATGTCCGCCAGTCAGCAGCAGTTTCTACAGGAGTGGCAGGCCCAGCTCCAGCAGGCGCTCCAGCGCGTGCAGGGGTTGCTGAGGGAGGCAGAGGCCGGGTGTCGCCAGCTCATCGCCCAGAACCCGGACGACCCGATGCCGGTGCAGAACGCGCTGAGCGCGATCAACGTGCAGCTGCAAGAGCAGCGCAGCCGCCTGGGGACGGGCTGGAGCGAGCTGCTGACGGCGAAGATGCTCCACTCGCTGGACAACCGGCATGCGCTGGCCCACGGCGAGCACTGGCTGGAGGAGACGGATCAGTGGATCGAGGAGACCTGGGCGCGCTTCCGGAGCTACTGGCTCGCGGAGAGCGGGCGGGCGATGTGGCCGCGGGTGGCCCAGCTGCTGCAGCGGGGGGCCTTCTGCGTGCGCTGCGGGGCGCCGGTGAAGCCGTCGACCCCGACGGAGGCCGAGTCGATCCGGTGCGGCGCCTGCGGCACGGTCAACCAGTTCACCCCGGACCCGATCGTGACCATGTACTACAGCGCCATGCCCGATCGCCACGCGGAGCATGCGGTGATCGAGAAGCGGATCGCCATCGACCGGTGGCGCCGCGAGGTACGCCTCTACACCAAGCGTAACCACGAGAGCATCGCCCGGGCCCTCGGTGGCGGGGCGGACGAGCCGGTCTCCTCCCTGGAGCGCTGGGCCTCCCTGGAGCAGGAGCACTGGGCGGCTTACGCGGAGGCGATGGCCCAGATCAAGCCCACCTCCGCCGAGGCCCGCCAGCGCTTTGTCGAGGGCAAGATGAAGCATTTTGCAAAGCAACACCTGGAGAGCAACGCGCTCTGGCGCCGAGCCAAGGGGGTCGCCGACCCTCGCCCGGCCTCCCCCCAGGAGCTCCTCGCCCCCATCGAGGGCGTCTCCATCGAGCTCTACGCCCAGCTCTCCTCGCGCCAGGCCAGCCTGTCCGCCGGTGATTTCCAGTCGCTGCTGGCCCAGCACCGCCTCGACATGGCCGCCTTCAACCGCGCCGCCCAGGGCTGGCAGGAGCGCATGCGCGACGACGCCTCCTTCACCGTGACCCAGGCCTACACCCGGGCGTTCACCTCCGCCCCGACCGCCCCGGCCCCCGGCGCCCCGCCGGGCGCCCCCGCCGCGCCCCCTCGCGAGATGACCTTCGAGCTCTACTGCGAGATCCTTGGAGCTCAAAATGCATGGACGCGCCAGGGCAAGGACGTGAACGCGATGCTGAAGCAGGTGTTCAACCTGACCGCCGCCGAGTTTGCCACCGCCAGCGCGCCCATCTCGAGCAGGATGATGACGGATCCGGGGCTCGCGATGCGCATGATGCCGCTGATGCAGCAGGGCGAGCAGAAGCACAGCCGGTGAGGGGTCATGAAGCTTCGGACGATCGATGTCGGAGGTCTGGTTCACTACGCTGATTTCGGCGGGCGAGGGCCCCGGACGCTGGTGCTGGTGCATGGCCTCGGCGGCTCCCTCTACAACTGGGCCTCCTCGGCCCCGATGTTGACCCACCTGGGCCGCGTGGTGGCGCTCGACCTGGCCGGTTTTGGCCGGAGCCCCTGGCGCCGCGGGAACGCCCGGATCACGGCCAACCGCGCCCTCCTGGGCCGTTTTCTCCGGGCCATCGCCCCCGGTCCGGTGGTGCTGGTGGGCAACTCGATGGGGGGCATGCTGTCCATGCTCCAGGCCTCCCACGAGCCCACCTCCGTCGAGGCGTTGATCCTGGCCTGCCCCGCCCTGCTGCCGGCGCCCCCGGGGAGCCACGAGCGGGCGGTGACCGCGTTCTTCGCCCTGGGGGCGCTGCCGGTGGTGGGCGAGGCCCTGGCGCGTCGCCAGCGCCAGCGCGTCGCCCCCGACGAGGCCGTCGAGCAGATGATGGACCTCTGCGGTGTGCCCCGGGGCACGGTCGATCCCCAGGTGTTCCGCTGGCATGCCGACATCGCCCGGGAGCGCCTGGAGATGCCCTGGGCCATCCCGGCCTTCTGCGAGGCCTCCCGCTCGCTGCTCGGCAACCTGCTGCTCCGTCGCCGCCAGGTCGAGGCGGCCATGCGCAGGGTGCAGGCCCCCACGCTGCTGATGCAGGGGATGACCGACCGGCTCGTCCTGCCCTCGATGTCGCGCCTGGCGCACCGGGTCTGCCCGTCCTGGTCCCTGGACGAGCTCCCCGCGATCGGTCACACCCCCATGCTCCAGGACCCAACCGGCTTCGCCGCCCGGGTCAGCTCCTGGCTCACGGCCCGGTGAGCCCGCTCAGCCGAGGGTCGGCACCAGCAGGCCATCGCCGACGCTGGCGGCCCGCAAGATGGCCCGCGACAGCACCTTCTTCGACGCCTTGATGGACCGCACGATGTCCTCGTCCGTGGGGGCCAGCGGGCCTGCCGCCAGGTGGCCCGCGATCAGCGCCGCAAAGAGGCACCCTCCCCCGTGGAACTCGGCCTTCTGCCGCCTCGGCGTCGCGATCGACAGCACCCCTGACCGGGTCGCCAGCACGTCCACCACCTGATCTCCCTCCAGGTGCCCCCCCTTCACGATCGCCGCCCGGGCCCCCAGCTCCACCAGCGCCTCCGCCGCCTCCCGCTGCGCCTTCCTGTCCCGGATCTGGCGCTCCAGCAGCGCCTCCGCCTCGTCCACGTTCGGCGTCACCACCGTCGCCCTCGCGCACAGCTGCCGCATCGCGCTCAGCGCCTCCCCGTCCAGCAGCCTCGCCCCCTCCGGCGAGCGCGTCGCGATGATCACCGGATCGATCACCACCGGCAGCTCCGGGTGCCGCTCCAGCGTCGCCAGCACCACCCGCACGTTCGCCGTCGACCCCAGCGCCCCCGTCTTCAGCGCCCGCACCCGCTGGTGCGCCAGCACCTCGTCCACCTCCGCCTGCAGGTGCTCCGCCGGCGTCGCCAGCACCGACCGCAGCCCCGCCGTCGACTGCACCGTCAGCACCGAGCAGGCCGCGCACCCCCACACCCCCGCCGCCTCGAAGCCCCGCAGATCCGCCGTCAACCCCGCCCCCCCCGACGGATCCAGCCCCGCGATCGTCAGCGCACACCGCCGCTGCCGGGGGCGAGGCAGGGATCGCTTCGGTGTCATTTTTGACCCTCAAGCTGCTCTGCATGGAAGAGCGCGGCGGCCAGCGCATCCTTGATGTGTTCGAGGGAGGCGGCGCTCTCGGAGGCGCGGCGCCGCCGGGCTTCTTCTGCCTCCCGGGCCTGCTGTTCTGCCTGGGCTAGCTGGGCGCGGGTGTCGTCGATCTGCTGCTGGGCAGCGGCGGCCTGCTGTTCGAGCAGCGTCGAGCGCCCTTGCAGCTCGTCGAGGGCGCGCTGCAGCGTCGCCGCGGCGCTCTCGGCCTGGGCGAGCCGGGCCTGGAGCTCCTGCTGCTGCGAGGCGGCGCTGGCCTGCTGCTGATCGAGGCGCTCCTGGGCCTCGCTGGCGGCCCTGGCGGCGTTTTCGGCGGCGTGCTGCAGCTCGCGCTGGGCCTGGGCGAGGGAAGCCTGGAGCGCCTCGGCGGCGGCGTTGCTGGCGGCGAGGGCCTCCTGGTGTTGCTGCTCCAGGGCGGTGCGGGCGGCCTGGGCCTCGGTGAGCTGGGCCTGGAGCGCTTCCGCCCGGGCGGTCTGCTCCTGGAGCTGGGCCGTCCTGGCTTCCGCGTCCTGGCGAGCGCGCTGCTCGACGGCCTTGAGCTCGTCCTGGTGCCTGGAGGTCAGCTCGTCGGAGCGTTCGGTCAGGGCGACGGCGAGGGCTGCCGCCGCTGCTGCCGCGGCGGCGGCGAGGGCCTGATCGCGCTCTTCCTGAGCTTGCTGCAGCGCCTGCCGGGAGCGAGCTTTTTCTTCTTCCAGCAGCTGTCGTTGCCCGTCCAGATCGCGCTGCGCTTGCTGCAGGCGCCCCTCGGCTTCATCGAGGCTCTTGCGGGCCTCTTGCCGGGCAAGCTCGGCGCTCTCGTGGGCCTCTTGCCGGGATGCCTCCAGCTTCTGCTGAGCCTCTTGCCTTGCGGCTTCGAGGGCCTGCTGGGCCTCTCGCTGCGCGGCTTCGAGGGCCTGCCGCGCCTCTTGCCGGGCCTCATCGAGGGCCTGCTGGGCCTCTCGTTTCGCGGCCTCGACCTGCGTCTCGGCCTGCTGCCGGGCGTCCTGGAGTTCTTGCCGGGCGAGCGCCTGCTGCGAGGCGAGCTGCTGCTCGTGGCGGGCCTGGGCGTCCTGGAGCGCGTCGCTGGCCTGCTGCACCTGACGACGGAGCCCCTCGGCGAGCTGGGTGGCCTGCGCTCGTTCTGCCTGGAGCGCGGCCTCTTGCTGGGCCTGACGGGCCTCGCCCTCGGTCTTGAGGCGCTGGAGCTCGGCGGCCTGCCGCTCGTTTTCGGCGCTGCCCTCGGCGATCCGCTGCTCGATCTCCTGGAGTCTGTCCTCCAGGTCGGCCTTGCCTCGTTCGAGGGAGAGCGAGGCGTCGCGAGCCTCGAGCAGCTCGCGCTCGGTGCGCGCTTGCTGCTCACGGAGGCTGAGGATCTCCCGGTCCTTGCGGTTGAGGGCCTCGCGCAGGTCGAGGAGCTCCCGGCTGCTCACGGCGGAGCGAGGAGCCCCCATCGACGGAGGCGCCGCTGTCTTGCTGGCGTTCAGCTCTCCCTGGAGCCTCTGGAGCTCGGCGCGCACCCGCAGCAACTCCTGCTCCGCGGCGCTGGTGTCAGGGGGTTCCTGGGCGCGGCGCTCGGCCTCGGCCCGGGCTTGCTCGGCCTCGGCCCGGAGTCGCTCGGCCTCGCCGTGCTTTCGCTCCAGCTCGGCCCGCTGCGCGTCGAGAGCGCTGTTCTTCCTGGAGAGTTCGGCGGCTTTCTGCCGCTCTTTCTCCAGCTCCGTGCGCTGCGTCTCGGCCTCTTTCTGCTGTTGCCGTGCCTGCTCCAGCTCGCGCCGCAGCCGCTCGGTCTCCGCGCGGAGCTGCTCCAGCTCGGCGGGGCTGGTCGCTGGCGCCGGCTGGGGGATCGCCGCCGCGGGGGTGGGGCGCGGTGCGGTGGTCGCGCGCACCGGGAGGGCGCCGCGAGCGGCGGGAGGGTCGGGGGTGACCTTGTCCGGGGTCACCAGGAGATCGAAGGCATTTTCGGCGAAGGAGTCGACCTCGTCAGGCTTGACGCTGGCGGCCGCGGGGGCAGGGCGGACGGAGGCCGGGGCCTGGGGTCTGGGCGCGGCCGGAGGGGAGATCGCGGGGGCGATCGGTGCGGCCGGAGTCGGGGGGCGGGCGGCGACGGGGGCAGGAGCAGGGGCAGGAGCGAGGCCCATCTTGGCGAGGGCCGAGCGGTCCATGATCTGGGTGCCCTTGTCGTCGTCATCATCGTCCTCGACGTCGTCCTCGATGAGCAGGTCATAAGGTGCTTCCTGGGCGGGGGAGCCGAGGGGCAAGAACTGCTGGATGTGCTGGAGGAGCTCGCCGAAGGCGATGGGTTTGTGGACGTAGGCGTCGGCGTGGGTGCGGAGCTTGCGGTGTTGCTCGAAGGTCTCCTCGGTGGATTCGCTCGACATGATGATGAGCGGGATCTCCTTGAGGAGCGGGTCTTTCTTGAGGCGATTGCAGATCGAGAAGCCGTTCATCCTGGGGAGCTCGATGGCGAGCAGGATGAGGTTGGGAGGCTCGTTGATCGCGACCTGAAGGCCGACGTTGCCGTCATCCACGACGCGAGGGACAGCCCCCAGCTTGCCCAGCTCGACGCGTAGTTCGGAGGCAAAGGTGGGGTCGCTCTCGAAGACCAGGATCTTGGGACCGCTGGTGGTGGTGGCCATGCGCTCGGGGTTCCTCCATCCGGCGGGCAATCCGCAGGGGAGCGCGAGGGTAGGGGGTCACCGCGTTCGGGTCAAAGCCTGTTGCGCCGTGCTCCGGGGCCTCAGAGGCCGCTTCCTGGCAAGGCGGCGGCGGGGGGGGGCGGGCGCCGGGGCTCGGCGGGGCGCCCCTTTCCCTGGGGGCGCGGCGTGATGCTGGAGGGCGCCGGCGGGGCGACGCTGGAGGGGCTCGGCGCGGAGGCAGGCAGGACGGAGGCGGAGGCGGAGGCAGCGGGCAGGGGCGCGGTGTCGCTCGGGACCGCGGCGGGGGCCTCGATCGGCGCAGGGGCCGAGGAGGCGGTCGCGGCGGGGGGAGGCGGGGGCCGCAGCAGGAGCCAGGTGCCCGCGATCGAGGCGAGCACGGCCAGGGGGAGCAGCAGCCAGGGAGCGCCGCGCGAGGGCGTGGCCGCGAGGGGGGGCGGCGTCGCGGGCGTGGCGGGGGGGGCGGCGGGTTCCGGGGGAGGTCGGGAGGGGGAGGCGGGCTGCGGGATCGAGGTGGGGGTGAGCTGGCTCCTGGGGTCGAAGGGGAGCGACGAGCGCAGCAGGAGCGCCTCGGTCGGCTCGAGGACCGACGGCGGGAGATCGGGCTGGGTCCAGTCGCCGGAGGTGGGCGTGGTCGAGGCCTGCGTTGCCTGCGTCGTCCCGGTCGTGGTGGCGTCTCCCGGGTCGTGGGCCGCGATGTCACCCAGGACCGGCATGAGCGAGGTGAGCGAGGTCTCGTACCGCGCGGTCACCTTCTCGACGCTCGCGGCGGAGCCGTCCAGCCGCGCCCGGGCGGCGCGCAGCTCGGCGGCAAACGCCGCGGCGGAAGGGTAGCGCTCCGCAGGAATGCGAGCGGTCGCTCGCTTCAGCGCCGCATGCACGTCCGCCGGCACCTCGACCCCCGCGGTGCGGATGTCGGGGAGCCCCTGCGACGCCGCCGTCACCACCGCCGCCAGCGCGTCGAGGTGGTGGTACGGGGGGCGCCCGGCCAGCATCTCCCAGAGCACCAGCCCCACCGCGAACACGTCGCTGCGCTGGTCCACCTGCTGCCCCTGGGCCTGCTCCGGCGCCATGTAGCGGGGCGTGCCGATGGCCACGCCCGCCGCCGTCAGCGGGCTCTGGAGCTGGTTGCCTTGCAGCGCCTTTGCCACGCCAAAATCGAGGAGCTTTACCACCCCCGAGCGCTGGAGAAACACGTTCTCCGGCTTGACGTCCCGGTGCACCATGTTCTCCCGGTGGGCCGCGTCCAGCGCGTCGAGGACCTGCGTCGCGATCACCAGGGCCTGGTGCAGCTGCAAGGCGCCGGTCCGCAGCAGCAGCTCCCGCAGGGTCGCCCCGGACAGCAGCTCCATCGCGAAGAAGACGCGGCCATCGGCCGCCACCCCCAGGTCGTTCACCTCGACCAGGTTCGGATGCTTCAACCTCGCCAGGGCCCGCGCCTCGATGCGCAGCCGCTCGGCCAGGTCCTCCCGGCTCGTCAGGCGCTTCCCCAGCACCTTGAGCGCCCTCCGTACCCCCAGCAGCTCGTGCTCTGCCTCGTAGACCTCGCCCATGCCTCCGACCCCGAGCGGGCGAATCACGCGGTAAATCGTCCCCGGGATGACAGCCCCCGGAGCCCAGGTTGCAGGCGGCGGTGTGGAGCGCGACATCGGTCGCGCCCTGGTGGACTCCGTCGGTGCGCTCGCGTCAACCTGTGTCTTTTCCCCCTCTTCTGGCTCTGGCTGCTGCGCAGAGGGCGCCGGGACCACCGTGATCAGCTCGTGCATCGAGGGAAAGATCGGGGTCGTCGTCTCCCCCTGGAACGCTTCGAAGGACATGCGGTCCCTTCATCGGCGCCTCTTGTGTCCGGTTTCCTGGCGGCCCCCCTCCTTGCGAAAGAGACCGTGGCGCAGCGGCCCGCGCGCGCTCCCGTCCGCCACCGCTCGCCACCCGCACACCTGCCGCCGCTTCACCGAGACCTCCTCCACCACCACCCGGACTCGATCCCCCATCCCCACCCCATCTTGCCCCTTCGCCGCCAGGAATCGCAGCGTCTTCTCGTCCAGCGTGTACCGCTCTCGCCCCAGCCCCTCCGCCTTCACCCGCACCTCCACCAGCGGCTCCTCCCCGCGGACCCAGAGCCCCTCCGGATCGATGTCAAAAACGACACCTTCCAGCGCGGACCCCACCCGCCCCTCGGCCACCATCGCGCGATGCAACGCCAGGGCCTCGCGCTCCAGCAGGGCGGCGGCGCGCTCCCTGCCCAGCGCGTGGGTCGACGCGTCCAGCAGCGCGGTCTCCTCCTCGGCTCCCTGGGGCGGAAGCCCGCCCTCGGACCCCTCGATGGCCCGGGTCAGCACGCGCTGACCGAGCAGGTCTGCGTAGCGCCTCATCGGCCTGGTGAACGAGACCAGCGCGCCCAGGGCCTCGCTCTCGTGGTGCCCGGGGCTCAGTTCGTAGCGCTCCTCGGGCAGGAGCCGCTCCAGCTCGGCCCCCAGCGCGGCGCCCCATGGGTGCCCGTCGAGCTGCGCGACGAGGGCGCTCAGGCGTACCTGCTCCTGCTGTGCCCCCGGGATCCCGGCGCGCTCGCAGCGCTCCAGGAAGGCCCGCAGGCGCTCCGGGGCCGGGGCTCGGCGGGTTCGGAACGGCGCCGCCAGGCCAAGGCTCGCCAGGTGGGCGCCCGCCAGCTCGGCCCCCAGCCGCTCCAGCGCCCGCTCCAGCCCCAGCACCCGCCGCTCTCCCTCGGTCTCACCGGCCCGCTCGACCGCGACCGGGCGCCCGCCCTTGAGCCGCACCCGCGCCTGCTCCTCGGCCAGCGCGATGCGCCCCCGCGCCCGCTCTCTTGTATGGAGAATATCTACAAGCGCGGCGGCCGCGACGAGGCCCGGGTGGGCGTCCAGGTCGCCGGTGTCGATGGCGCCGGCGGCCTCGTCGAGGTCGACGCGGAGGGCGACCTGGACCCTGGCGCGGAGGAAGCGCACCTGGGACGGTTCTCCGGTTGCATCGAGGAGGCAGGAGAGGCCGAGAGCAGGGCGAGGGCGCCCCGGGAGCAGGGCGGCGGCTTCGAGGAAGGGAGGGGGGAAGAGGGGGTACTGCCAGGCGGGGAACGAGACGGCGGCGCCGCGCAGGCGGGCGTCCAGGTCGAGGGGGGATCCCTGGGGGACGAGGGCGGCGAGGTCGGGGGAGAAGAGCCAGAGGCGGAAGCCGGTGCCTTCCCGGGTGACGTGGAAGGCGAGGTCCAGGGGGCCATCAGGGTGGACCGCGAGGGCGCTGAGGGGCAGGTGGGTCAGGTCCGCGTGCTCGGGCGGAGGGGCGAGGGCCGTTGCGGCGGAGAACAGGAGCGGAAATCCCTCGCGCACGAGGAGCTTCTGCTCCTCGACCAGGACGGGGCCGGAGGGGCCGAGGGTGGTCAGCACGGTGGCCTCCGGGTGCTCCTCCGGGTACGCGGGGAAGCGGGAGATCAGGCCGACCACCGCGTCCCCTTCCGCGCCCAGCGGATCGCCCCGGACCACCAGCCGGTCCCGCAGTCGCTCGTCGTCCGGCTCGATCCAGGCGCTGCTACCGCGGCGGCGCAGCGTGCCGGCGATCCGGTGGGGGGCGCGCTGCAGCACCTGCACCACCTCGCCCTCGGGGCCCAGCAGCCCGCGCTTGAGGACCCGGGCGCGCACCCGGTCCCCGTGGAGGGCGCCGGCGACGGAGCGGGTCGGGATCCGCAGCTCCTCGGGGTGCAGTGGGGAGCGGACCCGCGCCTCCGCGCCGAGGCGGATCTCGAGCAGGCCCTCGTACTCCAGGGGGCCCGGCCGCGAGGCCCCCAGGAGCCCCGACACGCGGGGGGCTTCCAGGGAAAATCGGCCGTCCTCACCGCACCAGAGGCTCCCCTCCTGGGCGAGCCCGTCGAGGAGCCGCTGGAACCCGGGCACCGCGTGCTCGGACACAAGAAGCCGGGCCGCGATCTCTCGCACGGAGAGGGGGCGAGCGCGGCTGGCCAGCAGGGAGAGCACCGCGTCGCGCCGGGGAAGCAGCTCGTTCATCGGTCTGGCTCCTGCAGCTAGCACGACCCCGGCGAGGCGGGTGCTAGAGTCGCCCCCGATGCCTCGTCCTCGTTCCCTGCTGCTGCTTCGCCTGGCGAGCCTGGTCGCTCTCGGGGTCAGCATGGCGCTGTTGATCGACTCGCTCCGGCCCCAGCCCGCGTTCTGCTCGACCGGGGCCGGCTGCGACCAGATCCGCCGCCTCGGCTACGGCAAGATCGCCGGGGTCCCGGTCCCGGCCCTCGGCCTCGCCGCCTACGGCGGTCTCCTGGGCCTCTCGTTCTTCCCGACCCTCCGCCGCTTCACCGCCCAGGCGGCCCTCTTCGGGGGCCTCGTGGGCCTCGGGCTCCTCGCCTCCCAGCTCTTTGTTCTCCACATCCTGTGCAAATTCTGTGTGGTCGTCGACCTGAGCGCCGTCGCCGCCGCCCTCGCCGGCTTCTGGCTGCTTCGCTCGGGCGAGCCTCACCACGATCCGGGGCGCATCGCCTGGGCCGGAGCCCTCCTCGCCGCCCTCGCGGGCCCCTGGGCCCTCGCCGCCCTCCAGCCCCCCAACCCGGTCCCTCGCACCATCCAGGCCCTCTGGAAGCCCGGCCAGGTCACCGTCGTCGAGTTCAGCGACTTCGAGTGCCCCTTCTGTCGCATGGCCCACCCGGCCCTCGAAGCCGCGCTCCACAAGGCCTCGGACCTGCCCATCCTCTTCGTTCGCAAGACCATGCCCCTGCCCTCCCACCCCAACGCCCGCACCGCCAGCCGCGCCTACCTCTGCGCCGAGGCCGCCGGCAAGGGGCCCGCCATGGCCGATCGCCTCTTCTCCGGATCGCTCTCCCGCATCGCCGCCTCCGTCAACGCCACCGAGCTCGGGATCCCCTCCGAGACCTTCGACCGATGTATGGAAGATCCGGCCACTGACCGGAAGGTCGATGAGCACGTCGATTTCGTGCGGAATTCCAGCTTCCAGGGCCTGCCCTCGGTCTGGGTGAATGACCAGCTTTTGCTCGGCGGCCGCAGCGAGGCAGACTACCTCGCTGCCTTCCGCAAGGCGGCCTCCGGGCGCCCCGCGGAGCAGGGAGCGTGGTGGCCTCTCGCCCTGGTCGCGGCGATGTCCCTCGGCCTGGTCGGCGCTGGCGTCCTCGGCGCCCGCAAGAACGCCGCGTGAAGAGGGCCGCCCTCGCCCTCCCTCTCCTCGCGCTGGCCGCGGCGCTGGCGTGGTCCCTTCGCCCCGCGCCCCCCGCCGCGGAGCCCCCTCCGGCCCTGACCCTGACCCCATCCACCGGCGCCCTGCTCTGGGTTCGACCCCGCGACGCCAGCCCGGGGTCCGCCGAGCGCTCCCTCTGGGTCGATGCGGGGGGCCACGTGACCCGCGAGCAGCCTGGCCTCGCGCTGCCCTCGGACGACGCCGTCCTCCTCTCCGAAGCGCTGCGCTCCCCTGCCTCCCCCTGTCCTCGCGGGCACACGCCCTTCCCGGAGCGCACCCTCCACCGCACCCTCCTCCGCTCCCGCGAAGGCGATCGCACCCTGATCCCCGCCGCCGCCCCCGACCCCTCTCTCGCCGAGGAGCTCCATCGACCCCTCGCGGCCCTGGGATCCCTCGTCTTCTTCCGCGTGGAGCGCGTCCAGGACCCCTGCGCCGAGGCCCCTCGCTACCTGGCCACCCCTCGCGTCTTCCTTGTAAAGAATTTCTCTATAGAGGAAATCCCTATGTCCGGGGTGAGCGCCCTCGCCGCCTCCCTGGAGCCGCAGGCGCGCTCCCGGCTGCCCCGGGGCGGGGCGCCGCGGGCCCTGGCGCTGCTCCCGTGGTTCTCCGGGGAAGGCTGGGGCTGGGCCGGGCTCCTCGTCGCCCCGGTCCCGTGGGAGCAATCGCAGGGAGGCTGGGGGAGCGAGGTGGCGGCGGTGGTGCTCCCCGGGGCCACGCCGCCCCCCTGGCCCGGGGCCCAGGGGCCGCTCCCGGAGGTCGCCCTGCGCCACCTCCAGGCCCACCCGGAGCAGGAGCTGCTGGGCGTCCTGTGGCCATGAGCCATCAGAGCTGGGCGCAGGCCCCCGGGAGGCAGAGTGCCTTCGCGGGATCCTGCTTGCAGCGCAGCCCGGGCTGGCACTCGAAGAGGCAATAAGCCCCGGCCCCCGGGCGCGGCGCGCATGCAAACGTGCCCCCGCTGGAAGGCTGGCAGGTCCCCTCTGGACCGCACTCGTTCCCCGCAGAACAGGGTGACCCCGGAGGCAGGATCGCCGCGCAGGTCCCCGTCTTGCCGTCGCAGTGGAGCTGATCCTGGCAGATCGCGTCGTTCTGGCATGGCGCCCCGGCGCCCCGGCGCGGGTTGCAAAAGCTGCCTTCCGCGGTGAAATCGCAGCCAAGATCCCCGCCCTTGCCGTCGCCATCGAGGTCCGCGGTCGTGCACCGGTTCTCCATCGCGCAAGGCTTCCCCTCGCCAGGCAGGGGGCCGCAGACCCCGTCCAGGCAGCCCAGCCCCTCGGCGCACAGCACCGGGCCAAAAAGACCGAGCGCGCACGGCGCCCCCGCCCCCGGGAGCGCCTGGCAGAGCCCCGTGTCCATCGCGCAGGCAAGCCCGATCCCGCAGTGCACCCCCTCGTCGCAGGGCTGCCCTGGCCCCGCGGATGACGCGCAGATTCCGTCGCTGCACCACGCCCCCGCGCCGCAGTCCTCCGTGTTCTCGCAGGGCTCCCCCGGTGCCCCCGGCGCCCCGCAGGAGCGCGACGCCGCGCAGAGCGATCCCTGACCGCAGTCCGCCGTGCTCTTGCAGGCCCCCTCGGGGTTTGAACAGACCCCCTCTGGGCAGCGCAGCCCGGCGGCGCACTCCTCCGTGGTGGTGCAGGGAGCACCGGCGGGCGATGGGGTCTTGCATGACCCTCCTGCGCAGAGGAGCCCCGCGGCGCAGCCCGCCACGTCCTCGCAAGGCCCTCCCTGGGCCGCGGGGGCCTTGCAGGTGCCCCCCAGGCAGATCAGCCCGGCGGCGCAGGTGGGCCCCTGGCACGGCGCTCCTGCCCCCGAGAGGGCCTGGCAGACCCCGTCCTGGCAGACCCCCAGGCCCCCCGCGCAGAGCGGGAACGCGCAGGGGTCTCCCTGCTTCTCGGCGCCCCCGAACCACGGATCGCAGCCCGCGTCCTCCAGCGCCGGGCGCAGCCGCTCGCAGCCACCGGCGCTCGCGGCCAGCGCGTCGATGCAGCTCCGGGCCCGGGATCTATCCACGAAGGCCTGCCCTTTCTGGACCGCCTCCTGGAGGAAGCCGTAGGCCTCCATGCACTTCGCGGACTGGGCCTCGACGCAGGCTGCGTTCTCCAGCTCTCCTCCGGGGAACAGGGCGCCGCAGCCGCAGGTCGCGCCGCGCTCGCAGAGGAGGTTGGCCAGCGGATCGCAGTAGTCCTGGCGCAGATCGCCTTGCTGGTCCTCACCCGCAGCGCCCGCGCCGGCTCCGCCCGCGGAGGTGCCGGCGGCGCCCGCGGAGGTGCCGCCCTGACCGGCCTGACCGGCCTGACCGGCCTGACCCCCGCTGGCGCCCCCCTGGCCTCCCGGAGCTCCGGGGGAAGGGGAGGGGGGCTCCTCGGAGGAGCAAGCGAGGAGGAGGGCCGACAGGACCAGCAGCAGCGAGGGGCGCACGCCTTTGTGTACCGGGATCCTGCCGGGCAAGGGGACGAAAAAGACCGCGCGATGGCCCTGCAGGGGTGGCTCCCGGAGCGCCGTGGTGGGTGCTAGAGCCAGCGGAGATGCGCGGTGTGGTCCTGGGCGTGGCGGTCTCGGTGGTGGGGTTGCTGGTGAGCAGCGCGGTGGCGTACCGGGTGGTGGGGCTGCTCCCTGCGGACACGCTGGAGGCCCGGGATCAGCCGCTGCTGCCGGCCCATGGCTGGCTGAGGCCCCTGGGGCTGCTGCTGGTGCTGGCGGGCGGAGTGATGGCGCTCCCGGGGGTTCCTGGGCAGGGGCTGCTGACGGCCTGCGTGGGGCTGGTGATGCTGGACCTGCCGTGGCTGCGTGGGCCGCTGCGGAGGCTCCTGGCGAGGCCCGCGGTGCTCTCGCTGCTGAACCGGCTGCGGCAGCGCCAGGGACGGCCCGCGCTGGGTGAGTTATCCTGAGGGGCATGGCGCCGCGTCAGGTGGAGCTGCAGCTCGGTCACATGTGCAACAACCGCTGCGTGTTCTGCGTCAGCGGTCAGGAGACCGAGCTGGGGCGGGCGGGCCCAGCGGCAGCGGATCCAGCGATCGAGCAGCTGCGGGCGGCGCGGGCGGGGGGGGCCGAGCGCATCACGCTGCTGGGGGGCGAGCCGACGCTGCAGCCGGGGTTTCTGGCCGTCTTGAAGGAGGCCGCGGCCCTTGGTTTCCAGGAGATTGTGCTGTTCACCAACGGGGTCAAGACCGCGCGGCTGGCCTACGTGGACGAGGTGATCGCCGCGGGGCAAGGGAAGGTGCGGTGGCGGCTCTCCTTCCAGGGGGCCACCCGGGAGGCCCACGAGGCCACCACCCGCAAGCCAGGCTCCTTCGCGCGGCTGGTGTCCACGCTGGAGAACCTGCGGCTCCGGCGGCAGGACATCACGGTGAACCTGTGCGTGGTCCAGTCCAACCACGCCTCCGTCGCCGAGTTCGCCGCGCTCCTGCTGCCCTTCGGGGTGCGCCAGCTGCACCTGGACATGATGCGCCCCCTCGATGCAGGGCACCGCACCGAGGAAGAACTCGCCGCGACGATCCCGCGGTACCGCGACCTGGTGGCCCCCCTCGCCGCCATGATCGAGCGCTTCCCCCCGGGGTTTGACCTCAACATCGGCAACCTGCCGTACTGCATCGCGCCCGCCCTCGCCCCCTGGATTCACCACGACGGCGAGCCCACGGACATGGTCGCTGTCGACGGGGACCAGCGCTTCTCCCGGCCTCTCGACAAGTACCTGACCAAGCGCCGTGACAAGGTGCACCTGCCCGGCTGCCGCTCCTGCGCCTTCGCCTCGCGGTGCAGCGGCGTCTTCGAGACCTACGCGCGCCTCCACGGCACCGACGACCTGCGCCCCGTCGACCTCCCGGCGCTGATCCAGGCGGACCCGCGCCAGCGCCTGCTCGCCCTGCGGCTCCGGCTCCGGCTCGCCGGCTGGGCCCCGCCCGCCCCCTTCTCCGCGCACCTGGAGGAGCTCGGTGATCAGGAGCTCCAGGTATCTATGGAAGCTCCACAGGGTCACCTGCGCGTGGTGCTGCGCCCGGCGGGGGGCGGGGTGGCGAGCACGAGGGAGGCGTCGCTTCATGTGGTGGCGAGCGAGGGGGAGCGGGGGGCGCTGGCGGGGGCGCTGCGATCCCTGTGGGGGTGGCTGACGCGGGAGGTGGAGGCGACGCACCCGCTGGGGGACGACGCCTTCGTGGGGACCCGGGGGACGGTGGGGGCGAGGCTCCGGAGGCTACGCGCCAGCGCCCCGCTGGGCCGGCTGAGGTGGGTGGCCGTGGCCGTGAAGGAGGGCGGCGCGCTGGCGGAGGCCCGGTTCGAGGGGCCCCGGGGGGAGGTGGTGACGCTGTGGCTGGCGGAGCGGCAAGGCCGCGCGTCCGGCGGGTACCGGCTCGAGCAGGGGGAGGCGTCCGAGGCCGTGGTCGAGGGGCTTCAGCAGGCGATCGGTGTGCTGCGGGGCGCAGAACCTCCGGCGCCGCGGCAAGCGCCGCCAGGGGCCGGCGCGTGAGGTTCAGAACGGGCTGAGGACCACGCGCAGGCCTGTCCCGAAGGAAACGTGGCCAGCCCCCTCGGCGAGCGGCCCGGGAGAGCGCGTCAGGTAGCGACCCGCGGAGAGCTCGAGGTAGGGGCCAAAGCCGATGGCCGGAGAGGGGTAATAATCGCTGCCCATGGCGAGGCGAAGGGCGGTCAGGCCGCCGTAATCAAGGACGCCGAGGGAGGGCGCTTCGAGGGAGGTCTGCCGGTAGCCCACGCCCGCGGAGAACCAGGGGTCGAAGGGGGAGCCGTCGACCATGTGGTAGACCGCGCCGACGCCCAGGGCGAGGCTGCTGCCCTTGCAGTCGCCAGCGCAGCCCGAGGAGCCCCCGAAGGTGGCGTAGGACCCCCAGAGTTCGACGGCGAAATCGCGGCGAAACGGGTAAGCAAGCTGGAGCCCCGGGGCCTGACCCCAGCCGATCACGCTCCCGTGGGAGCGGCCCACCTCGGCGCTGCCCGCGAGGCGCAGCAGGCCGAACTGGAGGGCAAGGGTGGGGTGTCCGGTGCGTGTGTCCGGGGCCGTCGGACGGGGCGCCGGGGGGGTGGTGTCCTCGGGGGGCTCGGGCATCGCGGGGGGCCCGCCGCCCTGGGCCAGGGCAAGAGGCGAGGCCAGGAGGGTCAGGGCCGCGGCCACCAGCGCGACAGCTCGCTCGGAACGCATCGCCGGGGGGATTACCAGCGCCGCCAGGCGCCGTGGGAGAAAATCGACGGCACGCAACCGGGCCTGCGCCGCGACGAACAGCGCGATCATGGAGCACGAACGCCAGGGGAGCGAGGAGCTGGAGCACAACACCGTCAGCGAGATCCGGGGGGCCCCTTCGACCGAGTGGGCCATCGAGGTCTCCGACGGCAAGGCCCCCCGGCGCATGACCCTGAGCGAGGGGCACACGCTGCTCTTTGGCTCCTCGGCCCGGGTCGATATCCGGCTCGAAGACCCGGCGGTCTCCGGGTGTCACGGCGAGATCTCGGTGCAGGATGGCCAGCTCTGGATCCGCGATGCTGGCTCGCGCAACGGGGTCTACGTCGCCGGAGCGCGGGTCCCCCAGGCCTCGTTCCAGCAGCCGGGCAGCTTCGTGCTGGGTCGCTCCCTGGTGCAGGTGGCCCCCGGCGTCGCCGAGATCGAGGACGTCGCCCACGAACCTCCCCTGGAAGGGGTCGTCGGCCTCTCCCTCGCCATGCGCCGCCTCGCCCGCGACGTGCGCCGCTTCGCCCCCATGCGCGCGCCGGTGCTGATCCGCGGCGAGACCGGCGTGGGCAAGGAGCTCATCGCCGAGGCTCTGCACCGCCACAGCGGCCGCGCCAGGGGGCCGTTCCTGCCGATGAACATGGGGGCGCTGCCCCCCGAGCTGGTCGACTCCGAGCTTTTTGGCCACGAAAAAGGCGCCTTCACCGGCGCCGTCAACACCAGCCTGGGCGCCTTCGTCGCCGCCCAGAACGGCACCATCTTCCTCGATGAAGTGGCCGAGCTGCCCCTGGGCGCCCAGGCCAAGCTGCTGCGCACCCTGGAGAACGGTGAGGTCAAGCCCGTCGGCGCCGCCCAGCCCAGGAAGATCAACGCGCGGGTGGTGTCCGCCTCCTGGGCTTCCCTCCCGGAGCGCGCGCTCCAGGGGCGCTTCCGCGAGGATCTCTACCACCGCCTCGCGGTCCTCACGATCCAGGTCCCCCCGCTCCGCGATCGCTTCGGCGATCTACCCCTCCTGGTGCGCTTCTTTCTCGACCAGATGGCCCACGAGATCGGCGAGTGTTCGCTCTCCTCCGGCGCCCTGTCCCGTATCGCCTCCCACGGGTGGCCTGGCAACGTCCGCGAGCTCCGCAACGTGCTGCTGCGGGCCGCGCTCCTCGCCCAGGAGGGCCGCATCGGAACCTCCCAGATCGAGGAGGCCCTCTGCCCCTTTCGCCAGCCTCTCCCCGTGGACGAGCTGAAGCGAGCCCTGGAAGCCCGGCGCATGCTCGCCCTCCACCAGGGCAACACCAGCAGCGCCGCTCGCGCCATGGGCGTCCCTCGCTCCACCTTCCGCGGCTGGCTCCGTCGCGTCTCCGAGCCTTGACCCCCCCCTCTCCGGCTATGCTCCCCTCGTGCACCGCGCCGCCGCCCTGCTCCTCCTCGCCCTGCTCCCCTTCGCCTCCGGGTGTCGTCGCCAGAAGAACCCTCCCCCCGCCCCGGCCCCCTCCGCCTCCGTCCTCCCCTCCGCCTCCGCGCCGCCCCTAGCCGCTGCCTCCGCCTCCTCCCCGGCGCCGACCCCCCCGGCCCTCCTGGCGCCCTGGTCCGCGGCCCGCAGCCCCGGCGGGTGGCTCGCCGCGGGGGTCCCTCGCGACGACGACCCGGGCTGGCTCGCCCTCCGCGGATCCCTCGCCGGTGAGGTTGAATCGTTTGTCCTCAAAGGTTCTTCGGAGCTGGGGCGAGCCGCGGCGCTGGAGGTGGTGGCGTCCAGGGGGGGCATCGGGGTCCACGGAGAGGACAAGGACGGGCGCGGGGTGCTGTGGCGCGCCCCCTCCTGGGAAGGGCTGAAAGAGGCCCCCCGGGAGGCCCTCCAGTCCTCGCTCTGCGCCACGGAAGACCGGTTGGTGGGTGTCCTCAGCGGCGCGACCCCGGCGCTGAAAGCCTGGCCCTTTGGCCCGGGCGAGCCCGCGACCCTGCTGGAGGTCAAGGGGGGCGGCTCCTCCTCCCTCTTCTGCGGGCAGCGCCGCGCCTACCTGCTGGTCGACGACGGCAAGACGCAGCGCCTCTGGGCCCTGGAGGGGGAGCGGGTCCGGGGCCCGATCGCCCTCGATAGCAAGGACGACGAGCGTGGCCTGGTCTTCTCGGTGGAGCAGGACACGCTCCATGCGGCCAGGATCGACGGCAAGGGCCAGCTGGCGCTGCGCCGCTGGCCCGCCGACGCCGAGGCCCCGGGCCCCTGGACCCCGCTGGCGGACCCCGCCGAACCAGGCTCCTCCCTGGAGCTGCTCCTCGCCCGCCCTCCCCGGATCGCCCTGGTGCTGGGGCGCCACCTGGACGCCGATGACTGCAAGAATGGAGAGAACTTCCATACAGTCGCCGAGCTGCGCTGGATCGACCTGGAGACCAGGGCGCTGGCGCGTCAGAAGGTCAACCTTGACACCTGGCGATGCGGCGCGGAAGCGGGGCCCTTCGGGGGGGGGCAAGGGGGCGAGGGGGTGGTGGTGTCGTGGCCTCGCGGGGTGGGGGCGGGGTGCGCGCGGCAGGGAGCGAAGCAGGGGGGGGTGGGGTTTCTGGAGGTCCCGATGGAGGGGGCACCGCGCGGGGGCAAGGTGGAGGCACCTTCCTGGGATCTGCTGGATCTGGGGTGCGAGGGCGGGCGATGCGGGGCGCTGACGCTGGCGCGAGGGGAGGGGGACGGGTGCTGGGCGCCAGAAGACCCGCGGGTCAACCGGCCGCGCTGGGTGGCCTACCCGTGAGAGGGGGAGGCGCGATGGAGCGCGGTGTTTGACCTTTGGCGGCGGCCCACCTAGCGTCACGGTTCCGAGCCGCCATGCGAACGTACGCCCCAGCTCTTGCGCTCTGCGCCTTGCTTGCCGCTCCCACCCTCGTGGCCAGCGCGGCGGATCCGCCCCCGGTTGTCTACAAAGCCTGCGAGAAGAAGCCGACCGCAGACGACACCGAGGCGGCAAAGGGCCTGTTCTCCGCGGGGAAGGTCTCGTACAACGAGGCGGATTACCCGAAGGCGATCCAGCTCTGGCGCGACGCCTTCGAGCGGGACTGCACGGCCCTGCTGCTGCTGCAGAACCTGGCCAACGCCTACGAGAAGGCGGGCAACATCCCGGCGGCGATCACCACGCTGGAGACCTACCTGGCGCGGGATCCCCAGTCCTCCGAGGCGGCGACGATCCAGAAGCGGATCGAGAACATGAAGAAGGCCCGGGCCGCCGCGACCACGGCCCCGCCGGTGGCCAGCAGCGCCCCCGCCGCCGCGACCAGCAGCCCCACGACCCCTCCGCCGCCCACCACCAACCCACAACCCCAGGGCCGCCGCCCCCTCACCCCGCTCTTCGTCGCGGGGGGCGGCGCCATCCTGGGCATCACGGGCCTCGTGCTGTATCTGGGCGCCAGTTCAGAGAACAAGGATGCGTCTGCAAAGTACAAATCCACCTGTCCAGGGGGCGAGAAACAGTGCCCTGACCTTTTTGACAAGGCGGAGTCCAGTAGCACTCGAATGTCGATCACGAGCACCATCGGTTACGTGGGGTTGGCGGGGGTGGCCGGGGGGCTGGCCTGGTACCTCCTGAGCAAGCCGGAGGGGCAGACGGCGCGGGTGCTGGCGCCGAGCGTGGCCCCCGGGTACGCGGGGGTTTCCCTGGCCGGGTCCTTCTGAAGTAGAGAAGTTCCGGATGGGTCGCGAGGGGCTGGCGGGGGGGGATGGTTCTGCTAGGATCGGGTGACAGGAAAGCAACCTTTTCCCACCCGAAGTACCGTGGCTGTCGACCTCCCCTCCCCGACCTTCAACGAGCTGTCCCAGCGAGCGCGCAAGATCCTCTACGCGACGATCACCGAGTTCATCGCCACCGGCGAGCCGGTGGGTAGCCGTACGCTGGCGAAAAAATACGGCCTGGATCTGTCCGCGGCGAGCATCCGGAACGTGCTGGCCGACCTGGAGGAGGGGGGGTACCTGCAGCAACCCCACACCTCCGCGGGTCGTATCCCGACCGACAAGGCGATCCGGTATTTCATCGACACGCTGATGCAGCTCCAGTCGTTGACGAACGACGACGTGAGGGCCCTCGAGGGGCGTTTTCATGAGTTCCGCGCCCGGGGAGACCTGCTGGTCAACTCGGGGCAGATCCTGTCCGAGCTGACGGGGACGACGGCGGTGGTGGCGACCTCGAGGCCCGAGGGGCGGACGCTGCGCCAGCTCCGGTTCATCACCATCCGGGGGGGTGAGCTGCTGGCGGTGCTGGTGATGAGCGACGACAGCGTCGAGAACCGCTTTCTATCCGTCGAGGCGCAGCTCTCCGAGGGGGATTTGCAGCGCATCCACGAGCTGCTCAACGACGCCATCGAGGGGCGCACGCTCAGCCAGGTCCGCGAGCTCTGCGCGAGCCGCCTGGCGGACGAGCGGGTGGCCTACAACACGGTGCGGCGGCAGGCCTTCGAGATGGGGCTTCTGGCGGTCGACGGGGTGGGGCGCGCCGAGCTGCTGATCGCCGGGCAGGCCCGCCTCCTCGAGCACCCGGAGATGGCCAGCGTCGAGCGGCTCCGCGATCTGGTGCGGGCCCTCAGCGACCACGAACTGCTGCTCGATCTCCTCGATCGCACGGTGACCGCCAGGCGCACCAGCGTGCTGGTGGGCCGCGAGGTGGGGGGCCTGGCCGGGGGGGCGCTGAGCGTGGTGGCAGCCCCTTACCTCGAGAACGGCCATGTGGCCGGCGCCATCGGCGTCCTCGGCGTGGTTCGCATGGATTACGCCCGGGTGGTCCCGGTGGTCTCGGCCACGGCCCGGGCGGTGAGCGAGGCCATCGAGCGGGCCTCTGACCCCCGCAAGCCGGCCATCTTAGCTGGGCCCGCGGCTGGCGGGGCGGCGTGGTATAAGCAGGGGATGCGAGGGGCTCCCCCAGAATTGCCAGGCAACAAGACCGCAGAATCTCCCATCGACCGAGCCCTCGCGCTCGCCCTCGCGGGGGAGCGCGAGGCGGCCTTGCGCTGGGCGGCGGCGCTGGTCCAGCACGACCCCGCCTCCCTCTCGGGCCTGCTCCTGGTGGGGCGTCTTGCCGCCGAATTTGGCCGCCAGGAGCTGGCGAAGGAGTCCCTCGAGATCTGCATCCGGCGCTCCATCGACGCGGGCATCCTCCCCATCGCGGTGGCGGCTTGCAGCGATCTTCGCCGCCTCCACCAGGACCCGGACCGGCACTTCGAGGCCATCGCCGCCGCCTTCTGCAAGGAGTCCCGGCGCCTGGGGGAGGCGAGCTTGCCCCCGCTGCTGCCGTCCTCGGAAGATTTCCACCCGCTGCCCAGCGTGCTGGGGGGCATGGCGTTGCTGAACAAGACCTCGGCCATCGTGCGGGACGCGAAGAAGTCGCTGGACGACGCGCTCAAGGCCCGGACCGAGGAGCCCCGGGTGCCTCCGTCGCCGCTGTTCTCGTCCGTGAGCCAGCGGGCGCTCCGGAGGATGATCGAGGTCTTCGAGGTCGAGACGGTGCCGAAGGGGGCGCGGATCATCGAGCAGGGGGCGCCGGGGGCCGAGGCGTACATCGTGGCCCGGGGCGAGCTGGAGGTCCTGCGGGAGAGCGAGCAGGCGCCGGTGGTGCTGGCGCGCCTGAGCAGCGGCGCCATCTTTGGCGAGATGGCGCTGCTGTCGCGGGCTCCCCGGGCGGCGAGCGTCGTGGCGCGCAAGCCGAGCCTGCTGCTGCGCGGCCCCAAGGAGGCCCTCGACCGGGTCGCCGAGGCCGAGCCCGAGATCGGCCGCGAGCTGGCGGCGCATTGCCGGCGGCGCATGGTCCAGAACCTGCTGCGCACCAGCAGCGTGCTGGGCGCCGTGGCCTCCTCGGAGCGCTCGGGGCTGGTCGACCGGTTCGTGACCCGCGCCTTCGAGAAAGGCGAGCGGTTGATCACCCAGGGAGAGACGGCGCAGGGCCTTTATTTCCTGGCCTCTGGCGAGGTGGCGGTGGTGCGCCACGAGGGCGCCGAGCCCTTCGTGATCACCACGCTGACCGCCGGCGATACGGTGGGAGAGGTGTCGCTGGTGCTGCGTCGCCCGTCCAGCGCCAGCGTGGTGGCGGTGCACCCGACGATCTCGCTGTTCCTCCCCCGGGAGTCCTTCAAGGCCCTGATCCGCGAGCAGCCCTTGCTGCTGGCGCAGCTCTACGAGCTGGCGGTCAAGCGCGACGAGGAGACCTCGGAGTTCGTGGCCCAGGACGACGTGATGAGCGCCGACGCCGAGGAAGTCATCGTCGTCTGATGGCTTCCTTGCCGCTCCCCACCCGCCGCGCCACGGTGCGCCTGGCGCGCTCCCTCGCGGAGGCGCTACGTCCGGGCGACCTGGTGCTGCTCGCCGGGCCCCTCGGCGCCGGCAAGACCTTCCTGGCGCGGGCGCTCTGCCGGGCGCTCGGGGTCCCCCACGGGGTGACCGTGGCCTCCCCGACCTTCGCGCTGGTGCACGAGTACCGGGTGCCCCTGGGGTTGCTGGTCCACGCCGATCTTTACCGCCTTGAAGAGGGCCGCTCGGTCGCCCAGCTTGGCCTCCGTGAGTCCCTCGCCGAGGGGGCGATCGGTCTGGTCGAGTGGGGCGAGCGTTTCGTGGCCGAGCTGGGCGGCGACGGGCTGCTGCTCCGCCTTGACCCCGGGCCCCCCACCCGCGTCGCCCGCTGGGAGCCCCTCGGGCCCCGAGGCCACCGCCTCGCCGCGTCCCTCGGAGCCCCATGAGCGAGGCACCCCGCAGCAAGGGGCCCCTCGACGGGCTCCTCACGGCTCTGCTCTCCTCCCTCGACAGCCTGGGCACCACCGTGGTGCTGACGTTCCAGACGGTCACCTGGCTCTTCCGCCCCCCTTTCCGGGTCGCCCAGGTGATCCGCGCCATGGAATTCTTCGGCGTCCAGTCGATCTTCCTGATCTCCCTCACCGGCATGTTCAGCGGCATGGTGCTGGCGCTCCAGATGGTGCACGCCCTCAAGAGCTTCAACCAGCAGGGCCTCGTCGGCGGCATCGTCGCGGTCTCCCTCACCCGGGAGATCAGCCCGGTCTTCTCCGGTCTGATGGTCACCGCCAGGGCCGGGAGCGCCCTCGCCGCCGAGCTGGGCAACATGCGCGTCACCGAGCAGATCGACGCCATCACCACCATGGGCGTCAGCCCCGTCCAGTACCTGCTCTCCCCGCGGCTCCTCGCCGCCGTGCTGATGCTCCCCCTGCTCTGCGTCCTCTACACCTGCGTGGGCCTCTCCGGCGGGTACCTCGTCGCGGTGGGCCTCCTCAACATCGACCCCGGCGTCTTCTTCGAGAAGATGCGCCAGCTCACCACCGGCGACGACCTGGCGATGGGCCTGATCAAGGCCGCCACCTTCGGCTTCCTGATCAGCGCCGTCTCGACGCGCCAGGGCTACTACGCCTCCGGCGGCGCCCGCGGGGTGGGCGAGGCCACCACCCGGGCCGTCGTCCAGAGCGCCGTCGCCATCCTTGTCGCCAACTACATCCTGACCAGCCTGCTCACCGACGGCATCTGACGCCCTCGCTTGCCCCTCGCCGCCGGACAGCCCACACCATGACCCCCCATGGCAGACCCCGGGAAACGAAAGATCGCGTTGCAGGAGCTGCAACACCAGGATGACCCGCTCCAGGGGCTGCGGCTGGTCCGTCGAGCCCTGGAGGCCCGCTCGATCACCGCCGCCGCCCGCAGCGCAGGGACTTCTGTATCGACGGTCTCCAGGGCGGTCCAGCAGGCCGAGCGGTACCTGGGGGTCGCGCTCTTTGTCCGCAGCACCCGGGGCGTCGTCACCACCGAGGCAGGGCGCCAGTACCGCGAGCACCTGGCCCGCTGGCTGGGGGAGGAGGAAGCGTTGCGAGGCCAGCTGGGCGAGGTCCGCGCGGCCCGGGGCGCCCTCCGGGTCACCGTCCCGGTGTTCGTCGCCGAGCAGGTGCTGCCGCCGGTGATCGCCGCGATGCGCGAGGAGCACCCGGAGATCTCCCTCGACGTCCACGCCAGCGACGACCTGCGGGATCTCGTGAAGGAGGGCTTCGATCTCGCCCTCCGCCTTGGCCCCTTGCCTGACTCGACCCTGGAGGCACGGCGCCTGATCAGCTTCCGCCGGGTGGTCTGCGCGGCGCCCTCCCTGCTCTCCCGGGTAGGCACCCCCGCCCACCCCTCGGCCCTGGAGCACCTGCCCGTGCTCCACTACGGCAGCGGCCCCGGCGCGGCCTGGTGGAAGTTCGTCCACAGCAGCGGCGAGGTCTGCAAGATCCACCTGGGCCGCTGCTTTCGCAGCAACAACATCGCCCTGCTCTGCGCCCTGGCGGAGCGAGGCGTGGGCGTGATCCGGCTCCCGGACTGGAGCGTGGCCGAGGCCCTGCGCAGCGGCCGCCTGACGCGCATGCTCGCCGCCTGGAGCGCCGACACCCCCGGCAAGCTCCCGACCCTCCACGCGGTGCACCCCAGGGACGCGGGCAAGGCGGCCCTGCGCGGGGTCTTCCTGCAGACGCTGGAGCGCCTCACCCTGCAGCGCCCCGTGTGAACCTCGCCGTCGCGGGCCTCTGTTGCGGTTCTTGCAAGACGGTTTTCCAGGAACGAGGGTGGTCAGGGGGGCCTCCCGGGCCAACCTTCCTTGTCCATGATCACCGCGAAGGACGAGGCAATCATCGAGCGAACCCGGGTCGAGGTGGTGACCGGCGACGGGGCGAGGCTGGCGGCGTTTCTCCACGAACCCCCGGGGGGACAAGGGCGACGCGGGGCGGTGTTTCTCGCCGGTGCCATGGGGGTCGCCCAGGGGTTTTACCGGGCGTTCGCCGAGTGGCTGGCGAGGGAAGGGTTCCTGGTGGTCACCTTCGATTACCGGGGCATGGGCGAGTCGAG
>JALOQB010000284.1 GCA_025453595.1 Polyangiaceae bacterium
CACGTCGCGGAAGCCTTGCTTGCCCGCGGCCATCAGGTCGTCGCGGTGGCCCGGGGTCACGAGCCCTCCCACGCGAAGAATCGACCGGTCTCCCTGGCCGAGCTGGGGGCCGAGCTGGTCCGCGGCGACGTCCTCGACACCGAGGCGCTCACCCGGGTGGCCCGGGGCACGGACGGCATCTTCCACTGCGCAGGCCGCGTCTCCCGCGAGGCATCGGACGCCGCCGAGCTGCACCGGATCAACGTCGTCGGTACCCGCAGCGTGATCCAGGCGGCCCGCGCGGCCCAGGTGCGCCGCGTGGTCCTCGCCTCGACCAGCGGTACCGTCGGTATCAGCGAAGAGAAAGACTTCGTGGCGGACGAGGCGAGCCCCACCCCGCTGCATTTGATCCAGCGCTTCCCCTACTACCGCACCAAGCTCTTCGCCGAGGAAGAGGCGCTCGCCGCCAGCCGCGACGGCCTCGAGGTGGTCTCCGCCAACCCGTCCTTGCTGCTGGGGCCCGGCGATCTCTTCGGCTCGTCCACCGAGGATGTGCGGCGCTTCCTGGAGGGGTCGGTCCCGGCGTCACCGGCCGGCGGCCTCTCCTTCGTGGACGCACGCGATGCGGCCCTCGGGCTGCTGCTCGCCATGGAGAAGGGGCGCCCCGGGCACCGTTACCTGATGGGCGCCTGCAACCTGCCGGTGCACACGTTCTTCGGGCGCCTGGCTCGCCTCGCCGACAGGCCCGCACCGCGCATGAAGATGCCGTCGAGCGCCCTGGCGGCGCGGGCCGCGCACTCGATCTTCGAGCGGGCGGTCAAGGCCATCGGGGGCACCACCCAGGTGGACGCGGTGAGCGTCGAGATGGGTCAGCTGTTCTGGTACATCGACTCGGGCAAGGCCGAGCGTGAGCTGGGGTGGAAGCCCCGCGACCCGAACGAAACGCTCCGCGATACGGTCGCCGACCTGGGTTACTGAGCGGCGTCGCGGGGCGTCGCCGCCGGCCCTCGCCGGCGCCCTGGGGGGATCAGTCGTAGTACTCGCTGCCGAGGTGGGTGATGAGGTCCTCGCCCATCATCCAGCGGAGCGTGTTCTTGAGCTTCATGGCCTGGATGAAGAGGTCATGCTCCGGGTAGAGCTGGGGGGCGGTCATGGGGCTCTTGAAGTAGAAGCTGAGCCACTCCTGGATGCCGGAGAACTGGGCGCGCTTGGCGAGGTCAAGGAAGAGCGCCAGGTCGAGGACGATGGGGGCCGCGAGGATGGAGTCGCGGCAGAGGAAGTCGACCTTGATCTGCATCGGGTAGCCGAGCCAGCCGAAGATATCGAGGTTGTCCCAGCCTTCCTTGGCGTCGCCGCGGGGGGGGTAATACTCGATACGGACCTTGTGGTAGAGGTCACCGTAGAGGTCGGGGTTGGTCTTGGGGGCGAGGATGGTCTCGAGGACGCCGAGCTTGGAGACCTCCTTGGTCTTGAAGTTGTCGGGGTCGTCGAGCACTTCGCCGTCGCGGTTACCCAGGATGTTGGTGGAGAACCAGCCGCGCATGCCGATCATGCGGGCCTTGAGGCCCGGGGCGAGGATGGTCTTCATCAGGGTCTGGCCGGTCTTGAAGTCCTTGCCGGCGATGGGCACGCCGTGCTTCTTGGCGAGCTCCTGGATGGCGGGGAAGTCGACGCTGAGGTTGGGGGCGCCGTTGGCGTAGGGGACACCTTCGAGGACGCAGGCCCAGGCGTAGAGCTGGGAAGGGGAGATGTTGGGGTGGCTCTCGAGGAGGCCCTTCTCGAAGGCCTCGATGGTCTCGTGGACCTCGCTGGCGGCCTGGTAAATCTCGGTGGAGCCGCACCAGACGGCGACGGCGCGGTCGCAGCCGTTCTGCTTGAGGAAGTTCCGGATATCTTCCCGGAGCTGCTCGACCAGCTCGGCCTTGTTCTTGGCCTGCTTGACGTGGGTGCCGTTGAGGCGCTTCACGTACTCGGGGAAGAAGGCGCCCTTCATGGGGACGACGCCCTGGAGCTCGTCGGCGATGGGGTCGAGGTGACGGCGCTCGAGGACCTCGGCCTGCACCGCGGTCTCGAAGGCGTTCTCGGGGAAGATGTCCCAGCCGCCAAAAACCAGGTCTTCGAGGGGGGCCAGATCGACGAATTCCTTGATGAGCGGGGTCCGGTTGTCGGTGCGCTTGCCGAGGCGGATCGTCCCCATCTGCGTGAGGGAGCCGATGGGCTTGGAGAGGCCCTTGCGCACCAGCATGCACCCGGCGACAAAGGTGGTGGCCACGGCGCCGAGGCCCGGCAAGAGGACGCCGAGCTTGCCCTGATGTTTCGCGATGGAGTTCGGTTGTTTCACTTGGAAAACCCGTTGGTGATGGTGGTGCCCGCAGCGCGGAGCAAGATGTGCTCAGGGCGGGTAGCAAAGAAGGTTGGCTGCAACAAGGGGGCCAGCCGTGAAGTTCTGTTGCGGCGCGCCCGGTCAAGAAGGGCTGGAACGCTGGCCGGAGACGTGCAAGGGGGCGGCCATGGGCTTCTGGGATGCCTACCGAGCCTCGCTCAAATCGCCCGAGGTGGAAGAGCCGATCGACTACTGGCTCCACCGCCCGCTGGGCTACATCATCGCCCGGCTGAGCTACCCGACCCCGCTCACGCCGGACGCGATCACCATCGGATCGATCCTGCTGGGCTGGGCCGCGGGGGCATGCCTTTTCGCCTCCTTCCCCCAGCACCGCCTGGTCGGCGCGCTGCTGATCCTGGCCAGCACCGCCTTTGACTGCGCGGACGGTCAGCTCGCGCGCATGCGCAAATCGTCCTCGGTCTTTGGCCGGATGATCGACGGCTCGGCGGACACGCTGGTGCTGCTGGCGGTGGTGCCGGCGACGGCCTACCGGGTGTGGCAAAAACACAACGACCCCTCGTGGCTGGGGTTCACGGTCATCGGGCTCACCGTGCTCACGGTGATCACCTCCGGGTGGCACACGCTGGCCTTCGATTTCTACAAGAACGCCTGGATGCGCTTCACCACCGACGGCTACAAGGAGGGGGAGACGCTGGAGGAGGCGAAGGCCCGCCACGCCCAGGTGGCCTCGACCCTGGGGCCCATCCTGCGCATGACGTACTGGCTCTATTTCATCCAGATCAAGAGCCAGCAGGATGTGGTCCGGATGGTGGACCCGGCGATGTCCTTCGGCAAGCTGCCAGAGCGCTCCGCCGAGGCCGAGGCCGCCTACCGTCGCCTCAACTCCCTGCCCTGGGGCCTGAATCGCCGCCTGTTCGGCGTCGGCTCGCTCATGTTCGGCCTGGCCCTCAGCAACGCCCTCGACCTCGCCGACGTTTACCTGCTCTTCCGCCTCGTGGTGCTCAACCTGGTGTACTTCCTGGTGTACCGACCCCTCCAGCGCAGGGCCACCGACGCCTTCTTTGCCCAGGGCTTTGTCCGGGGCGCGTGACAGCGGCGAGGCCCCGCGTTAACCGGCGCGGATGACCTCTGCTTCCCCTGTTGGCGTGATCCTGGTGGCGGGCGTTGGCTCGCGGCTTCGCCCCCTGACCGACGATCGACCCAAGGCCCTCGTCGAGGTGGGCCAGGAGACCATGCTGGGCCGCGCCGTCCGCCTGCTGCTCGGCGCGGGGGTCGGCGAGCTGATCCTGGCCACCGGTTACCGCGAGGACGCGGTGCGCGCCGCCATGGCAGGCTGCCCCGTGCCCGTCCGCTACTGCCGCAACGACGCCTTTGACCGGACCCAGAACAGCGTGTCCCTCTGGCTCTGCCGCGAGGCCATCGGGGGCAGGCCCTTCTTCAAGCTGGACGGCGATCTGCTCTTCCGCGCCGAGGCTCTCCAGCGCCTCTCCCGGGCCCCGGAGGGCGTCGCCGCCGCGGTCGACTTCAGGCCTGGCCTCGGCGCCGAGGAGATGAAGGTCCGCGCCAGCGACGGGCGCGTCCTGGATTTTGGCAAGCACCTCGACCCCGCCACCGCCTCCGGCGAGTCGATCGGCCTGGAGCGTGTCAGCGGTGTCGCGGTGTCGCGCCTGTTTCACGCCCTTGACCGGTCCGTCCAGGCCGGGGAAACCTCGCTTTACTACGAAGATATCTACGCACGGCTCCCGGCCGATGGGGTCGATCTCTGGGCCGTGGATGTGAGCGATCTGGGCTGGTGCGAGGTCGATACTCCGGAAGATCTGGATACAGCCCGGGCCCGCGTTGCTTCCTGGGGTTGAGTCGCTTCTTGCCCGGGCCTCCCGGTGCCAGTGTGTAAGCGCCTTCGCGGATCTGCCTTGGCTTGCGGGTTGCTTGAGAGGGAGGGGTACCCGGCAGGGCCTCCCTGCTCCCCCGAGCAATCCCGAGGCGCCAGGTTTTTCCGATGAAGATGACGGCTCCCCCCCTGTATCGCCTTTGCAACACCTGTGGTCATGACGCCACAGCCACGGGGGGCCCTGAAGTACAAAGTTTTCTGAAGTTTGCTTGTCGAATTTGGCCCCGACGAAAAGGTCTGGAAAACGATTTGCGACGAAGATGAGCTGCGTGTTACTAGGCGCAGCCCTTCCGTGGAGGGCCTGGTGTGCCCAGGCACGACGAGAGGCGAGACGACGATGGCAGATCGAAAGGTTCAACGAGCGGTGATTCTGGCGGCTGGCACGGGCTCCCGGCTGGTGGCCAACGAGACGTTCCCGAAGCCGTTGAAGATCGTCTCCGGCGTGCCCCTGCTGGTGCGCATCCTGCGCACGCTGCAGAGCGAGGGGATCCGCGAGGCGGTGATCGTGGTGGGGTACCGTGGCGAGGCCATCAAGAAGGCGCTGCGGGCCGAGCCCAGCCTGGCCCTCACCCTGCACTTCGTCGACAACATGGCCTACGACCGGAAGAACGGCGTGTCGCTGCTGGCGGCCCGCGAGTTCATCGATCAAGAGTGCCTGCTGTCGATGGCCGATCACCTCTACTCCCCCGAGGTGGTCCGCCGCCTGCGCGCCTTCGACATGCCGAAGGGCGGCTGCGCGCTGGGCATCGATTACGATATCGAGCGGTGCTTCGACCTCGATGACGCGACCAAGGTGCGCCTCCAGGGCAACCGAATCGTCGACATCGGCAAGGATCTCTCCGATTACAACTGCATCGACACCGGCGTCTTCCGCATCGGCCCTGAGCTGATCGCCGAGCTCGACCGGATCCACCAGGCCGCCGGCGACGCCAGCCTCTCCGATGGCGTCCGGGCCCTCGCCGAGCGCGGGCAGTTCCTGGGCTGCGACGTGGGCGATGCCCGCTGGATCGACGTCGATACCCCCGAGGCGTTCCAGCGCGCCGAGGCGATGATCCGGGTCTTTGGCGATGACCTCGGCGACGAGCCCGCGGCGCGCCCGATCGACCCGGAGGGCATGGAGCTCTTCGCCCCCACCTGGGTCCGCGGCGCCCAGCCTTACCGCGAGGATCACTTCGAGCTGGCAGACAGCCGCGAGGGGGTCATCCGGATGATGTCCAACGAGAGCCCCTTCGCGCCCAGCGAGCGCGTGCTCCGCGCCATCGTCGACGCCGCCACCCGCGGGCACCTCTACCCGGGCAGCGGCAAGGAGCTGCGCCGCCGCCTCGGCGAGCGCGAGGCGATGACCGCAGACAACGTGATCCTGGGGGCCGGCTCCACCGAGCTGATCGACCTGGTGATCCGCACCTTCGTCGCCCCCGGCGAGGAGGTTCTGCTCAGCGTGCCGACCTTCTCGATGTACGAGGCCCGCACCCGCGTTGTCGGCGGCATCCCGGCGCTGGTGCCGATGACCGAGGACCACGACTTCGACATCAACGAGATCCTGGCCGCGGTCACCGAGCGCACCAAGGTCATCTTCCTCTGCACGCCCAACAACCCGACCGGCAACCGCATCCAGGAGGCCGCCCTCCGCCGCGTGCTCCGCCTGGGGCTCCCCACGGTGATTGACGAGGCCTACCACGAGCTCGGCGAGACCGGAGAGACCCTCTCGCACCTCCTCGCCGAGTTCCCCAACGCGATCCTGCTCCGCACCTTCTCCAAGGCCCACGGCCTCGCCGGGATGCGCATCGGCTACGCCATCGCGCATGTGGCGCTCATCCGTGTCCTCCGCAAGGTCAAGGTTCCCTGGAGCCTCCCCTCGGTCTCCATCGCGGCGGCCCTCGCGGCCCTCGAAGATATCGAAGAGTTCGAGGCCCGCATGGGGGCCCTCCGCTCCCAGCGCGCCTTCCTGGCCCGCGAGCTCCAGCGCATCCCGGGGATCGACGTCATCCCCAGCGAGGGCAACTTCATCCTCCTCGACGTGCACCGCACCGGGCTCGCCGCCGAGACCATCCTCCAGGCCATGTTCGACGAGGGCGTGATGATCCGCTCCCTCGCGGTCCACCGCGCTGGCCGCGGCTTCCTTCGCATCAGCGTCGGCCTCCCCTCCGAGAACTCCCGCTGCCTCGACGCCCTCCGCAACGCCCTCGTGCACCTGGGCGCCCTCGTCCCCTCCAAGGGTCGGCTCCAGGCCACCCTCACCCACGACGCCGAGTGAGCCTGCGCCTCGCTCCGGCGAGCGCGGCGCGGCCCCGGATGCGCTAGGCTCCGGGGCCGATGCATACGGATCGTATCTGGATCGTGGGCGGGGGCCTCGCGGGGTGTGAAGCTGCCATGCAGCTCGCCCGCCGTGGCTTCTCCGTCACCTTGCTTGAACAAAAGCCCCTCCGCAGGACCCCGGCCCAGATCGGCGATGGCCTGGCCGAGCTGGTCTGCTCCAACTCGATGCGGGGCGCGGCCCTCAGCAACGCGGTGGGCCTCCTCAAGGAAGAGCTACGCCGCGCGGGCTCGCTGGTCATGGAGATCGCCGACCGGACCCGGGTCCCCGCGGGCGGCGCTCTCGCCGTGGATCGGGAGCGCTTCAGCGAGGAGATGACCTCGGTGATCCGGGCCGATCCACGCATCGAGGTGCAGAGCGCCGAGGTGCGCTCGATCCCCGAGGGGCGACCGGTGATCCTGGCCACCGGGCCCCTCACCGGCGACGAGCTCGCGGCGGATCTGGCCGCCCGTATCGGCGGCGCCCACCTGGCCTACTACGACGCCATCGCCCCGATCCTGAGCGCCGAGTCCATCGACTGGGAGCGCGTCTTCAAGCAATCCCGGTACGGCAAGGGCGCCGAGGAAGGGGACGACGAGGCCTACGTCAATTGCCCCCTCGACGAGGAGCAATACCGCGCCTTCGTCGCCGCGGTGCTGGGGGCCGAGAAGGTGAAGCCCCGGGAGTTCGAGCAGGTGCGTTACTTCGAGGGGTGCCTGCCCATCGAGGTCATGGCCGAGCGGGGCGAGCAGACCCTCGCCTTCGGGCCCATGAAGCCCGTGGGCCTCATCGATCCTCGCACCGGGCGCCGCCCCTACGCGGTGATCCAGCTGCGCCCCGAGGACGCCCATGGCTCGGCGTACAACATGGTCGGCTTCCAGACCCGCATGACCTACGGCGAGCAGCAGCGGGTGTTCCGCATGATCCCGGGCCTGGAGAACGTCGAGTTTCAGCGCTTTGGCAGCGTCCACCGCAACACCTTCGTCAACGCCCCCGTGGTCCTTGATGAGACCATGCAGCTCCGGGCCGCCCCCGGGGTGTTCCTGGCGGGCCAGATCACCGGGGTCGAGGGCTACGTCGAGAGCGCCGCGGGGGGGTTCCTCTGTGCACTGATGCTGGCGCAGCGCCTCCGCGGGGGCGACATCGTTCCCCCTCCGGAGACCACCGCCCTCGGAGGCCTGCGCGCCCACCTGCTCCGGCCCAACCCCAACTTTCAGCCCTCGAACGTCACCTGGGCTCACTTCCCCCCGCACGAGAACCGGCGGCTCAAGAAGCGCGACCGCTACGAGGCCATGGCCCAGCGCGCCCTGCGCGACCTCGACCCCTGGCTCGAGCAGGTCCGCGCGGTCTGAACCCTCACGGGTCCGCGCCGGCCTCGCGGTTCTGCTGCACTTCCTTTTCGGACAGCGCCTTGCAGTAGATGGCCACCAGGTGCATATCCCCCTCCCAGGCGTAGGTAGCGTTGGTCTGGCCGGTCGAGTTCCCGAGGGTGATCTGCCTCTCTGTCGACCAGGAGAGCGAGGCCACATCGCCGGGGATTGACTTGGCTCCCTGCTCGCTGCCATCCACGTAGAAAACCGCATTCTTGGCCGCAAGCGAGAACACCGCCACCACGTGCTGGAGCTTGGTGAGCTGGATGCTTTTCTTGTTAGAATTGAAGTTGAATGAAGATGAATCGCCGTTGTTTTTCTTCGTCGCATTGAAGATAGTGAACTTCTCCTCGGGCGAATTTTCCTGGATCAGGATGAAGTTTCGGTTCGGCACGTTCAAGTCGAACGCGACGATGCGATCGTCGTCCTTCGTGATGCTGGAAGGCTTGATCCAGGCCTCGACCGAGAACGCGTTGCTCGTGTTGCAGGCGTTCACGATGCGGAGGATCGCGTTCTTGGTCTCATCCTGGGCGGGGGGTGTGACCACGTTGGACTTGAACGACTTGAAGTTCAGCGCCCCGGGCACCCAGTTCACGCCGGCTGGATCAAGGATCTTCAGGTCAGCCGGGGGAGACTGGCCCGAGGTATCCTTCACATCCGTCCCGGACCCTTCCTTGAACTCGTAAAGAGCGACGAGTCCGTCCGTCACGCGCACCGTGCCTTGACCTCCCGCGCCGCCCCCTGCTTCGCCGCCCGCCCCCCCTGCGCCCGCCCCCCCTGCGCCTGCGCCCGCCTCTCCACCGGCCCCTGCGCCCGCTCCACCACCCGCGCCAGCCCCCGCGTCACCGCCCGCGCCGGCCCCGGCCGCGCCAGCCCCGGCCTCGCCACCCGCGCCTGCGCCGGCCTCACCGCCTGCGCCTGCGCCAGCCTCACCGCCTGCGCCTGCGCCCGCTTCACCACCGGCCCCGGCACCTGCCTCGCCTGCACCACCCCCACCGCCTGCGCCGGCTGCGTCACCAGCGCCGCCGTCCCCACCTGCGCCTGCGCCCGAAGCACCGCCATCCCCGGCAGCTCCCGATGCACCCGCGTCCCCGCCGGCCCCCGCGCCTGCCTGTCCGGAACTTCCGGATGCCCCGGCGTCTCCACCGCCGCCGCTGGTCCCCGCGGCCCCACCGGCGCCCGCCGAGGTGCCGCCGGTGCCTGCGCCGCCGAGGTTGCTACCAGCGCTCCCGCCCTCCGCACCGCCGGCCCCGCCCTGTCCGGAAGTTCCG